>NZ_CP027727.1:1262556-1578196 GCF_003851685.1 Pseudomonas sp. R5-89-07 | reverse complement strand
CGGCCATGCTCACCTTGGGGTGCTGTTTCATCGGTGGGTAAAAGCGCGCGGCGGGGTCGCTCAGTTTGAAGCGGTTTTCGCCGTAGGCCACGCCCAGCACGGTTGCCATCAGGCTTTTGCTAATCGACCAGGTCAGGTGCGGCGTGCTGGCGGTGGTGGGTGCGGCGTAGCGTTCGTAGATGATTTCGCCATCGCGGATCACCAGCAACGCGTCGGTGCGGATGCCTTGGCGGGTGTTGTCGTCACGGGGCGGGAAAGCGTAGGCATTCAGCGCGTCGACGGCAGGACCTTCGACCAATCGGCCCGTCACCCAATCCTGGCCCGGCCAGGTTTCGGCGCAAGCGCCAACGCTGAGAAACAGCAGAACAACGCACAGCAGGCCTCTGACCATGGGCACCAACTCAAGGGGCATTCAAGCCCGCGAGCGTAGTGCAGGCCGATGACAGATTTGCGACAACGGGCCTGTCATCCAACGGTCACCGTAACTTCATGGAGATGACACCGAGGCTACATAGCCTGACTTTGGACAACAAAGTCGACTGGCCGCACAACCTGGCCGGCACTCGGAGACTCGCTATGACTCAGCTCGCCCGCATCAGCGACACCGGCAATGAACGCCGTCTGCAAGCCGAACGCCTGGTTGGCGCCAAGGCCTTGCAGGAAGCCCAGGCCCTGCGGTTCAACGTGTTCAGCGGCGAATTCAACGCCAAGCTAAAAGGCGCGGAATTGGGTTTGGACATGGATGACTATGATGTTCACTGCAGCCACATTGGCGTGCGTGACTTGAACAGCGGTCGACTGGTGGCCACCACCCGTTTGCTCGATCACCAGGCCGCCAGCACCCTGGGCCGGTTCTACAGCGAAGAGGAATTCAGCCTGCATGGGCTGCTGCACTTGCAGGGCCCGATCCTGGAGATCGGCCGTACCTGCGTCGACCCGGCCTACCGCAACGGCGGCACCATCGCGGTGCTCTGGGGAGAGTTGGCCGAGGTGCTCAACCAGGGCGGCTACAGCTACCTGATGGGCTGCGCAAGCATCCCGATGCACGATGGCGGCATTCAGGCCCACGCAATCATGCAGCGCCTGCGCGAGCGCTACCTGTGCAATGAACATCTGCGCGCCGAACCGAAAAAACCGCTGCCGGCGCTGGACCTGCCCTCCAACGTCATCGCTGAAATGCCGCCGCTGCTCAAGGCGTACATGCGCCTGGGCGCGAAGATCTGCGGCGAACCGTGCTGGGATGAAGATTTCCAGGTGGCCGACGTGTTCATCCTGCTCAAGCGCGATGAGTTGTGCCCGCGTTACGCCCGCCACTTCAAGGCAGCAATGTGATGGGCCGCCTGCGCGTGTACGGGCGCATCGCCCGGGTGCTGCTGGTGGTGGTGTTGGGCTTGAGCATGGCCAGTGTGTTTGGCCTGTTCGAGCGCCTGGGAGTGGCCAATTCGATGGTGCGGCGCCAGCGCTGGTCGCGCTTTTTTATGGCGCGGCTGACCAATGCCCTGCCCTTTCGCGTGACGGTGCACGGTGAATTGCCGACGCAACCGATGCTGTGGGTGAGCAATCACGTGTCCTGGACCGATATCCCGCTGCTCGGTGCCGTGGCGCCGATGTCGTTTCTGTCCAAGGCCGAAGTGCGCACCTGGCCGGTGGCGGGCTGGTTGGCGGCGAAAGCCGGCAGCCTGTTCATTCGCCGTGGCTCGGGTGACAGCCAGTTGATCCGCAAACAGATGACCCGCCATCTGGAGCAACAGCACCCGCTGCTGATGTTCCCCGAGGGCACCACCACCGACGGGCGCAGCCTGCGTACCTTCCACGGGCGTTTGCTGGCCAGTGCGATCGATGCGGATGTGGCGCTGCAACCGGTGGCGATCCGTTACCTGCGCGATGGCCAGGTGGACCCGTTGGCGCCGTTTATAGGTGATGACGATTTGCTCTCGCACCTGATGCGACTGTTCGGCAATGACCAGGGCGACGTGGAGATTCACGTGCTCAAACCGATTGCCTGCGCTGGGCAGGAACGTGCGGCGCTGGCGTATCAGGCGCAGCAGGCGGTGCAGAAGACGCTGTTTGGGCCGGTCCCAGAAGCTGAACAGATAGAGGTTCGACCGGCATTCGCGGCTTGAAGCAGGCACGGTCAAAAATGTGGGAGGGGGCTTGCTCCCGATGGCGGTATGCCAGTCACTGCATAGGTTGACTGAGCCACTGCTATCGGGGGCAAGCCCCCTCCCACATTTAGTTTTGGGCGGTCAGTTGGAGGTGTGCAAATGCCTGTAGCTCTGGGTAGAACTCACTGAAGTCTTTGCTCAGCGGCTCATACAGCTCCCGCAATTCCTGCATCGCAAACCCCAGCTCCTCAGGCTGGGTCAGCCGCCGCGAGATCCCCCGCAACACCTGCCCCATCACCTCGAATTCACGGTACGAGCCCAGCCAATCATCCGCTGCCATCCAGGGTGCAATCTGCGCCAGACGCCCCGGCAACTGCGGCTCCGCGGCGAGCACGCGGTACACCTGCGCGGTGAAGTGCTCCAGAGGTTGGTCGGCATACAGCGCCCAATCCCGCGCCAGGCAGTGATCGAAAAACACATCCAGAACAATTCCCGCATAGCGCCTGCGTGTGAGGCCAAAGCGCGACAACGCCTGCCCCACCAGCGGGTGACTGTCGGTAAAGCGGTCGATGGAGCGATGCAGCTGAATCGCCGCTTCGATGGAGGGGCTGAACTGGCCCTGCAAGCGGCCTTTGACGAAGTCGCCATACAGGCTGCCCAGCAGTTGCGCAGGCAGTTGGCCGCCCAAGTGCAGATGTGCGAGATAATTCATGGCGCGCAGTCTACCACTGCCGACGACGTATCGTTATAACCCGATATACCCAATCCGCCTGACCTCAGAGCAAAATCATATTGGTATATCGGGATATAACGATTTAAGGTTCGCCTCATCGCGATATAACGTTTTACGACACCGAGCACCTGCCATGTCTATCGACCTCGACGAAATAATAAAAGCCCTGGCGCATCCAGTACGACGAGACATCCTCACCTGGCTGAAAGACCCGAAGGTGCAATTCCCCGAGCAACTGCACAACCACGAATACGGCATCTGCGCCGGGCAGATCGACCAGCGCTGCGGCTTGTCCCAGTCCACCGTGTCGGCGCACCTGGCCACATTGCAACGAGCAGGCCTGATCACCAGCCAGAAGGCCGGGCAGTGGCACTTTTTCCGGCGCAATGAGGAGGTGATCCAAGCCTTCCTCACCGCACTCTTCACCGAACTCAGCGCCCCCGGCGATGCCGAGCTGGCCCCCACGACCAACCGATCAACTTAAGACAAAGGTGCTTTCCCATGACGACTATTTTCGATCCCATCAAACTGGGCGACCTGGAACTGAAAAACCGCATCATCATGGCGCCGCTGACCCGCTGCCGTGCCGACGTCGGCCGCGTACCCAATGCGCTGATGGCCGAGTACTACGTGCAGCGCGCGTCCGCCGGGCTGATCCTCAGCGAAGCCACCTCCGTAACGCCCATGGGCGTGGGCTACCCGGACACGCCGGGCATCTGGTCCAACGACCAGGTTCGCGGCTGGGCCAACGTGACCAAGGCGATCCACGGCGCGGGCGGCAAGATTTTCTTGCAACTGTGGCACGTCGGTCGCATCTCCCATGAGTCGTACCTGAACGGCGAAACCCCGGTGGCGCCGAGCGCGATCCAGCCCAAAGGCCACGTCAGCCTGGTGCGCCCACTGGCCGACTACCCGACCCCGCGCGCCCTGGAAACCGCTGAAATCGCCGACATCGTCGACGCTTACCGCACCGGCGCCGAAAACGCCAAGGCCGCAGGTTTTGACGGCGTGGAAATCCATGGCGCCAACGGCTACCTGCTCGACCAGTTCCTGCAAAGCAGCACCAACCAGCGCACCGACCAGTACGGTGGCTCCCTGGAAAACCGTGCGCGCCTGCTGCTGGAAGTGACCGACGCCGCGATCGAAGTCTGGGGCGCCGGCCGCGTGGGCGTGCACCTGGCACCGCGTGCCGACGCTCACGACATGGGCGACGCCAACCTGGCGGAAACCTTCACCTACGTCGCCAGCGAACTGGGCAAGCGTGGCATCGCCTTTATCTGCGCCCGTGAAAAAGAAGGCGCGGACAGCCTCGGCCCACAATTGAAGAAAGCCTTCGGCGGCGTCTATATCGCCAACGAGCGCTTCACCAAAGACAGCGCCAATGCCTGGCTGGCCGCCGGCAAGGCCGATGCGGTGGCCTTCGGCATACCGTTCATTGCCAACCCGGACCTGCCGGCACGCTTGAAGGCCGATGCACCACTGAACGACGCGCACCCGGAAACTTTCTACGGTAAAGGGCCAGTGGGTTACATCGATTACCCAACGCTGCCGATCTAACTGACTGAAACACAGAACAATGTGGGAGGGGGCTTGCCCCCGATGGCGGCGCTTCAGTCAACACATCAGTGACTGACACACCACTATCGGGGGCAAGCCCCCTCCCACATTTTTGACCGCATGTTTCGTCTTGGAAACATCGCTTCACAGATCCGCAACAAAATCGCTACAAAATACTTAGGGCGCTACCTATCAACCGCCCGCCAGCGCGTATATAAAGTCACCCCTTCAATCAGGCAGAAGGACGATTGACTGTCCTTAGGCTTTACTGTTGACACAACTGGACGTAATTACGCATTTTGTCTCAATTGCGCAGGCTGGGGCTCAGGCGCAGCATGTCCAGCCCGGCGTCCACCCAGCGCTCGGCGTCCTGATGCAGTTGGAAACTGTCGGGCACCAATAGCCACTGGCCGATCAAGCCGTGGATGTAGGCATGAATACACACCGCTGCACGGGTGGTATCGAGATTTTCCGGCAATTGGCCGCGATGCACCGCATTGCGCAACGTCAGGCCGATGCGCAGGTTGCACTCCAGGCTGTGGGCCTGGCGTTGGCGGCGCATGTCGCACATTTCATCGGTGAACTCGCACTTATGGAACAGGATTTCGTTGATGCGCCGGGTTTTCGGGTCCAGGGCCACTTGATGATACAGATGAATCAGCAGCTTGCGCATACACCCCAACGGGTCGATTTCATCCTCGCTTTCACTCGCCCGGGCCAATTCGTCCAAGGGTTCGTGCAGCGTATCGAGCAGTGCCTGCAACAAGTCGGACTTGTTGCTGAAATGCCAGTAAATTGCACCGCGCGTGACGCCGGCCAGGGCGGCGATATCCGCCAGCGTGGTCCGCGCAACGCCACGGTCATAGAAGGCTTGCTCGGCGGCTTGGAGAATCTGGCTGCGCGTTTCCTGAGCTTCCTCTTTGGTGCGACGAACCATGGCAGTAAAACCTCAATCAGAACACTTGGGACTATCGTTAACGCAATGTTAATAGACGCGAACGATCATCTGAATAATTGTGGGACGACACCGTCATGGGCGCCGAACGTACTAAAATCGAGGCTTTGGGGGGTGCTTTGTGTACATTCCGCCCTGCCTGTCAAGAGTTTACAAACAACCATGAACGTAAGTATATTGCGTAGCAAGCTACTTATCTACTCGCAGCTTTGTTTTTACCCTTCCACACTTCTTGTGCGCACTCTGCGCGCCTGACCCGAGGATCTTCATGCAACTTAAGCCAGCTGTTACCGCTCTGGTCACTGCCGTCGCCCTGGCATCGCTGCTCAGCGGATGTAAAAAGGAAGAAGCGGCTCCGCCCGCTCAAACCCCTCAGGTCGGCGTGGTCACCATTCAACCGCAAGCCTTCACCCTGACCACCGAGCTGCCTGGCCGCACCACGGCCTACCGCATTGCGGAAGTACGCCCCCAGGTCAACGGCATCATTCTCAAGCGCCTGTTCAAGGAAGGCGCGGACGTGAAGGAAGGCCAGCAGCTTTATCAGATCGACCCGTCGGTCTATGAAGCGACCCTCAAAAGCGCACAAGCCAACCTGACCCAGACCAAATCCATCACCGACCGCTACAAGCAGCTGGTCGATGAACAGGCCGTCAGCCGTCAGGAATACGACACCGCCGTCGCCAACCGCATGACGGCCGAAGCCAACGTGCAAACCGCCCAGATCAACGTGCGCTACACCAAGGTGTACGCGCCGATCTCCGGGCGTATCGGCCGTTCTTCGGTCACCGAAGGCGCGCTGGTCAGCAACGGCCAGGCCGACTCCATGGCCGTGATCCAGCAACTGGACCCGATCTACGTCGACGTCACCCAGTCCTCGGCAGAAATGCTCAAACTGCGTCGCGACCTGGAAAGCGGTCAGTTGGAAAAAGCCGGCGCCAATGCCGCCAAGGTCAAGCTGACCCTGGAAGATGGCAGTGACTACGGCCAGGAAGGCAAGCTGGAGTTCTCCGAAGTGTCGGTTGACCAGACCACCGGTTCGGTCACCCTGCGCGCCGTGTTCCCCAACCCGGACCACACCCTGCTGCCGGGCATGTTCGTACACGCCCAACTGCAAGCTGGCGTGAACAGCAAAGCCATTCTGGCACCGCAGCAAGGTGTGACGCGCGACCTCAAAGGCACTCCGACGGCGCTTGTCGTCAATGCCGACAACAAGGTCGAGCAGCGTGAACTGGTGGCCAACCGTACCTACGGCGCCTACTGGCTGGTGGAAAAAGGCTTGAACGCCGGTGACCGCGTCATCACCGAAGGCTTGCAGTACGTCAAGCCGGGTGCCGAGGTCAAGGTCAAGGAAGCAGACAACGCCAAGCCTGCCGGTTCCGCCGCTCCTGCTGCCGCTGCTGGCAAAGGGGAGTAATCCATGTCGAAATTTTTTATCGACCGTCCCATTTTCGCCTGGGTAATCGCCCTGGTGATCATGCTGGTCGGGGCACTGTCGATCCTGAAGTTGCCCATCAACCAATACCCGGCCATCGCGCCAACCGCCATCGACATCCAGGTGACCTACCCGGGCGCGTCCGCACAAACCGTGCAAGACACCGTGGTGCAGGTCATCGAGCAACAGCTCAACGGTATCGACAACCTGCGTTACGTTTCCTCGGACAGTAACTCCGACGGCAGCATGACGATCACCGTGACGTTCAACCAGGGTACCAACCCGGACATCGCCCAGGTGCAGGTGCAGAACAAGCTGAACCTGGCGACGCCACTGCTGCCCCAGGAAGTACAGCAGCAGGGTATCCGCGTTACCAAGTCGGTGAAGAACTTCCTGATGGTGATCGGTCTGGTGTCGGAAGACGGCAGCATGACCAAGGACGACTTGTCGAACTACATCGTGTCCAACATCCAGGACCCGATCTCGCGTACCGCGGGTGTCGGTGACTTCCAGGTGTTCGGTTCGCAGTACGCCATGCGCATCTGGCTGGACCCGGCCAAGCTCAACAACTACCAGCTGACGCCGGTCGATGTGAGCACCGCGATCCAGGCGCAGAACGTCCAGGTGGCCACCGGTCAATTGGGCGGCTTGCCTGCCCTGCCCGGCACCCAGCTGAACGCCACGATCATCGGCAAGACCCGCCTGCAGACTGCCGAGCAGTTCGGCAACATCCTCATGAAGGTCAACACCGACGGCTCGCAAGTACGCTTGAAGGACGTCGCCCGCATCGAGCTGGGCGGCCAGACCTACAGCATCAGCGCGCAGTTCAACGGCAACCCGGCTTCCGGCATGGCGATCAAACTGGCCTCCGGCGCCAACGCCCTGGATACCGCCAAGGCCATTCGTGCCACCGTCGCCTCGCTGGAGCCATTCTTCCCGCCAGGCATGAAGGCGGTGGTGCCGTATGACACCACGCCAGTGGTCACCGAATCGATCTCCGGTGTTGTCCACACCCTGGTCGAAGCGATCGTGCTGGTGTTCCTGGTGATGTTCCTGTTCCTGCAGAACTTCCGCGCCACCATCATCACCACCATGACGGTGCCGGTGGTGTTGCTGGGTACCTTCGGGATCCTCGCGGCGTTCGGTTTCACCATTAACACCCTGACCATGTTCGGCATGATCCTGGCCATCGGCTTGCTGGTGGACGACGCCATCGTCGTGGTGGAAAACGTCGAGCGCGTCATGGCCGAGGAGCACCTGTCGCCGAAAGAGGCGACGGTCAAGTCCATGAGCCAGATCCAGGGCGCCCTGGTGGGTATTGCCCTGGTACTGTCGGCGGTACTGCTGCCGATGGCGTTCTTCGGCGGCTCCACCGGTGTGATCTACAAACAGTTCTCCATCACCATCGTTTCGGCCATGGCGTTGTCGGTACTGGTTGCGCTGATCTTCACCCCGGCCCTGTGCGCCACCATGCTCAAGCCGATCGACCCGGAAAAGCACGGTCAACCCAAGCGTGGTTTCTTCGGCTGGTTCAACCGCACCTTCGACCGTGGCGTACTGAGCTACGAGCGCGGCGTGGGCAACATGATCAAGCACAAGATCCCGGCGTTCCTGGTGTACCTGCTGATCTTCGCCGGCATGATCTGGCTGTTCATGCGCATCCCTGCCGCGTTCCTGCCCGATGAAGACCAGGGCGTGATCTTTGCCCAGGTGCAGACCCCGGTCGGCTCCACGGCCGAGCGCACGCAAAAAGTCATCGACGACATGCGCATCTTCCTGCTCAACGACAAGGAAGGCGAGCCAGGCGAAGGCAAAGGCGTGAAGTCGGTATTTACCGTGAACGGCTTCAACTTCGCCGGTCGTGGTCAAAGCTCGGGCCTGGCGTTCGTGATGCTCAAGCCGTGGGATGAGCGTGATGCGTCCACGTCGGTATTCGAAATTGCCAAGCGTGCCCAGGGCTACTTCATGCAGACCTTCCAGGACGCCATGGTATTCGCCATCGTGCCGCCGTCTGTACTGGAACTGGGTAACGCCACCGGTTTCGACGTGTTCCTGCAAGACCAGGGTGGTGTCGGCCATGACAAGCTGATGGCCGCGCGCAACCAGTTCCTGGGCATGGCGGCACAAAGCAAGATCCTGGCCGGCGTACGTCCTAACGGCGTGAACGATGAGCCGCAGTATGAGCTCACCGTCGACGACGAGAAGGCCAGCGCCCAGGGCATTACGCTGTCGAGCATCAACCAGACCCTGGCGATTGCCCTGGGTGGCAGCTACGTCAACGACTTCATTGACCGTGGTCGCGTGAAGAAGGTGTACGTGCAGGGCGAAGCCGCCAGCCGTATGTCGCCGGAAGACCTGAACAAGTGGTACGTGCGCAGCGACTCCGGGAAAATGGTGCCGTTGTCGGCCATCGCCTCGGGCAAGTGGATCTACGGTTCGCCGAAGCTCTCGCGTTATAACGGCGTGGCGGCGATGGAAATCCTCGGCACCCCGGCACCGGGTTACAGCACCGGTGATGCAATGGCTGAAGTCGAGCGTCTGGTCAAGCAACTGCCGGCCGGTATCGGCTATGCCTGGACAGGCCTGTCGTACGAGGAACGCTTGTCCGGCTCCCAGGCGCCGGCGCTGTATGCCCTGTCGCTGCTGGTGGTGTTCCTGTGCCTCGCGGCGCTGTACGAAAGCTGGTCGATCCCGATTGCAGTGGTACTGGTCGTGCCGCTGGGTGTGGTGGGGGCGTTGATCGCCACCAGCATGCGCGGGCTGTCCAACGACGTGTTCTTCCAGGTGGGCCTGCTGGTGACGGTGGGTCTGGCGGCGAAAAACGCCATCCTGATCGTGGAGTTCGCCAAAGAGCTCCACGAACAGGGCAAAGGCATCGTCGAGGCCGCGATCGAAGCGTCCCGCATGCGTCTGCGCCCGATCATCATGACCTCCATGGCGTTCATCCTCGGCGTACTGCCGCTGGCGATCTCCTCGGGCGCAGGTTCAGGCAGCCAGCACGCCATCGGTACCGGCGTTATCGGCGGTATGATCACGGCCACGGTGCTGGCGATCTTCTGGGTGCCATTGTTCTTTGCAACCGTGTCCGCCATTGGCGACCGTAAAAAGACTGAAACCAAGCAAACTCCTAAAGAGGCTGGCCAATGAGCAAGTCGCTACTTTCCTTAGCCGTCACCGCATTCGTGCTCAGTGGCTGCTCGCTGATCCCTGACTACCAGCGCCCCGAAGCGCCGGTAGCAGCGCAGTTCCCGCAGGGGCCGGCGTATTCGTCGGCCCAGGCGCCGGGCCAGGCCGCCGCCGAGCAAGGCTGGAAGCAGTTTTTCCATGACCCTGCCCTGCAACAGCTGATCCAGACTGCGCTGGTGAACAACCGTGACCTGCGCGTCGCGGCCCTGAACATCGACGCCTACGCGGCGCAGTACCAGATCCAGCGTGCCGACCTGTTCCCGGCGGTCTCGGCCACCGGCAGCGGCAGCCGTTCGCGTACTCCGGCGCGCCTGTCGCAGACCGGCGAATCGACCATCGCCAGCCAGTACTCGGCAGGCCTGGGGATCAGTTCCTATGAATTGGACCTGTTCGGCCGCGTACGCAGCCTGAGCGAAGAGGCGCTGCAGAAATACTTCGCCACCGAAGAAGCACGGCGCAGCACCCAGATCAGCCTGGTGGCCAACGTGGCGAATGCCTACCTGACCTGGCAGGCCGACAAGGAACTGCTCAGGCTGACCCAGGACACCCTCGGCGCATTCGAGCAGAGCTACAAGCTCACCTCGCGCAGCAACGAAGTCGGCGTGGCCTCGGCTCTCGACTTGAGCCAGGCGCGCACTTCAGTGGAAAACGCCCGCGTGCAGCTTGCCCGGTATACGCGCCAGGTGGCCCAGGACGAAAACAGCCTGACCCTGCTGCTGGGCACTGGCCTGCCGGCGAATATCGCCAGCAAGCCATTGTCCGACGACCTGCTCAGCGAAGTACCGGCCGGCTTGCCGTCGGACCTGCTGCAACGGCGTCCCGACATCGTCCAGGCCGAGTACAACCTCAAGGCCGCCAACGCCAACATCGGTGCGGCCCGTGCGGCATTCTTCCCAAGCATCAGCCTGACCGCCAGCGCCGGTACCGCCAGCCCGAACCTGGGCGGCCTGTTCAAGGGCGGCTCGGGCACCTGGTCGTTCGCGCCACAGATCAACATCCCGATCTTCAACGCCGGTAGCCTGCGCGCAAGCCTGGACTACTCGAAGATCCAGAAAGAGATCAACGTGGCCAACTACGAGAAGGCCATCCAGACCGGCTTCCAGGAAGTCTCCGACGGCCTCGCCGCGCGTGCGACCTACAAGCAGCAGCTGGATGCACAACGTGGTTTCGTCGCCGCCAACCAGGATTACTACCGCCTGGCCGAGCGTCGCTACCGCATCGGTGTGGACAGCAACCTGACCTTCCTCGACGCCCAGCGCCAACTGTTCAGTGCCCAGCAATCGCTGATCACCGACCGCCTGGCGCAGCTGACCAGCGAGGTCAACCTGTACAAGGCCCTCGGCGGTGGCTGGAACGAGCAGACCGGTAAGAACGAGCCGGTGAAAGAAGACGCGCCGCCGCTCAAGTTGTTCTGATAGCGTCGCTGTAATCAAACCGCCTCCCTTACCGGAGGCGGTTTTTTTATACCCGGTTTTTATTCGACAACTTGCGTTCGATCATCGCCCACAACCCGCTCCCCCCTACTTTCACCGCCCCTGCACCACCGCGCACCATGGCCGCCACCTGCATAACCCCAATAACAACAGGTCCGACACCATGAGCACTTTCCACCCGCGCCGGCTTTTGCTGGCAACCGCTGTCGCCAGTCTTGCCCTGCCTGTCGCCGCCGAAGAACACGGCTTTCTCGAAGACGCCAGCGCCAACCTCAACCTGCGCAATTTTTTCTTCAATCGCAACTACACCAACCCGACCAAAACCCAGGGCGGCGCGCAGGAGTGGACGCAAAGTTTCATCTTCGACGCCAAGTCCGGGTTCACTCAGGGCACGATTGGTTTTGGTGTGGACGTGCTGGGCTTGTACTCGCTCAAGCTCGATGGCGGGCGCGGCACCGGTGGCACTCAGTTATTGCCGCTGGACCACGACGGCCGGCCAGCCGATGAATTCGGGCGCCTGGGCGTGGCGTTCAAGGCACGCTTTTCCAAGACTGAAGTGAAAGTCGGCGAATGGATGCCGGTGCTGCCGATCCTGCGCGCGGACGATGGCCGCTCACTGCCGCAAACCCTGCGTGGCGGGCAGATCACCTCCAAGGAAATCGATGGCCTGACCCTGTACGGCGGCCAGTTCCGTGCCAACAGCCCCCGGGACGACAGCAGCATGCGCGACATGTCGATGACCGGCAAAACCGCGTTCACGTCCGACCGCTTCAATTTCCAGGGCGCCGAATACGCCTTCAACGACAAGCGCACCCAAGTCGGGGTATGGAATGCCCAGCTCAAGGACATCTACCGCCAGCAATTTCTCAACCTGATCCACAGCCAGCCCGTGGGCGACTGGACCCTGGGCGCCAACCTTGGGTTCTTCTATGGCAAGGACGACGGCAGCGCCCGCGCCGGCAGCCTGGACAACAAGACCTGGTCTGGCCTGCTATCGGCCCGCCACGGTGGCAACACCTTCTACGTCGGCTTGCAAAAACTGACCGGCGACAACGCCTGGATGCGGGTCAACGGCACCAGTGGCGGCACCCTGGCCAACGACAGCTATAACTCCAGCTACGACAACGCCCAGGAGAAATCCTGGCAAGTGCGCCACGACTACAACTTCGTTGCCCTTGGCGTGCCGGGCCTGACCCTGATGAACCGCTATATCAGTGGCAGCAATGTGCACACCGGCGCGGTGACCGACGGCAAGGAATGGGGGCGCGAAAGCGAATTGGGCTACACCGTGCAAAGCGGCAGCCTGAAAAACCTGACCCTGCGCTGGCGCAACTCCAGCATGCGGCGTGACTACAGCAACAATGAGTTCGATGAAAACCGGTTGATCGTCAGCTACCCGATAAGTCTGCTGTAAACCGGCATCGCAGTTACTGTATCGTGCGCGCCTGCCGCTGCTGATCGACCCAGCAGCGGTCTTTTATTCGGGCCTGCGCACAGCATGAAAACCTTCGCTACAGCACTCGCCGTGTTTGCCCTGGCCCTGAGCCTGGGCGGCTGTATCGGCTCGCCCATCGCCCTGACGCCGCAGACCGAGCAGCGCCTGCAAACCCAGGCGCCGATCCGTTTTCTGCTGACCTTCGATGACGGCCCAAGCGCCTCGGGATACAACAACCCGAGCCGTTCGGTGGTGGCCGACCTGGCCAATAACCCGGTGCTGCCGGGGATCAAGGCGGTGTTTTTCCTGCAGACCGAAGCCGCCCGTTCAGGGGGCAGCGCGCGCGGGCGCAAGACCATGGAGCGCGAGTACGCCGCCGGCCATGTCCTGGCCTTCCACACCGCGACGGCATTTCATACCAATCATCGCTGGCTCAATGACGCCGAGCTGGAACGCACCCTCACCGAAGGCGCCGCGCACATTGCCGGCATTACCGGCACACCGCCACTGCTGGTGCGACCACCGTTCTGGAACTACGACCGCCGCACCTTCGCCGCCTATCAGCGCCACGGCATGCAGGTATTGCTGACCGACCTGAGTGCTAATGACGGCAAAATCTGGGGCTTCAACGCCAGCCCCCGCCGCCGCGCCAACCTGTACCGGCAGCTGTCCATGGTGCGTGAGCGCATCGCGCTGGGTGAGTTGCCGTCGGTAGACGGCGTGATACCCGTGGTGGTGACCTTCCACGACATCAACCGCTACACCGCACGGCATATGCAGGAATACCTGCAGATCCTGATGGACAGCGCACGCATCAACGGCCTGAAGACCGCTGCCGAGCCGTTCTACACCGACCGTGCAGCGCTGCAACGCGCGGCCCTGGCGCGGACGGTCAAGGATGTAAACGAACCGGTGCACCTGCCGGGGGTGTGGAATTGGGTGTGGGATGCCGATTCCAACTGATCTCAACAGACTGCAGAGATCAAAAATGTGGGAGGGGGCAAGCCCCCTCCCACATTTGTCTGTATTCCAGAGTCAGGTCTTGCGGGACTCGACGCCCAGCTCATCCCACACCGACTCGGCCAGGTGGAACGTTGCATTCGCTGCCGGTATGCCGCAGTAGATCGCGCTTTGCATCAGCACTTCCTTGATTTCGGCGCGGGTCACGCCGTTGCTGGCGGCGGCGCGCAAATGCAGCTTCAGCTCGTCGGTGCGGTTCATGCCGATCAGCATGGCGATGGTGATCAGGCTGCGGGTGTGCCGTGGCAAGCCAGGGCGGGTCCAGATGTCGCCCCAGGCATGGCGGGTGATCATTTCCTGGAACTCACTGTTGAATTCGGTCAGCGCGTTGAGGCTGCGCTCGACATGGGCGTCCCCCAGCACTTCGCGGCGCACCTGCAAACCTTCGGCATAACGTTGTTTCTCGTCCACGAAAAAGCTCCTCAACGGCCCAGCAGAAATTCAATCACGCGGTCGCTGAAGGCAGCGCCGGCCTGGACATTGGACAGGTGCGCCGCATAGAACTCGGCGTATTCGGCCCCCTGTACGTGGTTCTGGATAAAGTGGCTGCCGGCGGGCGGTGTCACCGCGTCTTCAGTGCCGGCAATCGCCAGGGTCGGGGCCTTGATCGACGCCAGCTGTTCACGGAAATCCGCATCACGCACCGCCGCGCAGTTGGCGGCATAACCCTCGGGCGAGGTGGCCGCGAGCATGTCGGTGATCTGCTTGGCCTGGTGAGGGTGGGCGGCGGCAAAATCGGCGGTGAACCAGCGCGCAATCGAGGCATCGCGCAGCGCGACCATCGCCGCCGCGCCATCGCGCAACACCATTTCAATACGTGGGTTCCACACATCCAGCGTGCCGATCTTGGCGGCGGTGTTGCACACCACCAGGCGATTAAGCCGCTTCCCTGCGTTGATGCCCAGCCACTGGCCGATCAGCCCGCCCATGGACAGCCCGCAAAAATGCGCGCGTTGAATATCCAGCGCATCCAGCAGCGCGAGTACATCGTGGCCCAGTTGTTCGATGCTGTAAGGCCCCTCGGTCACCAGCGACCGGCCATGGCCGCGGGTATCGAAGCGCAGTACCCGAAAGTGTTCGGTGAATGCCGGGATCTGGATGTCCCACATATGCAGGTCGGTGCCCAGGGAGTTGGACAGCACCAGTACCGGTGCATCGGCGGGCCCATCGAGTTGGTAATGCAGTTCGCCCTCGGCGAGTTGTACGAAAGCCACAGCGGTCTCCTTACGCGGTCAATGCAAAGTGTTCGGTCACGGCGCGACTGACCCAGGTACGGGCCTGGCCGAGATAGTTGGCCGGATCGAGCAAGCGATCCAGTTCGGCCGATGACAACTCGGCGGTGATCTGCGGCTCATCCGCCAGCACGGCACGTAAATGCCGCTGCTGGGCGACGGCGCGTTTGCAGCATTGCTCCAGCAGGTGATGCGCCGTCTCACGGCCCAGACGTTGGGCCAGCACGATGCTCACGGCTTCGGCCAGCACCAGGCCTTGGGTCAGGTCGAGGTTGCGGGCCATACGCTCGGCGTCCACCTCCAAGCCTTCGCTGACCAACAGCGCCTGCTTCAGCGCGCCGGACACCAGTCGGCAGATCTCGGGCAAGGTTTCCCATTCGGCATGCCACAGCCCCAGGCTGCGTTCGTGCTCCTGGGGCATGGCGCTGAACAGCGTCGCCACCAGGCCGGGAACGCGGGTCGCGGCGCTGATCAGCACGGCGGCGCCCACCGGGTTGCGCTTGTGGGGCATGGTCGACGAACCGCCCTTGCCCGGCGCCGAGGGCTCGAACACTTCCGCCGCTTCGGTTTGCATCAACAGGCTGACGTCACGGCCCAGCTTGCCGAGGCTGCCGGCGATCAGGCCAAGCACGCTGGCCAACTCCACCAGGCGATCTCGTTGCGTGTGCCAGGGCTGATCAGGCAGGGCCAGTTGCAACTCCGCGGCCAAGGCCTGCGCCACCGGCATGGCCTGCTCGCCGAGCGCGGCCAGGGTGCCCGACGCGCCGCCAAACTGCAGCACCAGCAAACGCGGTTTCAACTCCGCCAGCCGCTGACGACTGCGCGTCACCGCGCCCAGCCAGCCGGCGATTTTCATGCCCAGGGTGACGGGCGTGGCATGTTGCAGCCAGGTGCGGCCAGCCATAGGCGTCGACGCATGCCGCTGCGCCTGGGCGGCCAGCACATCACCCAGGCGCGCCAGGTCCGTTTCGATCAACGCCAGCGCGTCGCGCAGTTGCAAGACCAGTCCGGTGTCCATCACATCCTGGCTGGTGGCGCCCAGGTGCACATAGCGCTCGGCCCCTGCATCTTCAGCGGCAATCAACTTGCCCAGCGCCTTGACCAACGGAATGGCAGAGTTGCCCGCAGTGGCAATCGCCACGCTGAGCGCATCCACGTCATACAGCGAGGCCAGGCAAGCCTGGGCAATCGGGGCCACGGCGGCCTGCGGGATCAATCCGACCTGGGCCTCGGCCCGGGCCAGCGCGGCCTCGAAATCCAGCATGCCCTGCAAGCGGCCCTGGTCGCAGAACACTTCGGCCATGCTGTCAGCGGTGAAGTAAGCGTCGAACAGTTGGTTGCTCGTGCGCAGCGTCATAACTCATCCCTTACAAATCATGGTGCAAGTAAGCGGCCTGCTTGGGCAGGCGCAAGCTGAACAGGAACGCCACGGCCATCATCGCGGTGACATACCAGTAGAACGTGTTCTCCATACCGATGGACTTCAGGCTCAACGCGACGACTTCGGCCGAACCACCGAACACCGCGTTGGCCACGGCATACGCCAGGCCTACTCCTAAGGCCCGCACCTGAGGTGGGAACATCTCCGCTTTGACCAGGCCGCTGATGGAGGTGTAGAAGCTGACGATCGCCAGGGCCAGGGTGATCAAGACAAAGGCCAGGAACGGGCTGGTGACGGTTTTCAGGGTCAGCAGGATCGGCACCGTGAACAGCGTGCCGAGGCCGGCGAACCAGAGCATGGAATTGCGCCGGCCGATCTTGTCGGCCAGCATGCCGAACAGCGGCTGCATGCACATGTAGAGAAACAGCGCGCCGGTCATGATGTAGCTGGACGTCTTGGCGTGCATCCCCACGGTGTTCACCAGGTACTTCTGCATGTAGGTGGTGAAGGTGTAGAAAATCAGTGAGCCGCCGGCGGTATAGCCCAGCACGGTAATGAAGGCTTTGCCGTGATCACGGAACAGCGCGACGATGCTGCCGGCGTCCTTGTCTTCGCGCATTTCCTTGCTGGTGGTTTCCTTGAGGGTGCGGCGCAGCAGCAGGGAGATCACCGCCGCAATGGCGCCGATCACGAACGGAATCCGCCAGCCCCAGGCGCGCAATTCTTCTTCGGTGAGGATCTGTTGCAGGATCACCACCACCAACACCGCCAGCAGTTGCCCGCCGATCAGGGTCACGTACTGGAACGAGGCGAAGAAGCCGCGCTGGCCCTTGAGCGCCACTTCGCTCATGTAGGTGGCGGTGGTGCCGTATTCGCCACCCACCGACAAGCCCTGGAACAGCCGCGCCACCAACAGCAGCGCCGGCGCCCAGGCACCGATGTCTTTGTAAGTGGGCAAAAAGGCGATGACCAGGGAACCGGCGCACATCATCAGCACCGAGATCATCATTGAATTCTTGCGGCCATGCTTGTCGGCCACCCGACCAAACAGCCAGCCGCCGATGGGGCGCATCAGGAACCCGGCAGCGAACACCCCAGCGGTGTTGAGCAGCTGCACGGTGGGGTCATCCGATGGAAAAAACGCCGGGGCAAAATAGATGGCGCAGAAGGCATAGACGTAGAAGTCGAACCATTCGACCAGGTTGCCGGAGGAAGCACCGACAATCGCAAAAATCCGTTTGCTGCGTTCTTCTCCGGTGTAGTGACTCGTTGTTGTTGTCATGTTTTTTCACTCAGTGGGAACGGTTATAGCCTAGACATACTTTGCAACAACCATGTTCCGCAAGCAGACTTTTGGATCGGGGTTGCCTGGAAGGGCCCTATCGGGGGCAAGCCCCCTCCCACACTTGATAGGCGGCGCGATCAAAATGTGGGAGGGGGCTTGCCCCCGATGAGGCCCTGACAAGCGACTCAGTAATCGAAGAACACCGTTTCCTTATCTGTCCCTTGCAAAATCACATTCCACTGATACACACCCGCCGCATCCGGCTTCGCAATCAAGGTGTCGCGACGCTCCGCCGGCACACAGCCCAGCAATGCGTCATCGCCATTCAACGCTTCACCGTCAAAATAAATCCGCGTCAGCAGGTGCTTGACCAGCCCGCGCGCAAACACCAGCACCACCAGATGCGGCGCCTGGGTCGTGCCCCCAAGCCCCGGCACGCTGCCCGGCTTGATCGTGGTAAAGCGAAAACGCCCTTCAGCATCCACCGGCACGCGGCCAAAGCCTTCGAAGTTTGGGTCTACCGCCTTGTCCTGCTCGTCTTCCGGGTGGTCGTACTTGCCGGCGGCGTTCGCCTGCCACACCTCGAGCATGGCGTCGTTGACCACATCACCGTTGCCGTCCAGCACTTGCCCAGTGATCGCCACGCGTTCGCCGAGGGTGGCGGCGACGGTCAGGTCTTCGCGGTTCAGCCAGGTCAGGCCGATGTGGTAATACGGCCCGACGGTGTGGGACGTGGTTGCGTAAAGGCTCATCTCATTTCTCCATCGGCGTGGCGTCGCGGCCGCGCAGGACGATGTCCCAGCGGTAGCCGAGGGCATAGGAAGGAATGGTTTTTTCCAGGTCGAAGCTGGCGATCAGGCGTTGCTTGGCGCTGGTGTCCGGCACGCAGTTGTAGATCGGGTCGTATTCGAGCAGCGGGTCGCCGGGGAAGTACATTTGCGTGACCAGCCGCGTCAGCACACTCGGGCCGAACAGCGAAAAGTGGATATGCGCCGGGCGCCAGGCGTTGTGGTGATTGCCCCACGGGTAGGCGCCGGGCTTGATGGTCTGAAACTGGTACCAGCCCTCGGCGTCGGTGACGGTGCGCCCGGTACCGGTGAAGTTCGGGTCCAGCGGCGCGTCATGCAGGTCGCGCTTGTGGTTGTAGCGACCGGCGGCGTTGGCCTGCCAGATCTCCACCAGGATGCCGGGCACCGGCAGGCCGTTTTCGTCCAGTACGCGCCCGTGAATGATGATGCGTTCGCCCTGGGGCTCGCCTTCATGCTGGGCGGTGAGGTCGTTGTCCTTGGCGTTGATCCGCTCGGCTCCGATGGTCGGGCCGGTGATTTCCGACAAGGAATGGGGCAGGAACACCAACGGCTGGGACGGCGAGCGCAAGTTCGTCGACTGGTAGGCCGGGTGCAGGTAATCAGGTTGAGTGCCCGCTTGCGGGCGCCGGTAACCGGGCTTGTCACTCATGAAACAATCCTCTTTTTATCAGATGCGTTCAATGGCCAAGGCCAGGCCTTGGCCAACGCCTACACACATGGTCGCCAGGCCTTTGCGCCCGCCGGTTTTTTCCAGCTGATGCAGGGCGGTCAGTACCAGCCGCGCACCGCTCATGCCCAGCGGATGGCCCAGGGCGATGGCGCCACCGTTGGGGTTGACCTGGGGCGCATCGTCGGCCAGGCCCAGCTCGCGCAGCACCGCCAGGCCTTGGCTGGCGAACGCTTCGTTGAGTTCGATCACGTCAAAATCAGTAACTGCCAGGCCTAAGCGCTCCACCAGCTTGCGCACCGCCGGCACCGGGCCGATCCCCATCACACGCGGCGCGACACCGGCACTGGCCATGCCCAATACCCGCGCGCGGGCGGTGAGGCCGTGTTGCTTCACGGCTTCGCCAGAGGCAAGGATCAGCGCAGCAGCACCGTCGTTGACCCCCGAGGCATTGCCGGCGGTAACGGTCTTGTCCGGACCGTTCACCGGTTTTAGATTGGCCAGTGCTTCCAGGGTGGTGTCCCGGGGATGCTCGTCCTGCTCCACCAGGATCTCGCCTTTTTTATGCGCGACCCGCACCGGCACGATTTCTTCGGCGAAGAAGCCGGAGGCCTGGGCAGCAGCGGTGCGTTGCTGGCTGCGCAGGGCAAACGCGTCTTGGTCGGCGCGGGAGATGGCGTAGTCGTCGGCGACGTTATCGGCGGTCTGCGGCATCGCGTCCACGCCATACTGGGCTTTCATCAACGGGTTGATAAAGCGCCAGCCAATGGTGGTGTCTTCGAGCTTCATGTTGCGCGAAAACGCGGCATCGGCCTTGCCCATCACGAACGGCGCACGGGACATCGACTCGACGCCACCGGCAATCGCCAACTCCATTTCGCCGCTGGCAATCGCGCGAAAGGCCGTGCCGATAGCATCCATACCCGAAGCGCACAGGCGGTTGAGGGTCACGCCGGGAACGCTTTCCGGCAGGCCCGCCAGCAGCAGCGCCATGCGCGCCACGTTGCGGTTGTCTTCGCCGGCCTGGTTGGCGCAGCCAAGGAACACTTCATCAACCGCGTTCCAATCCACCGTCGGGTTGCGCTCCATCAGTGCCTTGATCGGCAACGCGGCGAGGTCATCGGCGCGCACCGTGGACAGGCCACCGCCGAAACGGCCGATGGGCGTTCGAATGGCATCACAGATAAACACATCGCGCATCAGGCTTCTCCGGGTGCTTGGCCGTGGGCGGCTGCGGTGCGTGCCTCAAGGTCACGCAGGGCGTTGAGCTCAACCTCGGTCGGTTCGGCGGTGATCTCGACCTGGTCGGCAAAGCGGATTGCCCAACCGGTCGCCGCTATTACCTGCTCACGGGTCACGCCGGGGTGCAACGCGGTGACCACGAACTCATGGGTGCCCTCCTCCGGCTCCATGATGCACAGGTCGGTGATGATGCCGACGGGACCGGCGCCCGGCAGACCCAGGCGCTTACGCGAATCGCCGCCTTCGCCGTGGCCGACCGAGGTGATGAAATCCAGCTTGTCGACAAACGAACGGGACGACTGTTTAAGGATGATCAACACGCTCTTGGCGGACCCTGCGATCTCCGGCGCGCCGCCGGCACCCGGCAAACGTACCTTGGGCTGGTGATAGTCGCCGACCACGGTGGTGTTGATGTTGCCGAAGCGGTCCACTTGCGCCGCGCCGAGAAAGCCGACGTCGATGCGTCCACCTTGCAGCCAGTAACGGAAGATCTCGCCGGTGGGCACCACGGTATCGGCGGTTTCCGCCAACTCACCGTCACCAATGGACAGCGGCAGCACCGATGGCTTGGCGCCAATCGGGCCGGACTCGTAGATCAGCACCACGTCAGGCGACGAGGTCAGGCGCGCCAGGTTGGCCGCCTTGGACGGCAGGCCGATGCCGACGAAGCACACCGAGCCATTCTTGAGGCGGCGCGCGGCGGCGACGGTCATCATTTCATTGGTGGAGTAAGCCATTACTTGGCCTCCTGCGCGGCGGCCAGCTTGGCCTGGAATTCACGGAAGTCGGCGGTGCCATGGATGTATTCGTCGATCCAGGCGGTAAACGTCTCACGGTCGCGGGCGATTGGGTCCCACGCCTGGTAGAAACGGTTGTCACGTTCGTTATAGCCATGGGCGTAGGACGGGTGCGCACCACCGGGCACATGGCACACTGCAGTCAAGGCCCAGGTCGGCAGCACACAACTGTTCATGGGCGCCTTCAGGTCATCGACGATTTCCTCGACGGTGACGATGCAGCGCTGAGCCGCCAGGGCCGCCTCCTTCTGCACCCCGAGAATGCCCCAGAGCAGCACGTTGCCCTTGCGGTCGGCCTTCTGCGCATGGATCACCGTGACATCCGGGCGTACCGACGGTACGGCTGCCAACACCTCACCCGTGAACGGGCAGGTGACGGTCTTGATCAGCGGGTTGACCTTGGGCAAGTCGGAACCGGCGTAGGCACGCAGCACCGCAAACGGCAGGCCAGAGGCGCCGGCGACGTAGGCATTGGCCAGGTCGGCATGGCTGTGTTCTTCGATCTCCAGCGGCTGCGGCCAGTGTTTTTCCACGGCGTCGCGCAGGCGATGCAAGGAGCCCACGCCAGGGTTGCCGCCCCAGGAGAAAATCAACTTGCGCGCACAGCCGGCACCGATCAACTGGTCGTAGATCAGGTCAGGCGTCATGCGCACCAGCGTCAGGTCTTTCTTGCCCTGACGAATGATTTCATGACCTGCGGCCGTAGGGATCAGGTGAGTAAAGCCTTCGAGGGCGACGGTATCGCCGTCGTTCACGAAGCGCTTGACCGCATCACGCAGGGTGAGAATTTCCGCCATGGGGTTGAGCTCCCGATGTTGATCGAAAAGGCGCGGAGGTGGCGCCGAAGTGCTTGAAGGTTAAGCTGGGGAAATGGGCCGAACAATCCGATAATCGACTCAGCGTTCGATTATCGAACGGATTGTTGCGTACCTAACCTTCTAAGCGAATACAATTCAAATGTGGGAGGGGGCTTGCCCCGATGGCGGTATATCAGTCACAAATTACTCAACTGACCCACCGCTATCGGGGGCAAGCCCCCTCTCACATTTTTGGCCGTGCAGAGGTCAGGTGGCGTCGGCGTGGCTGACCATGCCTTTGATCACCACAGCAGCGGTGGCGAGTGCGGCTGGAATCACCAGCGCTGTCAGCACTTGTTCAAAGTTCCAGCCCAGGCCCAGCAAGGTAGCGCCCATCCACGCCCCTAGAATGGCGCCGAAACGACCAATGCCGAGCATCCATGAAACGCCGGTGGCGCGGCCCTGGGTTGGGTAGAAACGCGCCGCCAGGGAAGGCATTGCCGATTGCGCCCCGTTGACGCACATCCCGGCAATCAGCACCAGGGTCGCCAATACAGTGATGTTGCCCAGGCTCTGCCCAACCGCGTAGGCAAACACCCCGGCCAGCAGATAGAAGCTGCCGATGACCTTGTGCGGGTTGAACCGGTCCATCGCCCAGCCCACGCCCACGGCGCTCAATACGCCGCCAAACTGGAACAAGGCACCGATAAACGCGGCCTGTTCCATGCTGGCGCCGCTGTCGCGCATCAGGGTCGGCAGCCAGCTGGTGAGCAGATACACAATCACCAGACCCATGAAGTAAGTGAGCCACAGCAGCAGCGTGCCGGCGCTGTAGGTGCCGGAGAAAATCACCGCAAATACGTTGCGCGCCTTGACGGTCTTTTGCTCGGGCACGCTGAAGGCAGCGGCCTGGGCAACAATGCTTGGCTCGATCGGTGACAGGGTTTTGCGCACCTTGTCAGTGCCACGGTTGCGCACCACCAGGTAACGCGCCGATTCCGGCAGCCACACCAGCAGCACGACGGCCAGGATCAACGGCAGGATGCCACCGATCAGCAACAGGCTGTGCCAGCCGAAGGCCGGGATCAACTTGGCCGAGATAAACCCGCCGCCAGCCATGCCCAGGTTGAAGCCGCAGAACATGCTGGTCACCAGCAACGACTTGTGCCGCTCGGGGGTGTATTCGGAAAGCAGCGTGGTGGCGTTGGGCATGCCGGCGCCCAGGCCCAGGCCCGTCAGGAAACGCAACACGAGTAGTTGGTCGACATTGCTGCTGTACGCCGACGCCAGGCTGAAGCCACCAAACACCAGCACCGCGCCCACCAGCACGCCTTTGCGCCCGAAGCGGTCGGCCAGCGGGCCGGAACCCAGCGCGCCGAACACCATGCCGATCAACGCGGCGCTCATCACCGGGCCGAGGCTGGCGCGGTCAATGCCCCAGTCCTGGGACAGCGCGGGTGCGATAAAGCCCATGGCGGCGGTGTCGAGGCCGTCGAGGAAGACAATCAGGAAACACAGGATCACCACGCGCCATTGATAACGTGACAAGGGCTGGGCATTGATGAAGGACTGAACGTCCAGAGTGGTACCGACAGATGGTTGATTCATTATTTTTATTCCACACCGATGGCGGGCGGTCGACCGGGGGGTCGCCATTATTATTGGAGCGCGCCTTGCAGCGCTGCCGCACAGTAATAAGCCAGGGGAAACAGCGTCAATTGATCAAGCCGGGATCTGTGCGGTCACCGAACACTTAGGCAAACAGTTGCGTACTCAGCTCGCGACTGGCGCTGAGCATGCTCGGCAGGAAACGCTGCTCCAACTCGCTACGACTGACCCGCCCGGCATGGGTGCTGACATTGAGTGCGGCCAGTACCTGGCCGGACGCGTCGTACACCGGTACGGCGATTGAACGCAGGCCCTGCTCCAATTCCTGGTCGACGATGCACCAGCCCTGCTGACGCACTTGCTGCAGGCATTCGAACAAGGCTTCGGGAGTGGTCAAGGTGCGACTGGTCTTGGTTTGCAGGTCGGCGTGATCGAGGTAATCCTGCAGCGAGGCATCGTCGAGGGCGGCCAGCAGGATGCGGCCCATGGAGGTGCAGTACGCCGGCAGGCGCCCACCCACGGAAAGGTCCACGGAAATCAGGCGCTGAGTGGTGGCGGAACGGGCGATATACAAAATGTCGTCGCCTTCGAGGGTCGCCATATTGCAGGCTTCGTGCAGCTGTTCGCTCATGCGGTCCAGGTAGGGCTGGGCCGACACAGCCAGGGGTGTGGACGATAAATAGGCATGGCCAAGCGTCAGCACTTTGGGCAGCAGCGAGTAGGTTCGCCCGTCCGTGGTGGCGTAACCGAGCTTGATCAACGTGTGCACGCAACGGCGCACAGCGGCGCGGGGAATCTCGGTGCGATGGCTGATCTGGGCGATGGTCAGGTGACGCTTGCGCTCCTGGAACGCTTGCACCACGGCCAGGCCACGGGCCAGTGAGGTCATGAAGTCCGGATCACCGGTGAATGCCTGGATGCGCTTGGCCGGTGAAGCCACGATCGGCGGCGCCACTGACGCGAAGGAATTGCGCAATTGATCGTTCATTTCAGGGATCCTTTTTCTTGTTTTCAACCACAGAAGGGTTGGCTGCCATTACAAGCTGCACGGGGAAACATATACAAGGCAGAGGCGGCGACATTGGGCGATTATCGGACGATCATGCGATTATCGCAATTTTCCACCGCCAGGCCTGCCTCAGCGCCCGCCGAGAGAAAAGCTCGCTGCGTATGGATGGATGTTTTCAGTCGATACCCAGGAAGTGATGTAACAAAACTCGAACATGAAGTTGAAGCTTTTTAACTTTATGCCGATAGCGTTATTCAAATGCGTCGCTATAATGCAGCCTGTGCAGAGGTCAGCCCAATTACCTATTGGGATCAGAGCTCGCCCAGCACCGCAAACCGCGTGCAGGGTCGATTTAAAGTATCGGATTGAAAAAGCGATCTCAGGTCCCTACTTCAAAGTTGGGTCATGTTTGCCGCTAAGTTGTACAACCCGGGGCTGCCTTTTTTGGCATGACGTTGCACCGTGATTAAACTCAACTCAATTAGGTAAAACTGTGACGAAAGATGAACTGCGCGCGGAACTTGAGCGCCAGGAGCAACGTTACAAGGACGTTTACGGCGGGGAAGTCACCACCTACGCCGCCCAGCCTGAGCCGGAACGTAAGCCATGGCGCAAGCGCGCCAGTCTGCTGGACCAGGCCTTCGCCCAGGAAATTCAGAAGATCGAGCAGGAACTCAAAGCAGAAGAGCCCTGAGTGTTCTTGAAGCCAGCCTCCTGGGTTTTGCTGTCGGCGCCGGCCTACCACCGGCGCAGTTCAGCGCAGCCAAGCGGCCACTGGTCGGCGCCTACGACTACCAACGAAATTTCATACAAATGTTTCACACATGACTTTTTTGTGACGAAACCACGTCCTTTTGCGCCCTGACCATAGAAATCAAAGACTTGCCAAAGCCCCGAAAACCTTGGGATGCGCCTGTTTCAAGCGATTTTTTTCCAGGTAGATTCTTACCGATGAGCAGCTAATGCATCGATTACTGAGGTTTTCTGGCATAATCGCGCCCCCTTACGACCGGGTCAGAAAACCTTCATGATCGATTTATTCAGCGGACTGGATGCCTGGGTTCTAGTGAGCCTGTTGCTCGCCCTCGCCTTTGTCCTCGCCTTCGAGTTCATCAATGGCTTTCATGACACCGCTAACGCGGTGGCCACAGTCATCTATACCAAAGCCATGCCGCCGCACCTGGCCGTGTTCTTCTCCGGGGTGTTCAACTTCCTCGGCGTGTTGCTCGGTGGTGTGGGTGTCGCCTACGCCATCGTGCACTTGCTGCCGGTGGAGTTGCTGATCAATGTGAACACCGGCCATGGTCTGGCGATGGTCTTCTCGTTGTTGGCGGCGGCAATCACCTGGAACCTGGGCACCTGGTACTTCGGTATTCCCGCCTCCAGCTCCCACACCCTGATCGGCTCGATCCTCGGTGTGGGCCTGGCCAACGCCCTGATCAACGATATTCCGTTGGCTGACGGTGTGAACTGGCAGAAAGCGATCGATATCGGTGCATCCCTGGTGTTCTCGCCGATGGCCGGTTTCCTGGTCGCAGCCCTGGTGCTGATCGGCCTGAAGTGGTGGCGTCCGCTGTCGAAGATGCACAAGACTCCGGACCAGCGCCGCAAGCTTGACGACAAGAAGCACCCGCCGTTCTGGAACCGCCTGGTCCTGGTGATTTCCGCGATGGCCGTGAGCTTCGTGCACGGCTCCAACGATGGCCAGAAAGGCATCGGCCTGATCATGCTCGTGCTGATTGGTATCGTGCCGGCGCAGTTCGTTCTCGACCTGGGCAGCACCACCTACCAGATCGAACGTACTCGCGATGCCACCGTGCATTTGAGCCAGTTCTACCAGCGCAACAACGCCACCCTCGGCGAGTTCCTGGCACTGGGCAAAAGCGTGAAGGACAACCTGCCGGGCAAGTTCCAGTGCAACCCGCAGCAGACCGAGCCGACCATCAACGCGCTCGTTGAAACGCTCAAAGGCGTTTCCGACTACCACTCGTTGAGTGCCGACCATCGCATTGAAGTGCGTCGCTACCTGCTCTGCCTGGACGATACCGCGAAGAAAGTCGGCAAGCTGCCTGGCTTGGATGCGCGTGAGAAGTCCGACCTCGACAAACTGCGCAAAGACCTGACCGCCACGACCGAGTACGCGCCGTTCTGGGTGATTCTCGCGGTTGCACTGGCCCTGGGCCTGGGTACCATGGTGGGCTGGAAACGCGTGGTACTGACCATTGGTGAAAAGATCGGCAAGCAAGGCATGACCTATGCCCAAGGCATGTCGGCACAAATCACCACCGCCACCATGATCGGCTTTGCCAATATCTTCGCCCTGCCGGTGTCCACCACCCACGTGTTGTCTTCTGGCGTGGCCGGTACCATGGTCGCGAATAAAAGCGGCCTGCAAGGTGGCACGGTCAAGACCATCCTGATGGCTTGGGTGTTGACCCTGCCGGCAACCGTAGCCCTCTCGGCCGGGTTGTTCTGGCTGGCGTCCAAGGCCCTGGGCAGCTGATAGCTGCCAGTCACGAAAAAGGTGCGGTCCGCGAGGACCGCACCTTTTTTTTGCCTGGAGCCGCCGGACATGAAACAGGTACTGGTTAAATCGCAGCCAAAAAAAAAGGCGACCGAAGTCGCCCAAAATGCCTTGCGTGCCCATGTAACCCGGAAAAACCTAGGGTTTTTTACGCTTGTTTGCGTCTTTCCAGATAAAAATCCCAAACCCTACAAAAAACAGCACCATGAGGCTGACGGTCAGCACTCCGGCAAATACCACATTATCGATAAACATGACCGGCCTCCTGCACGTGCCCTGTTGCGATAGGGCTAAGTTAACGGAGAAGGCGGATGGGAAAATTGACGGGGATCAATGTCGCCCGCGACGGGGCGTAAAGAAGGGCAATAACTGACCTGCATCAATTGAAGCAAGTGGCTTCAACGTTTTTTCGGTTTGTTCTTGGTTTTCTTCTTGGGCTTACCCAGGGGCATCGCCTGCTCAAAGGCCTGGCGCACTTCATTCAGGCGTTTGTCATTGAGGTCATGCACACGCTTGGCGCGTTCGGCATTCAGGTCGATCAGCTTGTCGTCATCACTCATGGCTTGGTTTACGTTCTGGCGGGAATGCCCCAATAATGCGGCCTGCTGCGCTCAACGGCAAATCAGCGAGCTGACAAATCGCACGATCAGACCTCGATGTCCACCCACAAGCCCTGGCGCGGCGCGTCTTCAATCAACGGCGCCACGGGGACGGTGTTGTCGGCGTTGAGCAGATCACCCGGTATAGGCAGGTGCTGCTCAGGATCGTCCTCGGCTTCACGCCGACGTCTTTGCTGCTCCTGCTGGCGGCGCTGCTCTTCGCGCAACAGAAAGGTCGATTGCTCGGCATCGCCTTTTTTCAAGTCGATGGTGCTCTCGTTGGAGCCCTGTTGAACCGGCACCACGGGCGGGATATCCGGCTTCTGGCGCACCGGATCAAGTTGCGATGTGACCGGCACAACGCTCACGGGCAACATAGGTGGAAGCATAATCTTAAGTCTCCTGGTCAACAGGCTGTCGGCGCCCCACCGGGCGACTTGAACACTCGCTCGCCAAGCTGTGACCCAGTCGACACTTGTGAGTGCCCGCCACCCGTCGATTCGGCGTGTGGGCCCGCGCGCAAACGCAGTAGTTTTTGTCAGAGTCCTTGGGCGTGAGGCCTTGTTCCGTTAAGATAGTCGGCTTTTTCACGGCGGGAGTCAGGCAGCATGGCGCAGCAGTATCAACCGGGGCAACGCTGGATTAGTGACAGCGAAGCAGAGCTGGGGTTAGGCACCGTTCTGGCACAGGACGGCCGCTTGTTGACCGTGCTCTATCCGGCCACTGGCGACACTCGCCAGTATGCGCTACGGAATGCGCCCCTCACCCGCGTGAGGTTTTCGCCGGGCGACAGCATCACCCATTTCGACGGCTGGAAGATGACCGTTCAGGAAGTCGACGACGTCGACGGCCTGCTGGTCTACCACGGCCTCAACGGGCAGAACGAGCAGGTCACCCTGCCGGAAACCCAACTGTCCAACTTCATCCAGTTCCGCCTCGCCAGCGACCGCCTGTTCGCCGGGCAGATCGACCCGTTGGCCTGGTTCTCGCTGCGCTACCACACCCTGGAACACACCAGCCGTCAACTGCAATCCTCGCTGTGGGGCCTGGGCGGCGTGCGTGCGCAACCGATTGCCCACCAACTGCACATCGCCCGTGAAGTCGCTGACCGTATTGCGCCGCGGGTCTTGTTGGCCGACGAAGTGGGCCTGGGCAAGACCATCGAGGCCGGCCTGGTGATCCATCGCCAGTTGCTGTCGGGCCGTGCCAGCCGCGTGCTGATCCTGGTTCCGGAAAACCTGCAGCACCAGTGGCTGGTGGAAATGCGCCGCCGCTTCAACCTGCAGGTTGCGCTGTTCGACGAAGAGCGCTTTATCGAAAGCGATGCCACCAACCCGTTCGAAGACACTCAGCTGGCGCTGGTCGCCCTGGAATGGCTGGTGGACGACGAAAAGGCCCAGGACGCGCTGTTCGCCGCCGGTTGGGACCTGCTGGTGGTCGACGAAGCGCACCATCTGGTGTGGCACGAAGAAAAGGCCAGCGCCGAGTACTCGCTGGTCGAGCAACTTGCCGAAGTGATTCCCGGCGTGCTGCTACTCACCGCCACGCCGGAGCAGCTGGGCCAGGACAGCCACTTTGCGCGCCTGCGCCTGCTCGATCCGAACCGCTTCCACGACCTGCACGCCTTCCGCGCCGAGAGCGAGAACTACCGCCCGGTGGCCGAAGCCGTGCAGGAGCTTCTGGACAAGGGTCGCTTGTCGCCCGCCGCGCACAAGACCATCCAGGGTTTCCTCGGCAACGAAGGCGAAGCCTTGCTCACCGCCGTCAACGATGGCGACAGCGAAGCCAGCGCCCGCCTGGTGCGGGAACTGCTCGACCGCCACGGCACCGGCCGCGTGCTGTTTCGCAACACCCGCGCCGCCGTGCAGGGCTTCCCCGAGCGTAAACTGCACGCCTACCCGCTGCCGAACCCGGACGAATACCTTGAGTTGCCCCTGGGCGAGCATGCCGAGCTGTACCCGGAAGTCAGCTTCCAGTCGCAGCCGGACATCGAGGAAGACAACCGCTGGTGGCGCTTCGACCCGCGCGTGGAGTGGCTGATCGACCAGTTGAAAATGCTCAAGCGCACCAAGGTCCTGGTGATCTGCGCCCACGCCGAAACCGCCATGGACCTGGAAGACGCGCTGCGCGTGCGCTCCGGCATTCCGGCCACGGTATTCCACGAGGGCATGAACATCCTCGAGCGTGACCGCGCCGCCGCCTACTTTGCCGATGAAGAGTTTGGCGCCCAGGTGCTGATCTGCTCCGAGATCGGCAGCGAAGGCCGCAACTTCCAGTTCTCCCACCACCTGGTGCTGTTCGACCTGCCGTCCCACCCCGACCTGCTGGAACAGCGCATCGGCCGTCTGGACCGGATCGGCCAGAAACACGTGATCGAACTGCACGTGCCGTACCTGGAAACCAGCCCGCAAGAGCGCCTGTTCCAGTGGTACCACGAAGCGCTGAACGCCTTCCTCAACACCTGCCCGACCGGCAACGCCTTGCAGCATCAGTTCGGCCCGCGTCTGCTGCCGCTGCTGGAAAACGCCGACGACGGCGAATGGCAGGCCCTGATCGACGAAGCCCGCGCCGAGCGCGAACGCCTGGAACAAGAGCTGCACACCGGTCGCGACCGCTTGCTGGAACTCAACTCCGGCGGCGCTGGTGAAGGCGATGCGCTGGTCGAGGACATCCTCGAGCAAGACGACCAGTTCGCCCTGCCGATCTATATGGAAACCCTGTTCGACGCCTTTGGCATCGACAGCGAAGACCATTCGGAAAACGCGCTGATCCTCAAGCCCAGCGAAAAGATGCTCGACGCCAGCTTCCCCCTGGGCGACGACGAAGGTGTGACCATCACCTACGACCGCAACCAGGCGCTGTCGCGTGAAGACATGCAGTTCATCACCTGGGAACACCCGATGGTGCAAGGCGGCATGGACCTGGTGCTGTCCGGCTCCATGGGCAACACCGCTGTGGCGCTGATCAAGAACAAGGCGCTCAAGCCGGGCACCGTATTGCTGGAACTGCTGTATGTCAGCGAAGTGGTTGCCCCGCGTTCGCTGCAACTGGGTCGCTACCTGCCGCCGGCCGCCCTGCGCTGCCTGCTGGATGCAAATGGCAATGACCTGTCCGGCCGCGTGTCGTTCGTGACCTTGAACGACCAGTTGGAAAGCGTGCCACGGGCCAGCGCCAACAAGTTCGTGCAGGCCCAGCGCGATCAATTGACGCCACGTATCAACGCTGGCGAAGAGAAAATCGCCCCGCGTCACGCCGAGCGCGTAGCCGAAGCCAAGCGTCGCCTGGCCGCAGACACCGATGAAGAGCTGGCGCGCTTGACCGCGCTGCAAGCGGTCAACCCGACCGTACGCGACAGCGAGTTGGTCGCCCTGCGCAACCAGCGCGAGCAAGGCCTGGCCATGCTCGACAAGGCGGCGTTGCGATTGGAAGCGATTCGGGTGCTGGTCGCGGGTTGATGCTGCGCTGAATGAGAGAGGCCCGCGCAATGCGGGCCTTTTTTTGTTCACTGGAAAAGGGCTGTGGCTGTGATGGCCTCATCGGGGGCAAGCCCCCTCCCACACTTGAACGTATTCACAGTCCAAATGTGGGAGGGGGCTTGCCCGCGATGGAGTCAGCGCCGTTTCAAGCCGTCGCTGCCGCAGCCGACACCTCGACAACCACCAATCCCTCTTTCATCCGCTTGGCATCACGCACAAAACTGCGCGACGCCTGGAACAGAAACAGCATGGTCAGGAACAACGCCACCGGAATCAGGTACATGGCGTCGTGCAAACCCACGGCTTTATACGCCTCGGTCATCTGCTGCGCCCCCGCCGCGTACATCGCCGCATGGGCAAAATGGTCAGACAGCCCGCCCACTACAATCGGCCCCATCCCTCCGCCCAGCAGATACAAGCCGGCAAAGAACAGCGCCATCGCCGTGGCCCGCAGGCGCGGTTCAACCACATCCTGGATCGCCGTGTACACGCAGGTATAGAAGTTATAGGCAAACAGCCAGCCCACGCTGAACAGCGCGACGAACACGCCGATCTCGATACGCCCGGCATGCAATGCCCAGGCGGTGGTAACCGTGGAGATGATCAGGCTGCACGCGGCGAACAGCAGCCGGCCATTGGCAACGCGCTGGTGGATCTTATCGGCAATCCAGCCACCCAGGGTCAGGCCCACCAGGCCGGTCACGCCGACGATGACACCGGTGGCCACCGCCGCATCCTGCAAAGGCATCAGGAAGTAACGCTGCAACATCGGCACCAGAAACGAGTTGCACGCATAGGTGGCGAAGTTGAAGCACAGCCCCGCCAGCACCAGCCACAGGAAGGTCGGCACCGCCAGTACGCGGCGGATCGGGCGGTCGACGCGTTCCTGCGGCACTTGCACGGTTTCCGCCGCGCCGCGTTTGGGTTCCTTGATGTAGAACATGAACACCGCAAGGATCAGCCCCGGTACGGCAGCGATAAAGAACGGTGCACGCCAGCTGTCGAACGCCTTGACCATCCAGCCGATGGTAAAGAATGCCAGCAACAGGCCCAGCGGCAGGCCGAGCATGAAGATCCCCATGGCGCGCGCCCGGCGGTGAGCGGGAAACAGATCGCCAATCAATGAATTGGCGGCGGGGGCATAGCTGGCTTCCCCGATACCAATGCCCATGCGCACCAACAGGAAGCTCCAGAAACTGCCGGCCAGGCCATTGAGCGCTGTGAGCCCGCTCCAGGCGAACAAGCCCCAGCCCATCAATTTGCTGCGCGAACCCGTGTCGGCCAAACGCCCCAGCGGCAGCCCGGCGATGGCATACACGATGGTGAAGGAGGTACCGATGATGCCGAGCTGAAAGTCGCTCAAGTGCCATTCCATGCGGATCGGCTCGATGATGATCGCGGGAATGGTACGGTCGAAGAAATTGAACAGATTGGCGAGGAACAGCAGGAACAGAATGCGCCAGGCATTCGCCGCTTGGGTCGAGTTCTGCATGGGTCCGTCTCTTTTATTGTTATGAGAGCTGCGATGCCCACTGCATCCTGCTCAGGTACCTGCAACATAGTCAGGCTGGCAGCGCTTGTCTGTAATGATTCGTAAAGCTGATAGGGCGTGATTTCACCCGGCATTACGGGACTTCCCCTACAAAAATATATGCGCGCGCCCCCTTCCCAACGGCCATGGCCCAGATAGAATGGCGAGCCTTCCCGCAGTCCCCCTCTTACCTATTCTTAATCGATGACGCCCATGTCCGAAGCCAGTCCGTGTCTGAATTGCGGTGCCTGCTGTTCATACTTTCGTGTGTCTTTTTTTTGGGGCGAGTGCGCCTCATCGGGCGGTACAGTGCCCGATGACCTGGTGGTGCAGATCAACCCCACCCGCGTGGCGATGATCGGCACCGACCAGAAGCCCGCACGGTGTTGCAGCCTCGAGGGCGAAGTGGGCAAAGGCACACGCTGTTCGATTTATGAACAGCGCTCAAGCCCATGCCGCGAGTTCGAAGCATCCTGGAGCCAGGGCGTGCAAAACGTCGATTGCGACGCCGCCCGCGCCGCCTTCGGCCTGGCGCCCCTCGCAGAGCCGGCTTTTGAACTGGATTTACCCATCAGCGCTTAGCACCAAACGCTATGGGTGACATGCCAAAACATTTGAAATCAAATTGCCATTACCCATGGCAAATCTCGCATGGGTTCTATACTCGACCTCATAGGTCATCGCCTCAGGCAGTGACGCGACTCTATGACGGGACATGCTATGGAATGGCTGGGGCTGCACTTTTTCACCGACCTTCCAGACAACGGGCACTTATTACTCAATTGCAGTCATAACCCCTTTCTGGTGCTGCTGGCGTACCTGGTCGCCTGCGCGGCGGGCTTCGGCACATTGGATATGGCCGAACGCGTCGGTCATGTCGAAGACCCCACCGCCCGCCGCCACTGGCGCTGGTTGGGCGCCGGTTGCCTGGCGGGCGGTATCTGGTCGACCCACTTCATCAGCATGCTGGCTTTCCAAGCCCCTATCGCCATTCACTACGAATTGCTCATGACCTTCGCCTCGCTGGTCATTGCCCTGATCGCTTCGCTGTTCGCCATGCAAACCCTCAGTCATGCGCAACTGCGGTTTCACCAGTACCTGCTGGCCTCGGTGTGGATGGGGCTGGGTATCGCGCTGATGCACTACGTCGGCATGTCGGCCATGCGCTCCCAGGCCCAGGTGTATTTCGACACCAGCCTGTTCATGGCGTCGGTCGCTATTGCCATCGGCGCCAGCCTGGCAGCGTTGTTGCTGTCGAGCTACCTGCGCAACGGCGCCGGCGTGTTTCATCAATTGCTCAAATACGCCGCCAGCCTGGTGCTGGGCGCCGGCATCCTGAGCATGCACTTCACCGGCATGGCGGCCATGCAAATGCTGATACCAAACGGCGTGGATCTGTCGTTGCCGACCGATCACAACCCGCTTCAACTGGGCCTGTCGGTGGCGGTGATTACCCTGCTGGTCATCGGCAGCAGCGTCAGCGCAGCCCTGGCCGACAAGAAGCTGCAGCACAAGGAACGCGACCTGCGCCGGGTCAATGCGCTGCTCAGCGAACTGGACCAGGCGCGTGCCTCGTTGCAACAGGTGGCCCATTACGATGCGCTGACCAGCTTGCTCAACCGGCGGGGCTTCAACCAGATCTTCGCGGAAAAAGTTGCGGAAAAAACCGCAACCGGCGGCATGATGGCGGTGATCTTCCTCGACATTGACCATTTCAAGCGTATCAACGACAGCCTGGGGCATGATGCCGGTGATCAATTACTCAGCGTGCTGGCCAGCCATATCAAAAGCTCGGTACGCAGCCATGCCGACGTGGTCGCGCGCTTTGGCGGGGATGAGTTCTGCATTTTGATCAATATCCATCATCGCGACGAAGCGCGACACATGGCCCAGCGCATCATGCAAAAAATGAAAGAACCCATCGAGTTGGCAGGCCGGCGGATGGTGATGACCACCAGCATCGGTATCAGCCTGTTTCCCGACGACGGCCAGACCTGCGAAGAACTGCTGAAAACCGCCGACCTGGCGCTTTACCAATCCAAGGACGCTGGGCGCAACAGTCTGCACTTCTTCAGCTCCAACCTGAAAACCCGCGCCTTCCTTGAGCTGCAACTGGAAGAAGAACTGCGCGGCGCCCTGCGCACACGCAACCAACTGGTGCTGTTCTATCAGCCAATCTTTGACATGAAGCTGGGCAAGGTCACGCGTCTGGAGGCCCTGGTGCGCTGGCAGCATCCACAGCACGGGCTGCTGGCTCCGGATCGGTTTATCGCGATTGCCGAGAATAACGGCTTGATTGCCGAACTGGACCACTGGGTACTGCGCCAGGCCTGTCATGATTTAAGCCTGCTGTCTGATCGCGGCTACACCGAGTTGAGCATGGCCGTGAACTGCTCGGCCCTCAACCTGGCGCGGGACGAGCTGGCGGATGAAATCGAGGCCGCCCTGCGCTTTGCCGGCATCGCCGCCCACCGTCTGGAGCTGGAAGTCACCGAAAATGCCCTGATGGGCAATATCAGCAGCACCCTGGCGCTGTTGCGCCAAATTCGAGCCTTGGGCGTATCGCTGGCAATCGACGACTTCGGCACCGGTTATTCATCCCTGGCCTACCTCAAGCGCTTGCCGCTCAACACCTTGAAAATCGACCGTTCGTTTATCCAGGACATTCCCAAGTCCATCGCCGATACCGAAATCGTCCAGGCGATCATCGGCATGGCCCACACGCTGCACTTGCAGGTCGTCATCGAAGGCGTGGAAAACCAGGCGCAATTCGAGCTGCTGCAAAAGCATGGCTGTGATTTCATCCAGGGTTACCTGCTGAGCCCCGCCGTCGCCGCCAGCGACATTATTGGCGTGATCCAGGGTCTACAGATGCGCAACCCGCTTTCCCCGCACGCTGGCGAAGGCACCCAGGAGCCGCCTGTGTCCAGGGAGCCGGGCCCAGGCCGCGTCAGCCCTGCCTCTGTCGTCAGGCCAATCCGCTGACGCCGATTCTTTGGCATTTCGCCATCATCTAGCTAAAGAACGCCGACGAACGGCCGATTCAACTGAGTCCGGCGCGGATTCCCCTTGTAAATTCAAGGTTAAATCCAACCATTCAGGACTCAGGCGCACTGTAAAGTCGCGAACTCTCACTCAGTGATGGCTCCTTGCTTTTCCAGCCATCCGTCCAGGTACATGGCGACAATGACCTCTAAAAATAACGCTGCCACCGTGGTATCCGACGTGCTGCCAACAGCGCCTGCGCAAAAGCCTTCAGGTACCCAGTCATTGAGCAGTGCCCGCCCGCTGGCCACCCAGCAGTACTTGTACTTCACCGAAACCAATACCGACCGCATCCTCGATAACCTCGATGGCCTGCGCGACATGGTATTCCCGAGCGTGCCCCAGCTCGAAGGCGACGGCGACCCGCGCAACGAGCAGGAATTCCCCTCGGTCTGCCTGATCGGCCTGGGCCGCTGCGGGTCGAACATTGCACTGGACGTGGCGGAGCTGGTGTACAACGCGCGCAAGTTCTACCTGAACGAATTCAGCACGCAAGACAAAACGGCCGACAAGGGCTACAGCCCGACCCAGTGGATCCGCAACAACCTTCGCCTGGGCGGCGGCAAAGCGGCCAAACCGGTGTTCCTGGTGGAGCCCCTGGTGATGCTGGGCGACCTGGACAAGGACATTGCCGGGCGCATCCGGTTTTCGCGCAAGGGCGAAAAAAGCGGTTTTCTGCGCGACTACAGCAAGATGAAGATCATGGACCTGTCGGAGGTTCATGCCGGTGGCGCCGGCAACGCGCCGATCCTCGGCCAATACCTGGCCAAAATCATCCTCAACAAGGACACCCAGCGTTTTTCCAGCCCCGACTGGAAGATGATCCACTCGTACCTGATCGATTCGTGCGGCATCAAGGCCAACCAGTCGCGCCTGTACTTCTCGATCTTCAGCGCCGGCGGCGGCACGGGTTCGGGCATGGCTTCCGAGTTCGGCCTGGCCCAGCAACACTCGTACATGAATAAGACCTTCGACACCAAGCCCGCCGACGAGCACGACAGCAAAAGCGGCCATGCTTTCGTGTTCGAGCCGATCTTCACCAGCGGCATCTGCGTGCTGCCGAATATCTCCGACCACCGCAGTGAAATGTCCGAAGCGCTGCACATCAATGCCGGGCGCCTGTTATGCAAATACCTGTCGGAAGAATGGGATTTCTCATACAACTTCGACAATGAAGACAGCAGCGAAGCCAGCGTGAAGGGACGCATCCGCCCCTGGAACGCGATGATGCTGATCTCCAACGACATCATGCGTTACGCCGAAGAAAGCGATGACGGCAATATCCAGAACATCGACGTCAACGCCATGGAAAAGCACGCCAACCAGTACATTTCCCAGCAAATCTTCAACATCCTCACCGCCCAGGCGGTGACCACCGACTATGACCAGAACTACTTCCGTCGCGCCGGCATCGACATCGGCGAAACCATCCGCCTGGATGCCAACGACCTGTTCATGAGTCTGGCCGGCCCGGTGGCGATTGCCTATGCCGAGTCCGTAGTTCCGGAAACCCCGGTGCCGTCGAATGACAAATTCAAGGTGTTCGAAAAAGAGCCACAGCGCCTGAATATCGATGACCTGTTCTTCCGCTCCATCGACCTGCCGCACTTCAACAAGGTCACCCAGGCCATCGAAGGCATCAGCCTGCTGCCGATCGAGTCCAAACGCTATAAGGCGTCGCTGGAGCAATACAAAAATTCCGGCTATGACGCGGCGGCGCTGCATGACCTGCATTTTTTCAAGAACTGCTCGTCGGTGGTGTCCATCGTCTCGCTGCCCAAGGACTACAAGCTGTCCTACATGGACCTGAACCGCTTGAAGACCCACCTCAATAGCCTGTTCCCCAACACCACGCTCAAGCGTTATGCCTTGGTGATCGGGGCGTCCGCGAACTTATCGCTGACCACCCTGATCGCCAAGAGCCCGTGCCTGTCGGATGATTTCCTGACGCTGATCGTAGCGTTTATCAAACGCTGCTTTGCACGCAATCCGTACCGGTTTGATGACACGCTGGACAATTCGATTCTGGATTTCATCATCCACGAAGATTTCGATGAAGACCGGATTGATGAGCTGCTTAATGAGTTCGAGAACCCGGCGAAAATTCTGGATACCAACTGGTACGCGATCAAACCGATGTATGAGAAGAAGTATCGCGAGCTGATCAACGACAAGGACAAGTTCGTATCGATCAACGACATTCGTTTGTCGCGTGATTGTGTGAAAAAGGCGATCAAGTACCTGCGTGAGATCTATCGTCACCGGATAGGTAAGACCAAAGTTATTTCATTGAATAACCACACGGGTAAGACGGCCTGATTCACATAGGTACCAGTACGAGGGGAGACAGTGATTCGGGGGCTAGGCATTGCGCTGAATGCCTCCCTCCTCTCGCGGCATCTGCTGGCTATAAAGGGCGCCGCCAGACGAAGCTTGAAACAATTAAATCCCTGAATGGCAATCGGTGTAACTGTTCCCATGACGTAGACGTCAACCGACAGACTGGCGGGTTGTGACGTTTCTCCACGGCGAAAGGCCATCACTGGACTTAAGGTTACCCGCTTACCCACTCCAGACCGGCGCCATCCGCACCATTTTGATGCATCAATCCGCAGCGCATGCCCTTTCCTGAATCAAAATCCACGGCGAAACCACCACTGCCCACAGGCCCGGATCCCGTGTAACCAAGTCCACCGCCCGCGTCGCAGACACTTCGCCAAGACTCCCCGCAGCCAGCCAGGCAGCGACTTTGTCGCGATTGTCTTCGGCCATCGCCTCGGCAGCTTCGATCAAATCCAGGCCGGCGTCGACCCACAATAGGGCACCCTTGGCAAAGAACGGTTCGAGCTCCTTCCAGGAAATTTCGGCCGTTTCACCGAGCAGCTTGGCATAGAGGGTGCTAGGTTCTTGCGTCATGGGAGTTCACCTGAGTAAAAAATCGGCGCAATCATAGCGTTGTGTCTCAGCTAGAAAAACCCAGTAGCAAATGAGGTAGCGATTGAAAGTGTCGGAAAAGCCAAGGAATGCTTGAAAGGCTGGCATTACCCCGCCGCAATTCTGTCTTTTTCTTTCATTTAAGCGACACAACCCGGTTTTGCCCCCAGCAGCCAGCTTTTCAAGCGCTCAACCGGCGCTCTACACTGTACCGGTACAGTTGCCAGGGCGTTGCCGGGGGATATCCGAGATATCCGATCCGGTTCTGCAGCTCACAAGGCCGCTAGAACTATAAAAAATACAACAGCAAGAGTGGAGCACTATGAATAAGGCTACTAAGCAGATTTCCAAACTGTTTGCCGCTATGGTCCTGGCTGGGGTTGCCGGCCATTCGTTCGCAGCCGACACCATCAAGATCGGTATTGCCGGCCCCAAGACCGGGCCTGTAACGCAATACGGTGACATGCAATTCATGGGTGCCAAGCAAGCTATCGCCGACATCAACGCCAAGGGTGGCGTGGACGGCAAGATGCTTGAAGCCAAGGAATACGACGACGCCTGCGATCCTAAACAAGCCGTTGCCGTAGCCAACAAAGTGGTCAACGACGGCGTCAAGTTCGTGGTCGGTCACCTCTGCTCCAGCTCCACTCAGCCAGCGTCCGATATTTATGAAGACGAAGGCGTCATCATGATTACCCCTGCGGCCACCAGCCCGGAAATTACCTCCCGTGGCTACAAGCTGATCTTCCGCACCATCGGCCTGGACAGCGCACAGGGCCCAGCCGCCGGCAACTACATCGCCGACCACGTGAAACCGAAGATCGTTGCCGTGCTGCATGACAAGCAACAATACGGTGAAGGCATCGCCAGCGCCGTGAAGAAGACCCTTGAAGAGAAAGGCACCAAGGTTGCCGTCTTCGAAGGCCTGAACGCCGGCGACAAGGACTTCTCCTCGATCATCCAGAAACTCAAGCAAGCCAACGTCGACTTCGTCTACTACGGCGGCTACCACCCGGAGCTGGGCCTGATCCTGCGCCAGGCCAAGGAAAAAGGCCTGAACGCCAAGTTCATGGGCCCAGAGGGTGTCGGCAACGACTCCATCTCGCAAATCGCCCAAGGCGCTTCCGAAGGCCTGCTGGTGACGCTGCCTAAATCCTTCGACACCGATCCGGCCAACAAAGCCATCGTTGAAGAGTTCGCCAAGAACAAGCAGGACCCAACCGGTCCGTTCGTGTTCCCAGCCTACTCGGCCATCGAAGTGATCGCCGGTGGTATCAAGGCAGCCAAGAGCGAAGACACCGCCAAGGTGGCCGAAGCCATCCACGCCGGTACCTTCAAGACCCCGACTGGCGAGCTGAGCTTCGACGCCAAGGGCGACCTGAAGGACTTCAAGTTCGTGGTCTACGAATGGCACTTCGGCAAACCAAAAACCGAAGTTTCCCCTCAGTAAGCCAGGCGTTACTGGTCCAACAAGCCCACTGTGAGAGCAGTGGGCTTTGTTTTACGAGGTTTATGGGCCTGTCACCCGCGATCCGGGCGCTGGCTCACCTGAAAATCTTAAAACCGTCACCAGCGGTTCGCTGGCAAACGCTTTGTGCAAATGTGCTCACAGAACACAGCGCAGGGCCGGAACATGACTCCACCAGTGAAATGCGTATCGGGTTTTTAGGAGCGCTGTAATGCCTGAGATCTATCATTTTTTCCAACAGCTGGTTAATGGCCTGACCATTGGCAGCACCTATGCCTTGATAGCCATTGGCTACACAATGGTTTACGGCATCATTGGAATGATCAACTTCGCCCATGGCGAGGTGTACATGATTGGTTCCTACGTGGCCTTCATCGCCCTTGCCGGGCTGGCCATGATGGGTATCCACTCCCTGCCGCTGTTGATGACCGCTGCGTTCCTTGCGTCGATCGTCGTGACCAGTGCCTATGGCTACAGTATCGAGCGTGTTGCCTACCGTCCCTTGCGCGGCAGCAACCGGTTGATCCCGCTGATTTCCGCCATCGGCATGTCGATTTTCCTGCAGAACACCGTATTGCTGTCCCAGGATTCCAAGGACAAGTCGATTCCCAACCTGATTCCGGGAAGCCTCTCCTTCGGCCCTGGCGGTGCGGAAGAAGTGCTGATTTCCTACATGCAGATCCTGGTCTTCATCGTCACCCTGGTGGCCATGCTCGGCCTCACGCTGTTCATCTCCCGCTCTCGTCTGGGGCGCGCCTGCCGGGCCTGCGCCGAAGACATCAAGATGGCCAACCTGCTGGGCATCAACACCAATAACATCATCGCCCTGACGTTCGTGATCGGTGCTGCGCTGGCGGCGGTCGCTGCCGTGTTGCTGAGCATGCAGTACGGCGTGATCAACCCCAACGCCGGCTTTCTGGTAGGCCTCAAGGCCTTTACCGCGGCGGTGCTGGGCGGTATCGGCAGTATTCCGGGCGCGATGCTCGGTGGGCTGGTGCTGGGCGTGGCCGAAGCCTTTGGCGCCGACATCTTCGGTGACCAGTACAAGGACGTCGTGGCGTTCGGCTTGTTGGTTCTGGTGTTGTTGTTCCGTCCGACCGGCATCCTGGGCCGTCCGGAGGTTGAGAAAGTATGAGCAGATATCTTAAATCGGCGTTTTTCAGCGCCTTGCTGGTATGGGCCGTGGCCTTTCCGGTACTCGGTCTCAAGCTGAGCATTGTTGGCATCAACCTGGAAGTGCATGGCACTGGTCCCGTGACGCTGACCATCATCGCCCTGTGTTCGGTGCTGATGTTCCTGCGCGTGCTGTTCACCCAGCAGGTCGGCGCGCTGTTCAAGGGCAACCGTGGCCCGTTGGTGTCGCCCAAGGTCAGCCAATTCTTGACCCTGCCGCGCACCCAGCGCTACATCATCATCGGCCTGATCATCGCCGCGTTGATCTGGCCGTTCTTCGGCTCGCGCGGCGCGGTCGACATCGCCACCCTGATCCTGATCTACGTGTTGCTGGGCCTGGGCCTGAACATCGTGGTGGGCCTGGCCGGGCTGCTCGACCTGGGTTATGTGGGCTTCTATGCCGTGGGTGCCTACACCTACGCGCTGCTGTCGCACTACCTGGGCTGGAGCTTCTGGATCTGCCTGCCACTGGCGGGGATGGCGGCGGCCACGTTCGGCTTCCTGCTGGGTTTCCCGGTGTTGCGCCTGCGCGGTGACTACCTGGCAATCGTGACCCTGGGTTTCGGTGAAATCATCCGTCTGTTCCTGCGTAACCTCACCGATATCACCGGTGGTCCCAACGGCATCAGCAGCATCCCCAAGCCAACGTTCTTCGGCCTGTCGTTCGACCGTAGCGCCGCCGAGGGCATGCAGACTTTCCACGAGTACTTCGGGATTGCCTACAACCCGGTGAGCAAGGTGGTGTTCCTGTACCTGGTCGCCCTGTTGCTGGCGCTGGCGGCACTGTTCGTGATCAATCGTTTGTTGCGCATGCCGATCGGCCGCGCCTGGGAAGCCTTGCGCGAAGATGAAATCGCCTGCCGCGCCCTGGGGCTGAACCCGACCATCATCAAACTCTCCGCTTTCACCCTCGGTGCTGCGTTCGCCGGTTTCGCCGGCAGCTTCTTCGCCGCGCGCCAGGGCCTGGTGACCCCGGAGTCGTTCACCTTTATCGAGTCGGCGATCATCCTTGCCATCGTGGTACTGGGTGGCATGGGCTCGCAACTGGGCGTGATCCTGGCCGCGATCGTGATGATCCTGCTGCCGGAAATGATGCGTGAGTTCAGCGAATACCGCATGTTGATGTTCGGCGCCATGATGGTGCTGATGATGATCTGGCGCCCTCAGGGCCTGCTGCCCATGCAACGTCCACACATGGAGCTGCGCAAATGAGCCGCGAGATCCTGAAAGTCGAAAATCTGAGCATGCGTTTCGGCGGCCTGCTCGCGGTCAACGGCGTCGCCCTGACCGTCAAGGAAAAACAAGTGGTCGCGCTGATCGGCCCCAACGGCGCCGGCAAGACCACGGTGTTCAACTGCCTCACCGGTTTCTACAAGCCGAGCGGTGGCAGCATCCTGCTGGACGGCCAGCCGATCCAGGGCCTGGCCGGTCACGAGATTGCCCGCAAGGGTGTGGTGCGTACGTTCCAGAACGTGCGCCTGTTCAAGGACATGACAGCGGTCGAAAACCTGCTGATCGCCCAGCACCGTCACCTGAACACCAACTTCTTCGCAGGCCTGTTCAAGACCCCGGCATTCCGCAAGAGCGAGCGCGAGGCCATGGAGTACGCGGCGTACTGGCTGGACAAGGTCAACCTGACCGAGTTCGCCAACCGCCCGGCCGGCACCCTGGCCTATGGTCAGCAACGTCGCCTGGAAATCGCCCGCTGCATGATGACCCGCCCGCGGATCCTCATGCTCGACGAACCGGCCGCCGGCCTGAACCCCAAGGAAACCGAAGACCTCAAGGCGCTGATCGGCGTGTTGCGTGAGGAAAACAACGCCACCGTGCTGCTGATCGAACACGACATGAAACTGGTCATGAGCATTTCCGACCATATCGTGGTGATCAACCAGGGCACGCCGCTGGCCGACGGGACGCCGGAGCAGATCCGCGACAATCCTGAAGTGATCAAAGCCTATTTGGGGGAAGCGTAAAATGCTGCAATTCGAAAACGTTTCCACTTTCTACGGCAAGATCCAGGCCCTGCACAGCGTCAACGTGGAAGTGCGCCAGGGTGAGATCGTGACCCTGATCGGCGCCAATGGCGCCGGCAAGTCGACGTTGCTGATGACCTTGTGCGGTTCGCCCCAGGCCCACAGCGGCAGCATTCGCTACATGGGCGAAGAACTGGTGGGCAAGCACTCCGCCGAAATCATGCGCAAAAGCATCGCGGTGGTGCCGGAAGGCCGTCGCGTGTTTTCGCGCCTGACCGTGGAAGAGAACCTGGCCATGGGCGGGTTCTTTACCGACAAAGGCGATTACCAGGAACAGATGGACAAGGTGCTGCACCTGTTCCCTCGGCTCAAGGAGCGCTTCAGCCAGCGCGGCGGCACCATGTCCGGCGGCGAGCAGCAAATGCTCGCCATCGGCCGGGCACTGATGAGCAAGCCCAAACTGTTGCTGCTGGACGAACCTTCCCTGGGCCTGGCACCGATCATCATCCAGCAGATCTTCGACATCATCGAGCAACTGCGCAAGGACGGGGTGACGGTGTTTTTGGTGGAACAGAACGCCAACCAGGCACTGAAAATCGCCGACCGCGCCTATGTGCTGGAAAACGGTCGGGTGGTGATGCAGGGCACCGGCGAGCAACTGCTGACCGATCCGAAGGTGCGAGAGGCCTACCTGGGCGGTTAAAACGGTTGCAGCATGAACCGGCTTGAAATGTGGGAGGGGGCTTGCCCCCGATAGCGGTGGGTCAGTTGATAACTATATTGACTGACACTCAGCCATCGGGGGCAAGCCCCCTCCCACATTTGCTTTGTGTGATGCTTAAATTTTTTCCGGCTGGCTTGTAACGAAGTTCGTCACCCTCTCTCTCTAGCGGTGTAAGCAGGCACTCAAGCCTGCCACATAAACCCACTGCTGGAGATACACCATGACTACCAAACTGTCCGCTGCCGCCCTCCTCCTGGCCCTCGGTTCGACCCTGAGCCTGTCTGTCCTGACCGCCACCGCTCACGCTGCCGACGACATGCAGAAATGCTTCGGCGTCGCCGAGGCCGGCAAGAACGACTGCGCCGCCGGCGCCGGTACCTCTTGCGCCGGCACCTCGAAAACCAAGGACCAGGCCAACGCCTGGAAACTGGTCCCGGCCGGCACCTGCCTGAAGACCCCAAGCACCACCTCGCCGACCGGTTTCGGCCAGGAAGCTGCTTTCACCGCAAAGTCCTGAAGCCCTGCGCAACCTGAGTACTGACGATGACTCTTTCATCCCTGCAAGCTGTCTCCCGGACTCAGGTATCCGGCCTGCCGCGTCGGGCCGGGTTGGGACTGAAGACCGAGCACTTCGCTGACGTGCTCGGTACTTCACCCGACATCGGTTTCTTTGAAGTGCATGCCGAAAACTACATGGTCGCCGGCGGCCCTTTTCACCACTATCTGGGCTTGATACGCGAACGCTACCCACTGTCGTTGCACGGCGTGGGTCTCTCCATCGGCGGCGAAGGCCCGCTCGACCCTGAGCACCTGGCACGCTTGGCCAGGCTGGTCGAACGCTACCAACCCCACTCGTTTTCCGAACACCTGGCCTGGTCCAGCCACGGCCCGGTGTTTCTCAATGACCTGCTGCCCCTGGCCTACGATGCGCAAGCCCTGGCACGTGTCTGCGAGCATGTAGACCAGGTGCAAAGCACGCTCAAGCGGCCGATGCTGCTGGAGAACCCCTCCACCTATGTGCAGTTCAAACGCTCCACCCTGGACGAAACGGACTTCATCAGCGAAATCATTCGGCGCACCGGCTGTGGTTTGCTGTTGGACGTGAACAACGTCTACGTGTCGTGTATCAACCATCAGCGTGATCCGCTGGCCTACATCGATGCCATGCCGTTGCAGGCAATCGGCGAGATACACCTGGCCGGCTTTGCCGAAGACACCGATAGCCTGGGCGACAGGCTGCTCATCGACGATCACGGTGCACCAATCGATGACGCGGTGTGGCAACTCTACGAACAGTTGCTCAAACGCACGGGGCCGGTCGCCACGCTGATCGAGCGAGATAATCAGGTGCCGGCCTTCAGCGTGCTGCACGCGGAGGCCAGGCTGGCCGAACGGTTCCTGTCGCAGGTGGGTGCATGAGCCTTGAGAATGCATTCGCCAACGCCCTGCTCGCGGCGCACGGCTCGTGCCCGGATGGCCTGTTCAGCAGCAACGGCGCCGACCCCGCCAGCCGTTTTGCGGTGTACCGCAATAACGTCCACAGCTCGCTGATCAATGCCCTGGCGGCCAGTTATCCGGTGACGCTGCAACTGGTAGGCGATGAGTTCTTTCGCGCCATGGCCGGCCTTTTCGTGCAGGCCAACCCTCCCACCAGCCCGCTGATCAACGCGTACGGCAGCAAACTGGCCGACTTTATCCAGGCATTCGAACCGGCCGCCAGCGTGCCCTACCTGGCGGATGTCGCACGCCTGGAGCGCCTGCGGGTTCGCGCTTATCACGCGGCGGATATTCCGGCGCTGTGCCAGCAGCGCATTCTCCAAGGCCTGCAAGCTCAAACGGATGTGGGGCAGTTACGCCTGCAACTGCATCCATCGCTCGCCACCTTGAACTCTGCCTATGCGGCTGTGGCGATATGGGCTGCGCACCAGACTGACGGCGGCCATACTGACTTGAACCCCTGGGATGCCCAAAACGCATTGATCCTGCGCCAGGGCTTGGCGGTGAAGGTCTTCGCCATCGACAGCGGCTCGGTGGCCTTTATCAACTGCCTGAACCAAGGCACAGGACTGGAATTGGCGGTGGAGCACGCTGTACAGGCCTCGCCCGACTTCGACCTGAATCGGTGTTTGAGGCTGTTGATCAGCCACGACGCCATTACCCATGTACACCTGAAACAAAAGGTATCGCCATGAACCGCCCCGCTGCCAACCTCATCAACCAGGCCATCACCCTGTTCGAAAAAATCCCTTACAGCCTGATCGCCTTCATTGCGCGCTTCTCCATCGCGGCGGTGTTCTGGAAGTCCGGACAAACCAAGGTCGAAGGGTTTGCCATCGATCTGGTCAGCGGCACCTTCCAGCTCGGCGCACCCAAACTCGCCGCCTCGACCTTGCCGCTATTTCGCAGCGAATACCACGTCCCGCTGTTGTCACCCGAAGTCGCCGCGCACCTGGCAGCGTTTGCCGAGCACTTTTTCCCGGTGCTGATCCTGATCGGATTTGCCACGCGGTTCTCGGCCCTCGCCTTGATCGGCATGACCCTGACCATTCAGTTGTTCGTCTATCCAGACGCCTACCCCACCCATGGCACCTGGCTGGCGCTGTTATTGCTGCTGGTGGCCAGGGGCCCGGGCCGGTTGTCCATCGACCACTGGATCGCCCGTCGCTACCGCTGAAGACGGTCCAGGGCCGCGCCGCTGCGCTTGAACCAGCCCACCAGGTAGTCGGCCAGTACCTGGGTGCGCCGCGGCAGGCCACCCTGATAGGGATGCACCAGGTACATCGGCAGGCTGCGCGTCTGATAGTCACGCAGCAGCCAGCGCAATCGACCATCAGCCAACTCCGCCGGCAGCAGGTAGGATGGCAGGCGCGCGATACCGGCGCCCACCAATGCGGCCTTTTTCAAGAGGTTGTAGTGGTTGGAAGCGAAGGTGCCACTCACCCGCACACGCACCAACTCATGTTGCTGGTGGTACAGCCACTCCTCGCGGCCGCTGTAATGACTGTTGAGCAAGCAGGTGTGGCCTGCCAGGTCCGCCGGGCGCAGTGGTTCACCGTACTGCTCCAGATAGGCCGGGCTGGCGCAGGTCATCTCATGCCAGGCCAGCAGAGGCTTGACCACCAGCCGCTCATTCTCGACGGCCTCCGAGCGTACGCCCAGGTCGAACCCATCCCGCGCCAGGTCCCGATAGCGGTTGTTAAGCTCCAGCTCGATCTGCACCTGCGGGTATTGCTTGGAAAACTCCAGCAACAAGCCATCGAAGAAAGTTTCTCCAAGCGAAACCGGAACCGTCATACGCACCGGCCCGGCCAGATCATCGTTGAGCCGCGCCAATGCCTGACGCGCCCGTTCCACCTGCACCACCAGCGCCTGTGCCTGAGGCAGCAATGCCGCACCGGCGGCGGTAAGGCTCAGCTTGCGCGTGGTGCGATGCAGCAGCACCACGGCGTACTGCGCTTCCAGCTGGCTGATCCGCTTGGACAACTGCCCCTTGCTGCAACCCAGTTGCTCCGAGGCGAGGGTGAAACTGCCGGCTTCGACCAGCACGGCGAAGGCGGCCAAGTCATCCATTTCGCTCATCGATTGTTTCCAATTGAAAACCAATAGTTGCCTATTAGTGCGTTTATCCAGCGAAAAAGCCACACTAGACTCACCCTTCACCTAGCCCCTGGAGGAACAGCACGATGAAAATTCTTTTGATTGGTGCCAACGGCACGATCGGCTCTGCGGTCAAGGCAGAGCTGGCGCAGCGTCACGAGGTGATCGCCATTGGTCGCAATAGCGGCGAGTTCCAGGTCGACATCAGTGACAAGGCCTCGATTCGCAAGCTGTTCGAGCAGACCGGCACGTTCGACGCGCTGATTTGTGCGGCCGGCAACGTGAATTTCGTGGCGCTGGGCGACATGAGCGAAACCGACTTCGAACTGGGCCTGCGTGACAAGCTGATGGGCCAGGTGAACCTGCTGCTGATCGGCCGTGAGTTCGCCAATGACGGCGCGTCGTTTACCTTCACCAGCGGCGTTCTCAACCGTGACCCGATTCGCACCGGCGCCTCGGCGGCGCTGGTGAACGGCGCGCTGGATGCGTTCGTCAAGGCGGTGGCAATTGAATTGCCACGCGGTTTGCGCATTAACGCCGTGAGCCCGACGGTGCTGGTGGAAGCCATGGGCAGCTACGCACCCTATTTCCGTGGGTTCAAACCGGTGGCCGGCGCCGAAGTGGCTTTAGCCTACGCCAAAAGCGTCGAGGGCTTGCAGACCGGTCAGACCTTTATCGTCGGTTAAGTATCAGGTTTGTAAGAATCGCCTGAAGCTGGGCGGCGGGCTTGTGATGCAGCGCGAGCCTGCGTAACGTGACGGCACTTGCCTGGAGACCGAAAATGCGTGCCGCCTCGACCCTTACGTTGCTAGCCCTGTTCCCCTTGTTCGCCGCTTGCCAGATGTTCGACAGCGAGCCTGCCAAGCTGTCTACCGTCGGGCTGACCCGCATGCAGGGTGAATTGACGGCGGTGGGCGGCAAGCTGCTGTTCCAGCCTTGCAACGACCAGCGCAACTACGTGGTCAACGACACCGGCGGCACCAGCATCCTGCAAGAGGCCGCCTCCCTGGCCGGCCAGCAAGGCGCATTGTTTGCCGATTTGCGTGGCAAGTTTTCCGGCGTTGCCAGCGGCACCCAGGGTTCGGTGGACCTGCAACAGCTGTATCGCGTCGAACGCTCGACCTCAGCCTGTGGCGACCCGGATTTCAAGCGCATGATCCTGCGGGCCAACGGCCATAAGCCGACCTGGGCGATGAGCGTCACGGCCAAGGGTATGGTGCTGGAACGCGAAGGCCAACCGCCCCTGGCAGTGCCTTATGTCGAAGAACAGATGGGTGATGGTCGCTTCAACCTGATGACCGACGCCAATAACCAGCACATCGAATTGTGGGTCGCCCCGCAACGATGTGTCGACAGCGTGAGCGGCAGCCTGCAGCACATGACCGCCGAACTGCGCGTTAATGGCCAGGTACAGCGTGGTTGCGCAGCCTTCGGTGGCTCCCGGGACGATTGAATTGCGCCCTGCGCTGTTTTTTAACCTGACGGAAAAACGCCATTGGGGCTTATAATCGCCGGTTTGCAAAACCGCCGGCCTCCTTGCCCGCCGCCTACCGGATCCTGTCATGTTACGAATCACCGAACTCAAGCTGCCCATCGACCATCCCGAAGAAGACCTGCGGCCCGCTATCGTGCAGCGCCTGGGCATCGCCAGTGATGACCTGCTCGATTTCACCCTGTTCAAGCGCAGCTACGATGCCCGCAAGAAGTCCTCGGAGCTGTGCTTCATCTACACCATTGACCTGAATGTGAAGGGCGAAGCCGCCTTGCTGCTCAAGTTTGCCGATGATCGCAACGTCAATCCGGCACCGGATGTCAGCTACCACGTGGTGGGTAAGGCACCGGAAGGCCTGGTAGAGCGGCCGGTCGTGGTCGGTTTTGGCCCCTGCGGAATCTTCGCCGGGCTGCTGCTGGCACAGATGGGCTTCAAGCCGATCATCCTCGAGCGCGGCAAGGAAGTGCGCCAACGCACCAAGGACACTTGGGGCCTGTGGCGCAAAAACGTGCTCAACCCCGAGTCCAACGTGCAGTTCGGCGAAGGCGGCGCCGGGACCTTCTCCGACGGTAAGCTGTACAGCCAGATCAAGGACCCGAAATTCCACGGGCGCAAAGTGCTGCACGAGTTCGTCAAGGCCGGCGCGCCGGAAGAGATCCTCTATGTCAGCAAGCCGCACATCGGTACGTTCCGTCTGACCGGCGTGGTGGAAAACATGCGCCAGCAGATCATTGCCCTGGGCGGTGAAGTGCGCTTCGAACAACGGGTCACCGACGTACTGATCGAAGATGGCCAGTTGCAGGGCGTGGTCATCGACGGCGGCGAGCAAATCCTCTCCCGGCACGTGATTCTGGCCCTTGGCCACAGCGCCCGCGACACCTTCCGTATGCTTCACGGCCGGGGTGTGTACATGGAGGCCAAGCCGTTCTCGGTGGGGTTCCGTATTGAACACCCGCAGTCGTTGATCGACGCCGCGCGCCTGGGCAAATACGCCGGGCACCCGAAACTCGGCGCCGCCGACTACAAGTTGGTGCACCATGCCAAGAACGGTCGCTCGGTGTATAGCTTCTGCATGTGCCCTGGCGGCACCGTGGTGGCTGCAACGTCAGAGCCCAACCGCGTCGTGACCAACGGCATGAGCCAGTATTCGCGTAACGAGCGCAACGCTAACTCGGGCATCGTGGTCGGCATCACGCCAGAAGTGGACTACCCAGGCGGCCCGCTCGCCGGTATCGAACTGCAGGAGCGCCTGGAGTCCCATGCCTACGTGCTCGGCGGCAGCAATTACGAGGCGCCGGCACAGTTGGTCGGCGATTTCATCGCGGGCAGGCCGTCAACCGCTATCGGCAGCGTTGAACCGTCCTACAAGCCGGGTGTAGCCCTGGGTGACTTGGCCCTGGCCCTGCCGGACTTCGCCATCGAAGCCATCCGCGAAGCCTTGCCGGCGTTCGAGAAGCAGATCAAAGGTTACTCGCTGCATGATGCAGTCTTGACCGGTATCGAGACGCGCACTTCGTCGCCGCTGCGGATTACCCGTAATGAGTCGATGCAGAGCTTGAACGTGAAAGGCTTGTTCCCGGCCGGTGAAGGCGCGGGTTATGCCGGGGGCATCCTGTCGGCGGGCGTCGATGGCATTCGAATTGCCGAGGCTTTGGCGCGGGACATGCTAGGCATCAAGGCCTGAGAACGCCGCTGTACATATGTGGGAGGGGGCTTGCCCCCGATAGCAGTCGTTCAGTCGGAGCATCTTTGACAGATACACCGCAATCGGGGGCAAGCCCCCTCCCACATTTGGCTTGTGGTGTATCAGATATTGGCGCGCAGGACAGTGTCGGGTAGCGCATCACCGCGTTCGACACTTGCTGCGACTGCGGCGATCAGGCCCTCCAACGCATAGCCCTGCCCTGCCAGCCATGCCTGATCATAGTAAGTGGTGGCATAGCGCTCGCCCCCATCACACAGGATCGCCACGATCGACCCCGACTCCCCTGCCGCCTTCATCTGTTGCGCAGCCATCAGGGCACCGATCAGGTTCGTTCCGCTGGAGCCGCCCACTCGCCGCCCCAACCGCTCGGCCAGGTAATGCATGGCCGCCAGCGACAGCGCATCCGGCACCTTGACCATCGCATCGATCACAGCGGGCAAAAACGATGCCTCGACCCGCGGCCGACCAATCCCTTCAATCCGCGAGCCGCAGTCCAGGCGTAAGCTGGCGTCGCCACTCAGGTAGTAATCGAAAAACACCGAACGTTCGGCATCGGCACACAACACGCGGGTGCAATGCTGGCGATAACGCACATAGCGCCCAAGGGTCGCGGTAGTGCCGCCGGTTCCGGGGCTGGAAATCAACCAGCTTGGCTCCGGGTGTTGCTCAAAGCGCAACTGCTGGAAGATCGACTCGGCGATGTTGTTGTTCGCGCGCCAGTCGGTGGCACGTTCGGCGTAAGTGAACTGGTCCATGAAGTGACCGCCGCTTTCCCGCGCCAGACGTTCGGATTCGGCGTAGATCTGCGTGGGGTCCTGCACCAGATGGCTCTTGCCGCCATAAAAGGCAATTTGCGCGATCTTTTCCTGGGAGGTGGTAGCGGGCATCACTGCAATAAAGGGCAGGCCGAGCAGGCGCGCAAAGTAGGCTTCGGAGATTGCCGTCGAACCGCTGGAAGCTTCGATCACCGGTGCACCCGGCTTGAGCCAGCCATTGCACAACGCATACAGGAACAGAGAACGCGCCAGCCGATGCTTCAGGCTGCCGGTCGGGTGGCTGGACTCATCCTTGAAATACAACTCGATACCCGGCAAGCCCGGCAATGGCAAAGGGATCAGATGGGTGTCAGCGCTGCGCTGGAAATCCGCTTCAATGATACGAATGGCTTCGCGGGCCCAGGGACGGTGGTCGCTCATAAGGAGGCTTCTCTAAGAATTTCAGCGCGATATTAGGGGGTTTCCTACACTGCACACAGATACAGTGACGACTCAATTGGACACACAATAGCTAGGCTTAGACGCAACGCCAGTTGGGCCTGACGCTTATAACAAATAAGAATATAACTTTTGTTTTAACAACTAACGGTACGGGTTAGGGTACCCACCTATTGAACCTGGATTGGAGAGCATCCCTTGCCTCTGCGTAGCACTTTCACCCGTTTCTTCCAGCTGGAAGCCGCCAGCGGCCTGTTGCTGATCGCCGCTGCTGCCTTGGCGCTGATTATCAACAATTCGCCGTTGTCACACCTGTACGGCGCCTTTCTCGACACGCCCGTGGTGGCGCAGGTGGGCGCGCTGCAGATCGCCAAGCCCGCCCTGCTGTGGATCAACGACGGCCTGATGGCGCTGTTCTTCCTGCTGATCGGTCTTGAAGTCAAACGCGAGCTGCTCGATGGCCACCTGTCCAAACCGTCGCAGGTGGTCCTTCCCGGTGCAGCGGCAATCGGCGGCATGGTCGTACCGGCGCTCATCTACTGGGCGCTGAACAAGGACAACCCGGCAGCCCTCGCCGGCTGGGCAATCCCCATGGCCACGGATATCGCCTTCGCGCTGGGGGTACTGGCGCTGCTGGGCAAACGCGTGCCGGTGTCGCTGAAACTGTTCCTGATGACCCTGGCAATCATTGACGACCTCGGTGCCATCATCGTCATCGCGCTGTTCTACTCCGCCGACCTGTCCGGTGCTTCCCTGGCGGGCGCAGCGGCGTGCTTGATCGCCTTGATAGCCATGAACCGCCTGGGTGTGGTCAAGCTGGGACCGTACATGATCATCGGCCTGATCCTGTGGGTGTGCGTGCTCAAGAGCGGCGTGCATGCCACCTTGGCCGGGGTAACACTGGCGTTCTGCATTCCGTTGCGCACAAAGAATGCCGAAACCTCGCCCCTGCTGACCCTGGAACATGCCCTGCACCCCTGGGTGGCCTACGCGATCCTGCCGCTGTTCGCATTTGCCAACGCCGGGGTGTCCCTCACCGGCGTCAGCCTAGAGAGTTTCACCCATTATGTGCCCATGGGCATCGCCGCCGGCCTGTTGATCGGCAAGACCGTGGGTGTGTTCGGCCTTACCTGGCTGGCCATCAAGACCGGTATCGCCTCGTTGCCCAGCGGTGCGAACTGGGGTCAGGTGCTGGGCGTGGCAATTCTGTGCGGGATCGGCTTTACCATGAGCCTGTTTGTCGGCTCACTGGCATTCGTGCCGGGGGCCAGCGAATTTGCGGGTGAGGATCGGATGGGGATTCTGACCGGGTCGATATTGGCGGCGTTCATTGGCTATGCCGTGACGGCGATGGCGAGTCGAAAGAAAGCCGTCATTTCGTAGTCAGGCTTCCAAACACCAAAAAGCCGCCTCGACTTGAATCGAGGCGGCTTCACTTCTCAGACCTTACAGATCATCGAAGCTGTCCCGCAGGAATACCCACACGTGATAAACACGCAGGATATTCATTACGAGGTTCCACATACGTCGTGCAAACTTAGACATACTAGGCCCTCCTGATGTTGGGCCTTACCTCCAGCACACTTACCGGAACATGTGAGCCTTCAAATGCTGTCATTGCGTTCTGTGAGGCGGCAGGGTTGACGGGCCTTCCGCATCAATCCGGCACGGATTACTAGCCCGTGGCGGCCGGTCCAAAACCGTGTGCACTGACCCAATCGGCTCACAGAGTGACGAATGTAGAACGGCCTCGATACTAACTGAGCGGCTCGCCAAAGGTGTGACCATGCGCAGGAAGAGTCTACATATCTATTTCCGTTTTTTTCTGACAAAAAAAGTATCAGAAACGATAGTCGCCGTCATAACTGCACCTTGCGTGACACCTCAAGCGACAGTAGTATTCCGAGCACGTCATTGCGTTCTGTGAGCATGCAAGCCAAGCGTTGAAAGGCCTGCAACAAAAAACCGCCCTACTAAGGCGGTTTTTTATTACGTCCAACTTTTGCGTTTTTGGCCGATAGGATCACTAGGCAAAGAAAAACCCCAACCGGTTACCCGGTTGGGGTTTTTCTTTGCCTGTTGCCGACGCTGTTAGCGAGTAACGCGGCTGGTACCGTCGACCGTCATGATGCGTACGCGGTCGCCAATGCGGAAGATTTCATTTTCCTGCACGGCTTGCACGTAGGCGCGCATGCTGCCGTCGTCTTCACGGACGGTGATTTCCACACCCTGGGTACGGGTCAGGCCTTCTTCAGTGGCCGAGCCCAGCAGGCCGCCGGCTACGGCGCCGATCACAGCGGTAACGATGCTGCCACGGCCGCCGCCGATGGCGCTGCCGCCAACGCCGCCGATAACCGCACCCGCAGCACCGCCGATTGGGGTCTTGGTGCCTTCGATCTTGACCGGACGCAGGGATTCGATGGTGCCCATGCGAACGGTCTGTACGCGACGCGCCTCGTCACGGGAGTACGAGTCGCCGGTCAGACTCGAGGCGCAGCCACCCAACAGCAATGACAGGGTGGTAAAGCAGGCAACTAGTAAAACGGACTTACGCATAGCATCAACTCCAAAGGACAGGTATTCATTAAACGCTGCAGCCTGGCGCCTGTCACGGCGCGCCAGGCAGAAAAGTGCTTTCATTCAGCCTGAGTACAGGCTGCTGGCACCACAGAAATCGACGAGCGGTCGCTAGACCGAACCATGCCATAGCGTGCGTGATCAGTGTAGCCATATAGCCGAAAACGCCGAAATCTCTTATGCAGAGACTTCGGCGCGAAGGGCTTGATTCAGTTGGAATGACGAAAGGGAGCGTTTAGGGCGCAAGACGCTCGCGCGTCCATTGGCCCGCTTGCAGGCGATAGTTGAGGCGATCATGCAGGCGGCTGGCGCGGCCCTGCCAGAACTCGATGCGCTCGGGCAATAGACGATAGCCTCCCCAATGCTCGGGGCAATCGGGCTGGCTGTCGCTGAAACGTTCTTCGGTCGCCTTGAGCAGTGCCTGCAGTTCTTCGCGATCAGCAATGACTTTGCTCTGCGGCGACGCCCAGGCGCCCAGACGGCTGCCCAGCGGGCGCACCTGATAATAGGCATCCGACTCTTCAGGCGTGACCTTGACCACCCGCCCTTCAATGCGCACCTGGCGCTCGAGGGTCGGCCAGAAAAAGGTCATTGCCGCGAACGGGTGCGCCGCCAGTTGTTCACCTTTGGCGCTCTGATAGTTGGTAAAGAAGGTAAAGCCCTGCGCATCCAGGCCCTTGAGCAACAGGATGCGACAGTGCGGCCGACCGTCCTGGTCGACCGTGGCCAGGGTCATGGCGTTGGCCTCCACCGGTGCCTGCTCGGTGTTCACCGCATCGGCGAACCACTGGTGGAACAAGGCAAACGGTTCGCCCGGGGCTTGCGCCTCGCTCAAACCATCCCGTGTGTAGTCACGGCGCATATCGGCCAGTGCCTGGGTCATGCGGCGTTATCCTTCTGGTTCAACGGATCAGTTTTTCGCCTGGTCGTTGCTCGCCGGTGCAGCCGCCTTGGCTTTGGCTGGAGCCGGTTTCTTGGCCGCTGGTTTGGCAGGGGCCTTTTTAGCGGCTGGCTTGGCGGCGGCTTTCTTGGCTGGCGCTTTCTTCGCAGGGGCTTTTTTGGCCGCTGGAGCCGGTGCGGGAACATCCTGCACGGCAACCATTTCGGCCACTGGCGGGGTCTTGCCCGAGTTGTACTGGCTCAGCAGCGCCAACATCGTTGTACGCTGAGTGAACATGATTTCCATGCGACGATTCAGCGCACGGCCCTGGGTGCTGTCATTGGCGGCACGTGGCATCAGGTCGCCCATGCCACGCAGCATCAGGCGATCCTGTTTCAAACCGCTGAGGCTGAAAATCGAGGCAATCGACTGTGCACGTTCCTTGCTCAGCGCCTGGCTGGCCGGCGCGCTACCGGTGGCGTCAACGTGGCCCAGCACCAGTACGGCGGTTTTTGGATCCGCTTCAACGGCCTTGGCGACACGGGTGAACGGGCCCAGGGTTACCGGCAGCAGCATCGCCGGGCGTTTCGGGTTGTAGGAGCCGTCGACCGGGGCAATCACTACCAGTACGTTGTCACGGCGTTCCAATTGCAGGTTGCTGTCCTTGATGGCAGCACGCAGGCGCGGCTCGTAATCGTCCAACCAGGCCTGGGTGACTTTCGGATCAGGCATCTGCACGTTGGCCACGTCGACCTTGGCCAGAGGCTTTGGCTTGGTCTCGAACGGCCACCACCAGTGGGCTTCAGTGTCGGTCTTGGCCACGGCCGGTGCCGGCGTTGCAGCCTTGAGGTCAGCTTTGAGGTCAGCCTTGGCGTCGGCAGCCTTCTCGTCAGCGCTCTTGGTGGAGAACGGCCACCAGCTGGAGCCCGTATCGGCCTTGGCTGCCGGAGCAGGTGCAGAGGCAGCAGCCACCGGCGCGGCAGGCTTGGCATCGGCAGCAGGCTTGGCAGCAGGCTTGGCATCCGGCTTGGCGTCAGTTTGGGTCACTGCGTCCTTGGTAGCAGCCTTGTCTGATCCAAATGACCACCAATGCCCACCTTCGGCATCATTCTGTGGAGTTTGTGCACAACCCGTAATAGTGAGGCACAGCGCCAGTGCCAAGGACTTGTTCGATAACATGAGATATCCACAAAATGAGAAAAACCAGGGGGGCCAGATGCCCCGTTAAACCGACGCTTAAAGAACATTGAAGTTACATCATTGCGTTCAGCGTCTTCTTATACGTGCCTTTGTAACAAAAAATTGTGAAACAGCAAGGGGTTTATAGACAACCGGCCAATATTCCGACCAACTTCTGCGCCCGCGGATCCATAAGTACGTAGGGCCCCAGGGTATTAGTCACAAAACCGAATGCTACATCATGTTCAGGGTCGGCAAAGCCTACCGAGCCCCCTGCGCCGGGATGCCCGAATGCGCGCGGGCCAAGGCCGAACGTCGCATTGGGCAACTCCGGTTGATCCAACATGCAGCCCAGGCCAAAACGGGTTTGGGTCAATAAGGTTTTATCCGGGCCGATACTGTGTTCACGGGTCAATTGTTCGAGCATGTCGCTTTCCAGCAAACTACCGTCCAATAAACCGCTATAAAACCCAGCCAGGCTGCGCGCATTACCGTGACCATTTGCCGCTGGCTGCTGCATACGCCGCCACTCGGGTTTATTAGTGCTGGTCAGAATAGACGGCGGGTTGGCAAATGCACGCGTAGTCATCGCTGCGGGTTCGCGCATCATTACTTGAAGTAACCGTTGTGCCGCTGCATCGCCCATATTGCCTTTGCTGCGGGCTATATGGGCAACACGATAAAACTCTTCATCCGCCAGGCCCACGTGAAAATCCAGCCCCAAGGGGCGCGCCACCCGCGCCACGATCGACTCCCCAGGCCCGCGTCCATCGGCACGGCGCAGCAGTTCACCGACCAGCCAGCCATAGGTGATCGCCTCGTAGCCATGGCCCTGGCCGGGTGCCCACCACGGCGCTTCGGCCGCCAGGGTATCGACCATCAGTTGCCAGTCGTACAGCGCTTCGGTAGGCAGCATCTCGCGGATCGCCGGCAGCCCGGCCTGATGGCAGAGCAACTGGCGCAGGGTGATGGATTCCTTGCCAGCCGCCGCAAATTCCGGCCAGTAGTCGGCCACGGGCGCGTCCAGCTTCAGCTTGCCTTCGGCCACCAGTTGCAAAGCAGTGACCGCAGTAAAGGTCTTGGTGCAGGAGAACAGATTGACGATCGTGTCGCTGTGCCAGGCTTCGGCGCCGTCCTTGTCGGCGGTGCCGGCCCACAGGTCGACGACCGTCTCGCCGCCGACCTGGACGCAAAGCCCCGCGCCGCGCTCTTGAGGGTCATCGAACAAGGCGGCAAAGGCTTCACGTACCGCTTCGAACTGGAGCTCGTAATGACCCTGAATCTGCACCTGAGCGACCTCGAAAGAACATCATAAAAGTGGCCGACATTGTTCCAGTCATTATGGGATTTGTGAACCCGTCAACGACGATTCAATGACCATTTCCAGAGTGCCCACCCGCGTGCCCGGCGCCTTGGCCCGCGCCTTTGCCTGCCTGGCCTGCTCGGCCGCCCTCGCTTTCACGTGCCGCACCGGCCGCCTTGGCCTTTTCGGCTGCCTTACCCAGTTGGTCGATCGTCGCGAGATTGCTTTTACGCACGCTGTCGACGAAGCCCTGAAAGGGCACATCAGTGATGCCAACGAGGCCGAAGTGGCCGTTTTCACCGTCCAGCAAGCGGCCGGTCACCGGCTGGTCCAGGTACTGGAACCAGTGCACGCCGACAATCGACGGCTCTGCCATGGCTTGCTTGAGGAACGCTGCGTAGGCCGCCCCACGCTCTTCTTCTGCGGCCAACTGGGTCACCCCGCCCCAGAACGGGCCACGGTCGGTCGAGCCGAAATTGAATTCGGTGATCAGCACCGGCTTGTCGAGCGCACGCAGGGCGGCGAAGTCATAACCGTCCTGGGGCTTGAGGGTATACATGTTGAAGCTCAGCACATCGCAATACTGTGCACAGGCTGCCACGGCTTCGGGAGTGCTCACCGCATAACGCCCACCGAGCAGCAACTGGTTGGGCGCATGCCATTTCAGCGAGTCGGAGAGGGTCTTGAAGTAGGCGTCGGCGAAGGTCTTCTGGAAATATTTGAAGTCGGCCTCAATCTCAGGGTGCTCAGGATTCGGCATCGGCGGCTCGAAGCCAGGATCTTCCATCAGCTCCCAGCCGGCCAGTTGGATGCCCCAGGCTTTCGACAGCCCTTCTTCATTGCGGTACTTGTCGCGCAATTGCTTGAGGAAGGCTCGCTTGGCCGGCACGTCGGTGGTCATGCGCAGGGTGCCGTAGGCCAGCGCGTAACGGGATTTGGCATCACCGCCGGGGCCGGCCCAGGCCAGTTCGTTGTCGGCAAAGAAACCGATCAGCCACGGGTCGTCGCGATGATCGCGAGCGGCAATGGCCACGGCGCGTTCAGTGGCCATGGCAAAACGTGGGTCGAACGGGTCGGGCATGCCGCCCCACCAGTCGGTGCCGGTGCTGATGCTGGCGTAGTCACCCACAATCGACAGCGGCAAGGTGTAGGGCACGCGGTCGGCCGTGGCCAGGTCCGGGTCACTCCAGTTACCGACGGTGTTGAAGCCCCAGGCTTGCAAGCGATCGAGGGTGTGGGTCACCCAGCGCTTCTGGTCGAAACCGTCGGAGCCGGTTTCAGTGCCATAGGTGCGTTGCAGGTTGGCGCCATAGAAATCATACCAACGCCCCGCGCCATAACCGCGCCCCTCGCCCGCACCGTTGCCGGTACGGTTATCCCCGCTGCCGTAATACTTGTCGAAGGGTTCGCCGGCCTTGGGCAGCGCCGCAAACATCCACTCACGCCCGGCCACGTAGGTCTGGCTGTTGTCCGGGGCCACGGTGTTGACACCCAGCGAATAGAACGGATGGCCTTCGGGCGTGACCAGATACCAGCGACCGTCGCGCTTTTCAGTGCGGAAGAAGCCACTGGCATCGAACGCCGGGCCTTTGTTCCAGCCGCCGTACTGGTCCAGCGAGGACTTGTCACGCTCGGCAAGCCACACTTTCAGCTGTTGTTGCTCCTTGGCCGCCGCGACCTTGAGCTGCTCGTCGCTGCTGACCTTTTCCGGCCAGCGCGCGCGGGTGGACTGGCCGTAAGCGTCCACCAGTTCGCTGTAGGCCGTCTTGATCACCGGCTCACTGTCTTGCACGCCAAAGCGCTCCAGCAGGATGCTTTGGGCAGCATTCGGGTTAATCATCGACAGCGTCACCGACACCACCTGGCTGCGGTCGATTTCCCCGGCGCTGGCGGCCAACAAGACACGCTGGCCGTCCACGGTCATCGGCATCGGCGGGCCGGCCTTCATGCCCTGGCTCAGCGGCGAGGTGGCTTGCAGTGGCACGAGCAAGGTCTGGGCCGGGCCGGCCGGCAGGTCGATGCGGCTGACCAGGGTCTTGCCGTCGGAACTTTGTACCTTTACGTAGAGGGTCAACGCCCAATTCATGGCGCTCTGGATACGCAGGCTCATGGCGCCCGATTGCGACCAGTCCCACACGCCCGTTTGCGGGCTGAGTACCAGGCTGGGCTCGGCCGCCGGGTTGAACGTGATGCGGCGCAGCACCTCGCCTTCGGGGGTTTGTTCGGCGTTGTATTGCGGCAGGCTGGCGTCCTGGGTCGCCACCTTGACCACATCGGCGGGCCGGACGAAGTTGAACAGGGTTTGTTGCCCGGCAGGCGCGGCCATCAACGGCGCAGCGAACAGTAGGGCAAAAAGAGCGGGCAGCGTGCGAATCATACGAACAAGGTTCTCCCAAACGGCCGATGACTGGCCTGATGACATACATGAGATAGACCACGAAGTGGGCGAATTCGCCCACGGTGGCTTAAGAAATTTCGCGCCTGAACGGCGGCAAGGCATTCAGGATCGCCTTGCCATAGCGCTGGGTGACCAGGCGGCGATCGAGCAAGGTGATGGTGCCGCGGTCCTGCTCGGTGCGCAGCAAGCGCCCGCAGGCCTGCACCAGCTTCAGGGAAGCATCGGGCACCGAGATTTCCATGAATGGGTTGCCGCCTCGAGCTTCGATCCATTCGGCCAGCGCGGCCTCGACCGGGTCATCGGGTACCGAAAACGGAATCTTGGCGATGACCACGTGTTCGCAGTAGGCGCCAGGCAAGTCCACGCCCTCGGCAAAGCTCGCCAGGCCGAACAGCACGCTGGAATCACCGCCATCGACGCGCGCCTTGTGCTTGTTCAAGGTTTCCTGCTTGGACAGGTTGCCCTGGATAAACACTTGTTTACGCCAGTCTCGGTCAAGGCCGTCGAATACGTCCTGCATCTGTTTGCGCGACGAAAACAGCACCAGGGTGCCCCGCGAACCTTCGACCAGCTCGGGCAGGTCGCGGATGATCGCCGCCGTGTGCGCCGCCGCGTCCCGTGGGTCGGCCTTGAGGTCGGGTACCCGCAGTACGCCAGCGTCAGCATGGTGGAATGGGCTCGGCACCACCGCCGTGACGGCCTTTTTCGGCAGGCCGGCGCGCATGCGGAAGCGGTCGAAAGTACCCAGGGCGGTCAGCGTAGCCGAGGTCACCAGGCAGCCGTAGGCCACGTTCCACAGGTTGCGGCGCAACATTTCGGCAGCAAGGATCGGGCTGGCGTTGACCTCGATATCGAACAGCGCACCGCTTTCCGACAAGGTCAGCCAGCGCGCCATGGGCGGGTTGTCTTCCGGGTCTTCGACGGTGAACGCCGTCCACAACTCCCAGTTGCCCTGGGAGCGAGACAGCAGGCTGCCAAACAGCGGGTACCATTCTTCGGCCTGGTTACTGGCGATGCCGATGTTGACCTCGCCATCCATGCCTTCCTTGAGCAAGTCCGTGAGACGGGTAAACAGGTCGGTCAGGCGTGAAAAGCCCTTCTTCAGTTCGATACCCATTTCGCGCATATGCTCGGGAATCATCCCGCCCACAAACCGGTGACGCGGCCGCTCACGGCCTTCCACGTCTTCGCCGGGCTTGAAGTCGGCCACCTGCTCGCAGGCGCTGAACATGAACTGCTGCTGGGTCTTGATCTCCCGCGCCAGCTCCGGCACCTGTTCGATCAACTTGCCCAGGTCGCCCGGCAGCGGATGCTGGGCCAGCAGCTTGGTGAGGTTCTTGGCGGTGGTTTCCAGCCAGTCGGCGGTAGAGCGCAGCCGCGTGTAATGGGCAAAGTGGCCGATGGCCTTGTCCGGCAGATGGTGGCCTTCGTCGAACACGTACAGGGTGTCGCGCGGGTCTGGCAGCACGGCGCCGCCGCCCAGGGCCAGGTCGGCCAGCACCATGTCGTGGTTGGTGACGATCACGTCGACCTTGCCCATGCCTTCGCGGGCCTTGTAGAAGGCGCACTGACCGAAGTTGGGGCAATGGCGGTTGGTGCACTGGCTATGGTCGGTGGTCAGGCGCGCCCAGTCGGCGTCTTCCAGGGCGGTGGGCCAGCTGTCGCGGTCGCCGTCCCACTTATTGCCGGCGAGCTTCTCGATCATGCTGGTAAACAACTTCTGACTGGCCTCGTCGACCTCGATCTTGAAGCCTTCTTCTTCGAACAGCGAGGCCGTGGCGGTTTGCGCGTGGCCTTCCTGCAGCAACACGTCGAGCTTGGACAGGCACATGTAGCGGCCACGCCCCTTGGCCAGGGCGAAGGTAAAGCTCAGGCCGCTATTGCGCATCAGGTCGGGCAGGTCCTTGTAGACAATCTGCTCCTGCAGTGCGACGGTCGCCGTAGCGATCACCAGGCGCTTGCCCGCGGCCTTGGCGGTGGGGATCGCAGCCAGGCTGTAGGCCACGGTCTTGCCGGTGCCGGTGCCGGCCTCGACGGCCACGACCGCCGGTTCGCCCGCGCGGCGACCCTCGTCGTCCGTGTCGATATCCCCGAGGACTTTCGCCACTTCGGCGATCATCAGGCGTTGGCCGTAGCGCGGTTTCAAGCTCTTGGCTTCGAGAAAACGCGAATAGGCGCCCTGGATCGTGGTTTTGAGTTCAGTGCTGATCATGGATAGTCGGGCGCAAAAAACGCTGGATAAATTTTCAGTGGTTCGGATCGGCCGCTATCATACCCCGCTAATTAATCCCGCGCAGAACGGAGTACCACAATGACCGCGTTTAGCCTCGCTTACACCCTGCATGTATTGGCCGCCTTGATCTGGGTCGGCGGTATGTTTTTCGCCTGGATGATCCTGCGCCCCGCCGCCATGACGGCGCTTGAGGGCCCTGCCCGACTCAAGCTGTGGGCAAATGTGTTTCAACGTTTTTTTGTCTGGGTGTGGGTGGCGGTGCTGATTTTGCCGATCAGCGGCGTCGGCCTGCTGCACTTGCGTTTCAATGGCTTTGAGACTGCGCCGCGCTATGTGCAGGTGATGATGGGCTTGTACCTGGTGATGACGGCGCTGTTTATCCGCATCCAGGCGTTGAAGTTTCCGGCGCTGAAGGCGGCGGTGGCGGCCGAGGATTGGCCGGCGGGCGCGGCGGCACTGGGGCAGATCCGCAAGTTGGTGGGGATCAATCTGATCGTGGGACTGGTGGTGGTGGCGATTGCTTCGGCTCGGCCGATGTTTTAAGCGAATCTGTAGACCGCTATCGGGGGCAAGCCCCCTCCCACATTTGGAATGCGCTCCCAAGGTGGGAGGGGGCTTGCCCCCGATGGCGGACTACCAGACGACTCAAAGCCTTTGAATGGTCACAGACCCCGCCGGCCCCACCGGCCCCGGCTGCCCTTCCAAGCCCGGCCGGCCTTTTTCGCCGCCGTCGGCGCGGTACACCAGGCAGCCCTTGGACTGCCCGCCCTTGCCAGGCTTGCCTGCTACGCCGGCCAAACCACCTGCGCCGCCATCCACCCAGACCTTGATCCGGTCGCCAGGAAAGTCCTGAGGCAGCTCGACACGCACCGCTGCGCCCGCCGCCCCCGGCAGGCCATTGCCGCCGTTGTCACCGTTGAACCCGCGCCCCGCCGAACCCCACGTACACCCTGGGTCTTCGCCGTTGGCACCGTCCAGGCCCGCATACCCTTGGGCGCCAGCGCCACCACGGGCATCCACCGAGAGTTCTTCGGCTGTCAGCGAATCAATGCGCAAGGTCAAGTCACGTCCGGCCTTGGCTGGTTTTTCATGGGTGCCAGGCGCGCCGCGGGAAGTGATCTGGCTGCCGTGCTCCAATTGAGCCTGGCGCACCTGTAGCTGCAGCGCGGTATTGCCAGGGACAATGGCGATACGTGCGTCACGCCCCAGATGCAGTTGCTCCACCGAGATCTGGCCGATGGTGGCCGGAATCAGCAGGGTGCCGTAGTCCGCCACGTCCAGGCGCTCGAGCTGCAACACGCTGGTGCTGCTGGGCAGGCGCATCAACGAATTGGTCTCGACACTGACACTCTGGGCCAGGGCAACGGGGCTGACCAACAGGGCCAGCAGAAAAACCTTACGCATCATGGGGCTCCCGAGTGTTTTCAAATTTTTCTTTGGACGCACAGTAACGACTTCTACGGGCGATTTGCCAGTGAAGGATCAAAAAACTTCAGCCACCCGCAGTATTGACTGGAATGCCCTAGGCCCGCACGCCCAGCCGCGCTAGTCTCTACGGTCCTGATGTGAGGATCTGCGATGACCGCTGGTATTTCTTCCCGTACGCCCCAGCAAGCGCTGGCTGCGCTGCTGGACCTGCACGCCCCCAAACGCCTGTTGCTGTTGGGCGCCAGCCAGTTTCCCGCGCTGGATGCGTTTAAAGCGGCGCACCCCGAGGTGCTGGTCAGCGTGGCCCCGCCTGGCCCGCTGCCGGCCGAACTGGCGGCGCAGCGTTTTGACCTGGCGCTGGTGGTCGATTGCCTTGAACACCTGCCCAAACCCCAGGGTCTGACATTACTGGGTGGCATCCGCAACCTCAATGCCAGCCGCATCGCGGTGCTGGTGGACCTGGGCGCCTGCGACTGGAAGGACACCGATTTTTTCTCCCTGGCCCTGCAGGCCGGTGAGCGATTCCAGCGCGATGAACAGGTGCTGACGCTGTTTACCTACGATCTGCTTGACTATAAACAAGTACCGGACTGGCTCAACGCACGCTTCTGGGCCAACCCGGAAAATTTTGGAAAGTATTGGTGGTAACACGATGAGTACATCCATTTGCCCCTGCGGCAGTGGCAACCTGCTGGATGCCTGCTGCGGCCATTACCACGCCGGCCACCCCGCGCCGTGTGCCGCGGCGCTGATGCGTTCGCGTTACAGCGCCTACGTGCTGGGCCTGGTGAACTATCTGGTGAGCACCACCCTGCCCGCACAGCAGGCTGGCCTGGACCGCGACGCCATTGCCGCCTGGAGCGCCCAAAGCACCTGGCTCGGCCTTGAAGTGGAAAGCTCGGAGGTATTCGGCGGCCAACCGGAACACGCCTTCGTGACCTTCACCGCACGCTGGCATGACAGCGCTGGCGAGCATAGCCACCGCGAACGCTCTTCTTTCGTACAGAACGAGGGGCGCTGGTACTTCATCGATCCGACGGTGGAGGTGAAGGCCGGGCGTAATGATGTATGTTTGTGTGGCAGCGGGCAGAAATTCAAGAAGTGCTGTTCCAGCTACTTTTAGCAACCTGACAGGGATAACGCCAATGCTTCGCACCTTCGGCTTGATGCTGGCGTTAACCCTGGGCCTGACCGGCTGCGCCTCGTGGTTCGAAGACGATGCGCCGCCGCCCCACGTTTCACTGGTCAACGTCGAAGTGGTGCGGGCCAAGCTGCTGGAGCAGAAGTTCAAACTCTACTTTCGCGTGGACAACCGCGACGATGCCGACCTGACCGTGCGCGGCCTGATCTACAAGGTCACCCTCGGCGATCTGGTGCTGACCGAAGGTGAGTCCAACGAATGGCTGACCGTACCGCCGCGCAGCCATAAATTCTTCAGGGTCTCGGTACGCACCAACCTGTGGCCACGCATACGCGATGTAGTGCAGATGCTGAAAAATCCCGAGCGCCCCGTGCCCTATCGCCTGGAAGGCGAGCTGAAAACCGGATTATTCATCGGTAATGACGTGCAGGTGGCCCACAATGGCGAGATAATCCCCGGCGATTTTATTCCGGAGCGACATCGATGACTCAGCAACCCCATGTCCATGGTCCTGACTGCAACCACGATCACGATCACCATGATCACGACCACGGCCATGTCCACGGCCCGAACTGCGGCCACGCTCATCAGGAGCCCGTGCGCAACGCGTTGAAAGACGTGGGCCGCAACGACCCTTGCCCCTGCGGCAGCGAGAAGAAGTTCAAAAAGTGCCACGGCGCTTAAGCCACTTGAAAATTTAAACTGTGGGAGGGGGCTTGCTCCCGACAGCGGTCAATCAGTCAATGCCTATATAGACTGATGCACCGCTATCGGGGGCAAGCCCCCTCCCACATTGGTGTGCGCATACGCAATTACAAAACTCCCGCTTGCGTCGTTTCACCGCGCTCACTAACGTAGCGCCTTTAATGACGCTACCCCCCCGCAGGAGCTTTGCCATGGCCTCGCCAGCCCTTACACATTTTATTCCCCGGTTCGGCGTTGCCGCGGCAGTGGCCAGTGCATTGAGCCTGGCTGGTTGCCAGCTCCAGAACACCCAGGACACCCTGCCCCCCGTTGCCGGCGTACAGCCGATCAAGGGCCTCGCGCAAAACGTGTCCATACGCCGCAATGCCCAGGGCATGCCGCTGATCGAGAGCAACACCTTCCACGACGCGCTGTTCAGCCTCGGCTATGTGCACGCCACCGACCGGATCACCCAGATGGTCACCTTGCGCCTGCTGGCCCAGGGCCGCCTGGCGGAAATGTCCGGCCCCGAGGTGCTCGATGTCGACCGCTTCATGCGCGCGGTCAACCTCAAAAAGAGCGCCGGCGAGCTGTACAACGCCTCATCGCCACGGCTCAAGCGCTTCTTTGAAGTCTACGCACGGGGCGTCAACGCCTACCTGTTCCGCTACCGCGACAAGCTGCCGACCGACCTGGCCCAGACCGGCTACAAGCCCGAGTACTGGAAGCCGGAAGATTCGGCGCTGCTGTTCTGCCTGCTGAACTTCAGCGAGTCGAGCAACCTGCAGCAGGAAATTTCATCGCTGGTGCTGGCGCAAAAATTCGGTGTGGACAAGCTCGCCTGGCTTATCCCCAGCGCGCCGGACGAAGCAATCCCGCTGGCCGAAGCCGACAAGCTCAAGGGTGTGAACCTGAGCCAGATCACGGGCCTCGCCGGCTTGGACACGGTCAGCCAGCAACTCAACAGCCTCAACGCGTTGGGCGTTACCACCTCCAGCAATTGGGCCATCGGGCCGCAACGCAGCCGCAGTGGCAAAAGCCTGCTGGCCAACGACATCGCCGCCCAGCCACAAGCGCCGTCACCCTGGAGCTATGTGCAGATCCGCGCGCCGAAATATCAGGCGGTGGGCGCATCGATCGCCGGTCTGCCCACCCTGCTGTCGGGCTTCAACGGCAAGGTGGCGTGGAGCATGAGCGCGGTCAAGGGCGACACCCAGGACTTGTTCCTGGAGAAGGTCAAGCGCCAGGGCAGCGCGTTGTACTACGAGAACAACGGCAAATGGCTACCGGCCGGCGTGCGTAACGAGACCTTCTTCATCAAAGGCCAGCGCTCGATTCGCGAAGTGGTGTATGAAACCCGCCACGGCGCCTTGCTCAACAGCAGCCAGGCCCTCACCAACGGTTTTGGCCTGGCCCTGCAAACCGCCGACTTAAAGGAGGACAAGAGCCTGGATGCGTTCTTCGACCTGTCCCGCGCGCAAAACGCCGGCAAGGCCTCGGACGCCACCCGCGAAATTCGCGCGATTGCGTTGAACATGATTTTCGCCGACGCCAGCAACATCGGCTGGCAGGTCACCGGCCGCTTCCCCAACCGCCGCGAAGGCGAAGGCCTGCTGCCCTCGCCGGGCTGGGACACGCGCTTTGACTGGGACGGTTACGCCGACGCGATGCTGCACCCCTATGACCAGGACCCGGCTCAAGGCTGGATCGGCACCGCCAACCAGCGTACCGCACCGCGCGGCTATGGCATGCAGCTGTCCAACTCCTGGGCTGCACCGGAGCGCAGCGAGCGCCTGGCGCAATTGGCCAACGCCGGCAAGCACGACAGCCGCAGCCTGATCGCCATGCAATATGACCAGACCACCACCTTCGCCGCGAAACTCAAGGGCATGTTCCAGGCGCCAGGCATGGCCCAGCCGCTGAAACAGGCCATCGATGCGCTGCCCGCCGCCGAGCAGGCCAAGGCACGCGAAGCACTCGGCCGGCTGATGGCTTTCGATGGGCGCCTTGCGCCAACGTCCGCCGACGCGGCGGTGTACGAGCTGTTCCTGCAGGAAAGTGCCAGGCAGATTTTCCTCGACAAACTCGGCCCCGAACACAGCGCCAGCTGGAACGCCTTTGTCAGCAACGCCAACGTCTCCTACGCAGCCATCGCCGACCACTTGCTGGGGCGCGAAGACAGTCCGCTCTGGGATGACACACGCACGCCGCTCAAGGAAGACAAGCCGGCGATCCTGGCACGCACGCTGGCCGCTGCGATCAGCAGCGGCGAGAGTTTGTTGGGTGCCGATCACAAGAGCTGGCAGTGGGGCAAGCTGCACACCATCACCTGGAAGAACACCAGCGGCCAGGTCATCCGTGGCCCGTTGGCCAGCGGTGGCGACCACAACACCCTGAATTCGGCGCCGTACACCTGGGGGGAGGATTTCAACGTGAGCCAGGCGTCGGCGTTGCGCATGATCGTCGACTTCGGCCAGCCGGAACCGATGATGGGCCAGGGTGGCATCGGCCAGTCCGGCAACCCGGCCAGCCCGAACTATGCCAACGGCATCGACCCGTCGCTCAAGGCGCAATACCTGAGCTTCCCGATGCAGCCGCAGAACTTCGACAAGGTGTACGGAAAAAACCGGCTGACCCTGACACCCGCCAAGTAACCCGGTTTTCTCAGAAGAAACCGAATCCAAATGTGGGAGGGGGCTTGCTCCCGATAGCAGTAGTTCAGTCAATGAATGTGTTGACTGTCACACCGCTATCGGGAGCAAGCCCCCTCCCACATCTGGACCCCATGCATTCAGATAGAACTTCTCTCACCGTCATATCCTCCTAAATGATAAGCCCACCTCCCCGGTCACCCCATGGACCTTGTCATCGCCAGACCCGAAGGCCTCTATTGTCCAGCCGGTGATTTCTACATCGACCCCTGGCGCCCCGTGGAGCGCTCCGTCATCACCCATGCCCACGGCGATCACGCCCGCACCGGCAATCAACATTACCTGGCCGCCGCCCCCGGCGAGGGCATTCTGCGTTCGCGCCTGGGCCAGGACATCAACCTACAAACCCTGGCCTACGGCGAGCCGTTGGTGCATCACGGTGTGACCATCAGTTTTCATCCGGCCGGGCATGTGCTGGGCTCAGCCCAGGTGCGCCTGGAATACCAGGGCGAAGTCTGGGTTGCGTCCGGCGACTACAAGGTCGAGCCCGATGGCACTTGCGCCCCCTTCGAGCCGGTGCGCTGCCACACCTTCATCACCGAATCCACCTTCGGCCTGCCGATCTATCGCTGGCAGCCACAGGCACAGATTTTTGCCGGCATTAATGACTGGTGGCAGGCCAATGTCGCCGTCGGCAAAGCCAGCGTGCTGTTCTGCTATTCGTTCGGCAAGGCCCAGCGCATTCTCCATGGCATCGACGCCAGCATCGGCCCGATCCTCAGCCACGGCGCCGTCGAGCCGCTGAACCGGGTGTACCGCGAAGCCGGTATCTATATCCCCGAAACGCTGTACGCCGGCGACTTCAAGAAAAACGACCCACTGCTGCGCCAGGCACTGATCATCGCCCCGCCCTCCACCGGTGGCAGCACCTGGATTCGCCGCTTTGGCGATTACAGCGACGCCTTCGCCAGCGGCTGGATGCGCCTGCGCGGCACCCGACGACGGCGCGGGGTCGACCGTGGCTTTGTGCTGTCGGACCATGCCGATTGGCCCGGACTGTTGTGGGCCATCGAACAGACCGGCGCCGAGCGGGTAATGGTCACCCACGGCTCGGTTGGCGTACTGGTGCGCCATCTGCGCGAGAAAGGCCTGGATGCCCAAGGTTTCAGCACCGAATATGGCGATGACGAAGAGGAGGCCAGCGCATGAAGGCCTTCGCCGAGCTGTACGCCAACCTCGACGCGACCACTTCCAGCAACGCAAAGCTGGCGGCATTGCAGGACTATTTTCAGCAGGCACCACCGGAGGACGCGGCGTGGGCGGTGTATTTCCTCTCCGGTGGGCGGCCACGACAATTGGTACCGACCCGTCTGCTGAGGGATATGGCGACCGAAGCGGCAAGCATCGAGCCGTGGTTGTTCGAGGAAAGCTACCAGTCTGTCGGTGACCTGGCAGAGACGATTTCCCTGCTGCTGCCCGAATCGCCCTACACCTCTGAGGACGGCCTGGCGGTATGGCTGGAAGAAAAACTGTTACCGCTGCGTGGCTTGGCGCCCGCTGATCTGGCCGAACGCTTGCCCGCGTTGTGGGCGCAGCTGGACCAACCAAGCCTGATGGTGTGCATCAAGTTGATCACCGGCAGCTTTCGCGTGGGCGTGTCCAAACTGCTGGTCACTCGCGCGCTTGCCGCCATGGCCGGGCTCGACAGCAAGCGCGTGGCTCAGCGGCTGGTGGGCTACACCGATTTGTCCAATCGCCCCACCGCTGCCGGCTACCTCAAGCTGATCGCCGCCGAATCGTCCGACGAGCATGCGCAGCGCGGCGGTCAGCCGTATCCGTTTTTTCTTGCTCATGGCTTGGCGCAACCGGTGGAGCAGTTCGAGGCCCTGCTTGGCGCCCCCGCCGACTGGCAGGTGGAGTGGAAATTCGATGGCATTCGCGCGCAACTGGTCAAGCGTGAAGGGCGCTTGTGGGTCTGGTCCCGTGGTGAAGAACTGGTGACCGAGCGCTTCCCGGAGCTGCACAGCCTGGTCAGTGGCTTGCCGGATGGCACGGTGATCGACGGTGAAATCGTGGTCTGGAAGGACGCGGTGCAACCCTTCGCCCTGCTGCAACAGCGGATCGGCCGCAAGACCCTGAGTAAAAAAGTACTCGAGGATGCGCCGGTGGCGGTGCTCGCCTACGACCTGCTGGAATATCAGGGCGACGACTGGCGCAACCACACACTGGCTGAACGCCGCACACAGCTGGAACGCGTGATCGCGGCGTGTAATCAACCGGTGTTATTGCCCTCGCCGCTGCTTGAGGGGCCTACCTGGCAAGCGTTGGCCGAGCAGCGCGAAGCCTCCCGCAGCCTCGGCGTGGAAGGCATGATGCTCAAGGACCGCAAAGGCCTCTACGGCGTGGGCCGCACCAAGGATATGGGCCTGTGGTGGAAGTGGAAGGTCGATCCGTTCAGCGTCGACGCTGTGTTGATCTACGCTCAGCGCGGCCATGGTCGACGCGCCAGCCTGTACAGCGATTACACCTTCGCGGTATGGGACGGCCCGCCGGGTAGCGAGCGCACACTGGTGCCGTTCGCCAAGGCGTATTCCGGACTGACTGACGAAGAAATGCGCAAGGTCGACGCAATCGTGCGCAAAACCACGGTAGAAAAATTCGGCCCGGTCAGCAGCGTGACGCCGAGCATGGTGTTCGAGTTGGGTTTTGAAGGCATCGCCCTGTCCAAGCGGCACAAGAGCGGGATTGCGGTGCGGTTTCCGCGGATGTTGCGCTGGCGCCAGGACAAGCCGGTGGAGGAAGCCGACAATCTCGCCACGCTGCAGGACTTACTGGCCTGACACAAATCAACTATGGGAGCTGGCTTGCCCCCGATGGCGGTATGACAGTCACAGCATTTGTGCCTGATCCACTGCTATCGGGGGCAAGCCCCGTCCCACAGTTGGATTTCCGTTCGATCTTAAATGGTGCACTACTCTATCAGTGCCCACTAATGGGCATTTCCTACGCTTAGAAATCCCTCATCCCACCTTTTAAAACGATCATTCGGAACTATGGTGCAGAAATTGCTACTTGGGATCCGTCTGACACCGTTCAGTAACAGTCCTAAACGCGCCACAAGCGCTTATCTTGGTTTCCAGGGAACACATAATGAAAAAAGCATTGCTGACCCTTTCTGCACTGGCTCTGTGCATGGCTGCAGGTGTTGCAACCGCCAAGGACTACAAGGAATTGCGTTTCGGTGTCGATCCGTCCTACGCGCCGTTCGAATCCAAAGCTGCCGACGGCAGCCTGGTGGGTTTCGACATCGACCTGGGCAATGCCATCTGCGCGGAGCTGAAGGTCAAATGCAAGTGGGTAGAAAGCGACTTCGACGGCATGATTCCGGGCCTGAAAGCCAACAAGTTCGACGGCGTGATTTCGTCCATGACCGTGACCCCGGTGCGCGAGAAGGCTATCGACTTCTCCAACGAGCTGTTCTCGGGTCCAACGTCTCTGGTGTTCAAGAAAGGCGCCGGGTATTCAACGCCTGCGTCGCTCAAGGGCAAATCCGTGGGCTACGAGCAAGGCACTATTCAGGAAGCCTATGCCAAGGCTGTGCTGGACAAGGCCGGCGTGACCACCAAGGCCTACGCCAACCAGGACCAGGTGTATGCAGACCTCACTTCCGGCCGTCTCGATGCCTCCGTGCAGGACATGCTGCAGGCTGAACTGGGTTTCCTGAAGTCCCCAGCCGGTGCTGACTACGAAGTCAGCGCTGCAATCGACGACCCGTTGCTGCCGTCGAAAACCGCGATCGGTATCAAAAAAGGTAACACTGAGCTCAAGGCTCTTTTGGATAAAGGTATCAAAGCGTTACACGATGATGGCACCTACGCCACCATCCAGAAGAAACACTTTGGCGATCTGAACCTGTACAGCGGCAAATAATGCCCGTGGCGCCCCTTTGCTGAAGGGGCGCTTTTTTATCGCCATAGGTCCTGATTTATGTTCGAAGATCTGTTGCAAACCCTCGGGCTGAGCGCATTCAGCTTGAAGGGTTTCGGCCCGCTGTTGCTGCAAGGCACCTGGATGACCATCAAATTGTCGGTGCTGTCCCTGGCCGTCAGCGTGTTGCTGGGCCTGCTCGGCGCCAGCGCGAAACTCTCCAGCCTGCCCTTCCTGCGTATCCCCGCCCAGCTCTACACCACCTTGATTCGCGGCGTACCCGACCTGGTGTTGATGCTGCTGATTTTCTACAGCCTGCAAACCTGGCTGACCAGCCTTACAGACTTCATGGACTGGGAATACATCGAGATCGACCCCTTCAGCGCCGGGGTCATCACCCTGGGCTTTATCTACGGGGCTTATTTCACCGAGACTTTCCGGGGCGCGATTCTCGCCGTGCCCCGCGGCCAGCTGGAAGCCGCCACCGCCTATGGGCTCAAGCGCGGGCAACGGTTTCGCTACGTGACCTTCCCGCAGATGATGCGCTTTGCCCTGCCGGGCATCGGCAATAACTGGATGGTGATGCTCAAGGCCACCGCGCTGGTGTCGATCATCGGCCTGGCCGATCTGGTGAAGGCGGCCCAGGACGCCGGCAAGAGCACCTACCAACTGTTCTACTTCCTGGTAATCGCCGCGCTGATCTACCTGTTGATCACCAGCGCCTCCAACTTTGTCTTGCGCCGTCTTGAACGTCGCTACGCCGCAGGCTCACGGGAGGCAGTGCGATGATCGAGCTTTTGCAGGAATACTGGCGCCCCTTCCTTTATAGCGACGGCCAGCACATCACCGGCCTGGCGATGACCATGTGGCTGCTCAGCGCCGCACTGGTCATCGGTTTTCTAGTATCGATTCCACTGTCTATCGCCCGCGTATCGCGCAGGCGCCTGGTGCGCTGGCCGGTGCAGTTCTACACCTACCTGTTTCGCGGCACGCCGCTGTATATCCAATTGCTGATTTGCTATACCGGCATCTACAGCATCGCCGCCGTACGCGCACAGCCCGTGCTCGATGCGTTCTTTCGCGATGCGATGAACTGCACGATCCTGGCCTTCGCCCTCAACACCTGCGCCTACACCACGGAAATTTTCGCCGGGGCAATCCGCAGCATGGCCCACGGCGAAGTCGAAGCGGCCAAGGCCTACGGGCTGAGCGGTTGGAAGTTGTATGCCTATGTGATCATGCCGTCGGCGCTGCGCCGTTCGTTGCCCTACTACAGTAACGAAGTGATCCTGATGCTGCACTCGACCACCGTGGCGTTCACCGCCACCATCCCGGACATCCTCAAAGTCGCCAGGGACGCCAACTCGGCGACCTTCATGACCTTTCAGTCATTCGGCATCGCCGCCTTGATCTACCTGGCCGTGACCTTCGCCCTGGTCGGCCTGTTTCGATTGGCGGAACGCCGCTGGCTGGCCTTTCTCGGGCCGAGCCATTAAGGAGCTTTCATGCGTCATCAGCAACATGACCTGATTGCGCCGGTGCCTGGCACGGCGCGGCAGATTCACAGTTTCCACTTCGGCCCGGAACAGGCCGGCAGCAAGGTGTATATACAATCGTCACTGCATGCCGATGAACTGCCGGGCATGCTGGTGGCCTGGCACTTGAAGGCGCGCCTGGCACAGCTGGCGGCCGCAGGGTGCTTGCGTAGCGAGATCGTTCTGGTGCCGGTCGCCAACCCCGTGGGGCTGGAACAGGTGCTGATGGACATCCCCCTGGGCCGCTACGAGCTGGAAAGCGGGCAGAATTTCAATCGCCTGTTCGTCGACCTCAGCGACACGGTTGGCGATCAGGTTGAAGGCTTGCTGGGCGATGACCCGCAGCGCAACGCCCAGTTGATCCGCAGCGCCTTATCCGACGCTCTGGCCGCGCAAACCGCGTCGACTCAATTGCAGTCCCAACGCCTGGTGCTGCAACGCCTGGCGTGCGATGCCGACATGGTGCTGGACCTGCATTGCGATTTCGAAGCGGTGGCGCACCTCTACACCACGCCCGAGGCCTGGCCACAGGTGGAACCGCTCGCCCGTTACCTGGGCTCTGAGGCCAACCTGCTGGCCACTGACTCCGGCGGGCAGTCCTTCGATGAATGTTTCACCCTGGTGTGGTGGCAGTTGCAGCAACGCTTCGGCGAGCGCTTCCCGATCCCACTGGGCAGTTTTTCCGTGACCGTCGAGCTGCGTGGCCAAGGCGACGTCAACCATGGCCTCGCGGCCCTGGACTGCCAGGCGATCATCGATTACCTGATCCACTTCGGCGCGATCGAAGGCCACGCAGCGCCACTGCCCGCGCTGGCCTACCCGGCCACACCCCTGGCCGGTGTGGAGCCGGTGGTCACCCCGGTGGGCGGCTTGCTGGTGTTCAGCGCCCTGCCCGGCGAATACCTGGAAGCCGGACAACTGATCGCCGAAGTCATCGACCCCATTACCGACCGCGTAACGCCCGTGCACTGCCGCAATGCCGGCCTGCTTTACGCCCGCTCGTTGCGACGCATGGCCACTGCCGGGATGGTCATCAGCCATGTCGCAGGCGCACAGGCCTACCGCAGCGGCTACTTACTTTCGCCTTGAGGATGCACGCTCCATGTACAAATTGACCGTTGAAGGCCTGCATAAAAGCTATGGCGACAATGAAGTGCTCAAAGGTGTCTCGCTCAAGGCCAGGACCGGTGACGTGATCAGCCTGATCGGCGCCAGCGGCTCGGGCAAGAGCACCTTCCTGCGCTGTATCAACTTCCTGGAAACGCCCAACGACGGCGCCATGACCCTGGACGGTCAAACCATCCGCATGGTCAGCGACCGCCACGGCATGCGCGTGGCCGACGATGCCGAGCTGCAACGCTTGCGCACACGGCTGGCCATGGTCTTCCAGCACTTCAACCTGTGGAGCCACATGAGCGTGCTGGAAAACATCACAATGGCCCCGCGCCGGGTGCTGGGGTGCAGCAAGAAAGACGCTGAAGACCGCGCCCGTCGCTACCTGGACAAAGTCGGCCTGCCCGCGCGGGTGGCTGATCAATACCCGGCGTTCCTGTCCGGCGGCCAGCAGCAACGGGTAGCGATTGCCCGCGCATTGGCGATGGAGCCGGAGGTGATGCTGTTCGACGAACCCACCTCGGCATTGGACCCGGAGCTGGTGGGTGAAGTGTTGAAAGTCATTCAGGGCCTGGCCGAAGAAGGTCGCACCATGATCATGGTGACCCACGAAATGAGCTTCGCGCGCAAGGTCTCAAGCCAAGTGCTGTTCCTGCACCAGGGCCTGGTGGAAGAGCAAGGTGCGCCGGCGGAGGTGCTGGGCAATCCGAAGAGCGAGCGGCTGCAGCAGTTTTTGAGCGGCAACTTGAAGTAAACCTTTGTGACGCCTGGAGTGTCTGTGCAATAGAGTCTCCAGAGCGTCAGTTGCCGCATGGCAAAACCCGTCGATTTTGCGAAACAATGGTTTGCTACCCGAGGCTGGCGTCCGTTCGCGTTTCAGAAAGAGGTGTGGAAGGCCGTCAAGGACGGCCAGTCAGGTTTGCTTCACGCGAGTACCGGCGCGGGTAAAACCTACGCACTGTGGTTCGCAGCGCTCAATCGTTTCGCCATTACCCGCCCACCCGCTGCCGGCAAGCGCAAGGCACCGGCCGAACCGCTGACCGTGTTGTGGATCACGCCGATGCGCGCTCTGGCCGCCGACACTGCGCGCGCCCTCGAAGCGCCGCTGGCGACCCTGCAGATCCCGTGGAGTGTCGGCCTGCGCACGGGCGACACCAGCAGCAGCGAACGCGCCCGCCAGACCCGCCGTCAGCCCACCACGCTGATCACCACCCCGGAAAGCCTGACGCTGATGCTGGCGCGCGCCGACAGTGAGGTCAGCCTGGGGCACCTGCGCATGGTCGTGGTGGACGAATGGCATGAACTGATCGGCAATAAACGCGGCGTGCAACTGCAATTGGCGTTGGCGCGGCTGCGGCGCTGGCACCCCGAATTGCTGGTGTGGGGTATTTCCGCGACTTTGGGTAACCAGGCTCACGCGCTGGATGTACTGGTCCCACACGGTGGCGGGGTCAATGTGCAGGGGCAAACGGTTAAACAGCTGCTGGTCGACACCCTGCTTCCGCCGGTCGCCGAACGCTTTCCGTGGGCCGGGCATATTGGTTTGAAAATGCTGCCGCAAGTGGTGGCTGAAGTGGACGCCAGCAGCAGTTGCCTGGTATTCACCAATACCCGCGCGCAGTCGGAAATCTGGTACCAGGCCCTGCTGGAGGCCAGGCCGGACTGGGCCGGCCTGATAGCGCTGCATCACGGCTCGCTGTCACGGGAGACCCGTGACTGGGTGGAACGCGCGCTCAAAGAAGGCCAGCTCAAGGCGGTAGTCTGTACCTCAAGCCTGGATCTGGGCGTGGATTTCCTGCCGGTGGAGCGGGTGCTGCAGATCGGCTCGGCCAAGGGCGTGGCGCGCCTGATGCAACGCGCCGGCCGCTCGGGGCATGCACCAGGGCGGCCCTCACGGGTGACACTGGTGCCGACCCACAGCCTGGAACTGGTGGAAGCCGCCGCCGCGAAGGATGCGATTGCCCAGCGGCGCATCGAAGGCCGAGAATCGCCCCACAAACCGTTAGACGTGCTGGTACAACATTTGGTCAGCATGGCCCTGGGCGGCGGGTTCATCCCTGATGCACTGCTGGCGGAGGTGCGCGGTGCCTGGGCCTACCGCGAGCTTACCGACGCCGATTGGGCCTGGGCCCTGGCCTTCGTGCGCCATGGCGGGCTGTCGCTCACCACTTACCCGGATTACCGCCGCGTAGAGCCCGACGAACACGGCATCTGGCGCGTTCCCGATGCGCGATTGGCGCGCCGTCATCGCATGAGCGTGGGCACTATCGTCAGCGATGCGAGTATCCATCTGAAGTACTGGAGCAAAGGCGGTGGCGGCAAGAACCTCGGCAGCGTCGAGGAAGGCTTTATTGCGCGACTCAAGCCGGGAGACGGCTTTTTGTTCGCCGGACGCCTGCTGGAGTTGGTGCGCGTGGAAAACATGACCGCCTATGTACGCCGCAGCACCGCGAAAAAAGCCGCCGTGCCACGCTGGAATGGCGGGCGCATGCCGCTTTCCAATGAACTGGCGCAGGCGGTGATCGAGCGCTTCGATGCCGCGGCTCAAGGCCGGTTCGAGGGCCCGGAAATGCAGGCGGTGCAGCCGCTTTTGCTGACACAACTGCGTTGGTCCGGCCTGCCGACTCGCGATCACTTGCTCGCGGAGGCGCTCAAGTCGCGCGAAGGCTGGCACCTGTTTCTCTACCCCTTCGCCGGACGCCAGGTGCATCTTGGGCTGGCGAGCCTGCTGGCATGGCGGGTCAGCCGGCAGCAACCGGTGACCTTTTCCATTGCCGTCAATGATTATGGGCTCGAGCTGCTGAGCGCCACCGAGCTGCACTGGCCCGCCCTATTGAACGAGGCGCTGCTCAGCCCACAGGATTTGCTGACGGATGTGGCAGCCAGCCTCAACGCCGGTGAATTGGCGTTGCGACGTTTCAGGGAAATTGCGCGCATCGCAGGGCTGGTGTTCGCCGGTTATCCCGGGGCACCGAAAAGTACTCGGCAGGTACAGGCTTCCAGTGGTTTGTTCTTCGAAGTGTTCAAACAATATGATCCGCAGAACCTGCTGCTGACCCAGGCTGGGGAAGAAGTCCTGCGCAATGAACTGGACATTCAGCGGCTGGAAGAGACATTACTGCGCCTGTCAGCGCTGCAACTGGACCTGCATGTAATCCAGCGGCCTACCCCCCTGGCCTTCCCACTGCTGGTGGAGCGGATGCGCGAAAGCCTGAGTTCGGAAAAACTCTCGGAGCGCATTGCGCGGATGGTCAAGGACCTGGAAAAAGTCGCGGACAGGGGGAAAGCTTGATGATGTGTCCGATAACGCTCGAGGGTGAGCAATTGTGGTTGCTGGCGGACAAGGCGGTGTATTGGCCAGCACGCCAAAGCCTGTTGATCGCCGACGCGCACTTCGGCAAGGCTTCGGCTTATCGAAGCCTCGGGCAACCGGTGCCGCAAGGCACCACCAGCGAAAACCTGCGGCGCCTGGACCGGTTACTGTCGGCATTTACATGCGAGCGGGTGATCTTCCTGGGCGATTTCCTTCATGGCCCAGGCTCCCACGCCAGCGGCACCCTGGGCGCGCTCAGGGCGTGGCGAGGGCGACATGCCGCGTTGCCGCTCACGCTGATTCGCGGCAATCACGATCAACGCGCCGGAGACCCGCCTGCCGACTTGGGCATCGAGGTGGTGCAGGAGCCTCTACTGATGGGGCCGTTCGCTCTGCAGCACGAGCCGGATGCCCATCCCAGCCACCATGTGCTGGCGGGGCATGTTCATCCGGTGTATCGCTTGCGCGGCAGGGGCCGCCAGAGTTTACGCCTGCCGTGCTTCCAGATTGGCCAGCACGTCAGCCTGCTACCGGCGTTTGGCGCGTTTACCGGCGGTTACGCGGTGGAGCTGGACAATGAGCGCCGAATCTTCGTGATCGGCGATCATGAGGTCTGGCCGGTTCAATGAAGCGCAATGCGTCCCGCGATCAGGCAACGGGCGAGGGAGGCGGCTCATCCGGCAGGGTCGGTTCACCCGGCTCGGTAGGCTGCGGATAGTCCGGTTCAGGTTGACCAGGGATGCCGCCTGCATAAGCAGGATCGGCCATCAGGGACCAGGCCAGAACACCAATCTGGTTGGGTTCAAGCCGGGCAAGTTCTGCGCTGATTCGCGGGTTGATCTTCATAGGGCACTCCTCAAGCGTGGCTCGGCGCGTTTTACACGCGCCGAGGCAGTACACCTAGATAGAGTCAATTTCCGCAGACTAATTCCCTTTGCCCGTAGGAGCTTTCGATCAAGCGCGTGGGAGAGTGACGCCGCGCTGGCCCTGGTACTTGCCAGCGCGGTCCTTGTAGGACACTTCGCACGCTTCGTCGGACTGCAGGAACAGCATCTGTGCCACGCCTTCGTTGGCGTAGATTTTCGCCGGCAAGGTAGTGGTATTGGAGAACTCCAGGGTCACGTGACCTTCCCACTCGGGTTCCAGCGGCGTCACGTTGACGATGATGCCGCAACGGGCATAGGTGCTTTTGCCCAGGCAGATGGTCAGTACGTCGCGCGGGATGCGGAAGAATTCCACGGTGCGGGCCAGGGCAAAGGAGTTCGGCGGGATGATGCAGACATCGCTCTTGACGTCGACGAAGCTTTTTTCATCGAAATTCTTCGGGTCGACAATCGCCGAGTTGATATTGGTGAACACCTTGAATTCATCGGCGCAGCGCACATCGTAGCCATAGCTGGAAACCCCGTACGAAATAACGCGGTCGTCGCCTTCGCCACGAATCTGGCGCTCAACGAACGGTTCGATCATGCCGTGTTCCTGCGCCATGCGGCGAATCCACTTGTCCGATTTGATGCTCATGGCGATGTCCTGAATGCGAGGTGAAAAAATTCTGTGGGGCATCTTACCGGGGCCGGCGATGGGGTTCAAAGGGCGCAGGGCTTTTAATGACGAATGCACTGGCGTGTATAACCCGCAGCCAGCGGGGCCGGGGCTGTTGTCACGGCTTTGCTGGACAATAAATACCACCGCCAGTCACGAAAATAGAGAAACCTTCGGAAATACCATTGGCACGTTCCGGAAAAAGGGTTAAGGTGGCGTCACTGTGTTGCTTGTGTCACTGAGAATCTCTACACGATATGTTGAATTTCGATCCAACCATCTCCAAGAATTTTTCCTGCTCTTTGCACTCAGTCTCGGCCAGGGCTTTTCCTGAGTCGCAGTTAACTTTGTTCAAGGAGTTACACCATGTCTAATCGCCAAACTGGTACCGTTAAGTGGTTCAACGATGAAAAAGGCTTCGGCTTCATCACTCCACAATCCGGTGACGACCTGTTCGTTCACTTCAAAGCTATCCAATCCGACGGCTTCAAAAGCCTGAAAGAAGGCCAACAGGTTTCTTTCATCGCTACCCGCGGTCAGAAAGGCATGCAAGCTGAAGAAGTTCAAGTTATCTAACTTGTACTGACTTAGTCGAAAAGACCCCGCCCTCAAAAGCGGGGTTTTTTTATGCCTGCAATTTGGTATTCACGCTCACCTAATGCCAGGCACAAAAAATGTGGGAGGGGGCTTGCCCCCGATAGCGATGCGGCAGTCGATATTGCATTGACTGACCCACCGCTATCGGGGGCAAGCCCCCTCCCACATTCAAGCATTCAAGCATTCAAGCTGCAGCGCTTATTGGAACAACGACTCACTCGACAAGCCGTTCTTCTCAAGGATCTCGCGCAAGCGCTTGAGCCCCTCTACCTGGATCTGCCGAACCCGCTCACGGGTCAGACCGATCTCCAGGCCTACGTCCTCCAGGGTGCTGCTCTCATGGCCGCGCAGGCCGAAGCGGCGAATCACCACTTCACGCTGCTTGTCGGTGAGCTCCGACAGCCATTGGTCGATGCTTTGGGACAGATCATCATCCTGCAACAGCTCGCACGGATCTGTTGGGCGATCATCCGTCAGGGTGTCCAGCAAGGTTTTATCCGAATCCGGACCCAGCGAGACATCGACCGAAGACACACGCTCATTCAGGCCGAGCATGCGCTTGACCTCCCCTACCGGTTTTTCCAGCAGGTTGGCGATTTCTTCGGGCGAAGGTTCATGATCGAGTTTTTGTGTCAGCTCGCGCGCTGCCCGCAGGTATACGTTGAGCTCCTTGACCACATGGATCGGCAACCGGATCGTGCGGGTCTGATTCATGATCGCCCGTTCGATGGTCTGGCGAATCCACCAGGTGGCATAGGTCGAGAAACGAAAGCCCCGCTCAGGGTCGAACTTTTCCACCGCCCGGATCAAGCCCAGGTTGCCCTCCTCGATCAGGTCCAGCAGCGACAATCCGCGATTGACGTAGCGCCGGGCGATCTTGACCACCAGGCGCAGGTTGCTTTCAATCATGCGTTTGCGCCCAGCCGGATCACCCTTTTGCGACAGACGCGCAAAATGGACTTCTTCTTCAGGGGTGAGCAGAGGGGAAAAGCCGATTTCATTGAGGTACAGCTGGGTCGCGTCGAGCGCCCGTGTGTAATCAATGTACTTGTGCTGCTTTAACGCGGAGGAGTTTTTGGATTTGGTGCGAACTGAAGGTGGTGACGCCCCCTCATTATCTGACATCGTTTCCGTAGCGATACCGGCCTCCATAAGGAGAACCTCATCGTCGATGTCAAACTCCGGCGCTTCTTTACTGAGAGCCATTGTTATAGTCCTTTGGTGAGTTCGACCTCAAGCTCAAGCGACGCCTTTATCCTTGGCAACGCTGGAGCCTGTTCCTTCTACGTGAGGGAACAGGCTGGCAACACATCAACGGCGGGGTAGGAATTGCAGTGGATCTACAGGCTTCCCTTGGCGGCGAATCTCAAAGTGCAGTTTCACCCGGTCTGTACCCGTTGAACCCATCTCGGCAATTGTCTGTCCGACCTTGACCTGCTGCCCCTCCCGAACCAACAACCTGCGGTTATGACCGTAGGCACTGACGTAGGTGTCGCTGTGTTTGATGATGACCAGCTCGCCGTAGCCCCGTAGACCACTCCCGGCGTACACCACTGTCCCATCAGACGCAGCCAAAACAGGCTGTCCCAAATCCCCGGCGATATCAATGCCTTTATTCAAACTGCCGTTTGAAGAGAATTTTCCAATCAATACGCCATTGGAGGGCCATCCCCAACCGGTCGGCGCGGGCCCTGCAGGTGGCAACGGCGCGGGTGCCGGCTTGCCCGCAACCGCAGGCGCAACGGTGCCTGCAGGCCGAGTAATGACGGTAGTTTTGCTCGACGAGGAAGGCGAAGATCCTGACTTTGTCACAACTGCCGTAGACGCCGAACCGGTGCGGCCATCGAAGCGAATTGTCTGCCCCGGATGTATCGTATAAGGCACAGGAATGTTGTTACGGGCTGCGAGCGCCTTGTAATCCCAACCATAACGGAAGGCAATCGAGAACAGCGTGTCGCCCTTGCGCACCACGTATTGGCCAGTGGTCACCGTGGGGTTCTGCGGCGCCGCATTCGTGCGGTCCACCACGCGCGCACCGCCGGATGGCGTGCTCGAGCAGGCTGCCAGTAAGGAACTCAAGACAAGGCCAAGCACCAGTCGCTGAAAGCTTGTTTTACTCATTCGCTGCGCAGGACCTGTGAGACTCACCCGCCGCTCCCTTTGTGGTGGCTGAACGTTAACGCCTGTATCAGGCTTGAAATATGACGCAAGTATAACGGGGCATTGGCTTTTTACCGGCACATGACTGAAACGAAAAATTCATCATGCTTAATAGCGGCTCCCAGCTGTTGAATCTATAGACCCCGCTGTAAGACACATCCGCGTCTATGGAATTCACTGCCTGGAAATAAATGATTAGGCCAGCGGGCCGTTGAGCAGCGGCACGAACCGCACCGCCCCCAGCACATGCCGGGAAAAGCCCTCGTCCTCTCGGATAATGAGCATCAATTGTTGCACTTCACCGGAGCCCACCGGGATGACCAACCGGCCGCCGGGCGCCAGTTGATCCAGCAACGCTTGCGGCACATCGGTGGCCACCGCAGTGACAATAATGCCGTTGTAAGGCGCCAGCGCCGGCCAGCCTTCCCAGCCATCACCCCAGCGAAACACCACGTTACGCAGGTTCAGCTCCACCAGTCGCTCCTTGGCGCGGTCCTGCAGCACCTTGATGCGCTCAACCGAGAACACCCGCTCGACCAGTTGCGACAACACGGCAGTCTGGTAGCCGGAGCCAGTGCCGATTTCCAGCACCTTGTCCAACGGCCCTGCGGCCAGCAACAGTTCGCTCATGCGGGCGACCATATAAGGCTGGGAGATGGTCTGGTTGTGCCCGATCGGCAACGCCGTATCTTCGTAGGCGCGGTGCGCCAGGGCTTCGTCGACAAACAGGTGCCGAGGCGTGCGCCGGATCACTTCCAGTACCTGCGCGTTGGACAAGCCTTCTTCGTACAGACGCTGGATCAAACGTTCACGCGTGCGCTGGGAGGTCATCCCGATGCCACGGCGCAGCAGGTCGTCTTGTTCACGAGCCATCAGCGCAGTCCCTCCAGCCAGCCATCAAGACCACTGAAGGCATCACTGAAGGTGCGATCGAATTGCAACGGAGTAATCGATACATAACCTTGCATCACCGCATGAAAGTCCGTGCCCTCGCCCCCATCCTCGGCGTCGCCGGCCGCTGCGATCCAGTAGCCTTCCTTGCCACGCGGGTCGACCACCTTCAACGGTGCCGCCGCACGGGCACGATGCCCCAGCCGCGTCAGCTGGATGCCGCGAATATGGTCGAGAGGCAAGTTGGGAATATTGACGTTGAGCACGGTTCGCGGCGGCAGGTCCAGGGAACCGTGCGCCTCTACCAGCTTGCGAGCGTAATACGCCGCCGTCGCCAAATTGTCCAGCTGCCGCGAGGCGAAGGAAAATGCGAACCCGATACCACCGAGAAAGCGCCCTTCAAGGGCTGCCGCTACGGTGCCGGAATACAGCACGTCATCGCCCAGGTTCGCGCCCAGGTTGATGCCCGACACCACCAGGTCCGGCGCGTGCTCCAGCAAGCTGTTGATCGCCAGGTGCACGCAGTCGGTGGGGGTGCCGTTCACGCTGATGAAGCCATTGGCCAGGATTTTGGGGTGCAACGGACGGTCGAGCGTCAGCGAACTGCTGGCGCCGCTCTTGTCCTGGTCGGGGGCCACCACCACGCACTCGGCGTAATCCGCCAGCGCAGCATGAAGCGCGGCGAGGCCGGGTGCGGTGGCACCGTCATCGTTTGATATCAGAATACGCATGGGTTGTCCGTCGGCCCCACCGGCACCAGATCAACAAGCTCGCGCACCAATACAGTGGCGAAGCATCCAGCCGGCAGGACGAATTCCAATTGCAGAATGTCAGGCCCGGGATAATGCCACGTCAACCCGCCAATGGGCAGTCGCAGAATGCGACGTTCTTGGCTCATACCCGCGTTTACCAGCCAATCACGCAAGTCGGCTTCTCCGGCGGCGACAGATTGTTCCAATTCGTATGTAAGACCTTTCGCCGGCGAGTCACCTTCACCCCACTGCGGGCCGGTGGGATGCAGGTCCAGGATCGCCAGGCGTGGGTCGTTGCATTCAGCCTCCCCCGCGGGGAAAAAACTGCGGCTGTCGGTGAAGGCCAGCAGGTCGCCGACCTGGGCGCGCTGCCAGGAACCGTCAGCGACACGCGCCGCCAACACTTTGTTGAACAGAAAGCTGCGGGCAGTGGACAGCAGCCGAGAACGCACATTGCGCTGTTCCGGCAAGGCCTTGCGAGCCGCCCAGTCACGGGCGTCGACGACGTTGCCGCCGTTATGGCCAAAGCGCTGGGTACCGAAATAGTTGGGAATACCGTGCTGGGCGATCAATTGCAGACGCGCATCGATGGCGGCGGTATCGCCGGCCAACTGGGTCAGGCGCAAAGTAAAGCCATTGGCCGCATGCGCACCGCGCTGCAGCTTGCGTTTGTGCCGGGCGGTTTTCAGGATCCTGAGGGTGTCGTTCTCGGCGGCACTCAAGTCCGGGTCGGCCTTGCCGGGCAATTGCACGCTGAACCACTGACGGGTCAATGCCTGGCGATCCTTGAGCCCGGCATAGCTGACGGTGCGCAAGGGCACGCCAGCCGCCTTGGCGATACGCCGCGCCGCTTCCTCGGTATTCAGGCCGCGCTTCTCCACCCACAACCACAGGTGCTCGCCTTCGCCGGTCAGCGGGATGTCGAGCACTTCGTCCACCTGGAAATCTTCGGCGGTGGCCTTCAGGACCGCGCTGCCCAATGCTTCGCCATAGGCACGCGGGCCGAGCAATTGAAGTTCATTCATGCGCGCAGCAACAAGGCGACGGAGTGCACGGCGATGCCCTCTTCCCGACCGGTAAACCCGAGCTTTTCGGTGGTGGTGGCTTTCACGTTCACTTGGTCCACTTCTATTTGCAGGTCGGCGGCAATCAGGGCACGCATCGATTCGATATGCGGGGCCATTTTGGGTGCCTGGGCCACGATGGTGTTATCGACGTTGCCGACCTTCCAGCCCTTGGCGTGGATCAAGCCGACGACATGGCGCAGCAGGACACGGCTGTCCGCGCCCTTGAAGGTAGGGTCGGTGTCTGGAAAGTGCTTGCCGATATCACCCAGCGCCGCTGCGCCGAGCAGCGCATCGCTCAACGCGTGCAACACAACGTCGCCGTCGGAATGAGCCAGCAGCCCATGGTGGTGCGCGATACGCACGCCGCCCAAAGTGATGAAATCGCCTTCAGCGAAACGGTGCACATCGTAGCCATGGCCAATACGCATAAAAAAACGCCCCGATTTAATTCAGGGCGTGATTCTACCTACTTTTGCCTCGGATTAACCGAGCAAAGCACGACCATGATGGCGCAAATGGTCGTCGATGAAGCTGGCGATAAAGAAGTAGCTGTGGTCGTAGCCAGGCTGCAGCCGCAGTTCCAGCGGATGGCCGGCCGCCTTGGCCGCTTGCTGCAGGGCCTCGGGCTTGAGCTGCACCGCAAGGAAATCGTCGCGATCGCCCTGGTCGACCAACAGCGGCAACTGTTCCGACGCTTCGCTGATCAGCACGCTGGCGTCCCATTCACGCCACTTCGAGCGCTCTTCGCCCAGGTAACGGGAGAAGGCTTTCTGGCCCCAGGGGCAATCCATCGGATTGTTGATCGGCGAAAACGCCGACACAGACTGGTAACGCCCCGGGTTGCGCAGCGCGCAGACCAGCGCACCATGGCCGCCCATCGAGTGGCCGCTGATGCCCCGCTTGTCCGAAGCGGGAAAATGCGCCTCTACCAACGCCGGCAATTCCTGCACCACGTAATCGTGCATCCGATAATGCCTGGCCCAGGGTTCCTGGGTAGCATTGAGGTAGAAACCAGCGCCCAGGCCGAAGTCCCAGGCGTTGTCCGGGTCATCTGGCACACCGGGGCCGCGCGGACTGGTATCCGGTGCCACGATGATCAAGCCCAGCTCGGCTGCCATACGGTGAGCACCGGCCTTTTGCATGAAGTTCTCGTCGGTGCAGGTCAAGCCGGACAACCAGTACAGCACTGGCAGCTTGCCGCCCTGCTCCGCTTGCGGCGGCAGGTAGACCGCGAAGGTCATGTCGCAATCGAGCACATCGGAGTGATGTTTATAGCGTTTGTGCCAGCCACCGAAGCTTTTCTGGCAGGACAGGTTTTCCAGACTCATGGCCGACCTCAGAAATGAATGACGGTACGAATGCTCTTGCCTTCATGCATCAGATCAAACGCTTTGTTGATGTCTTCCAGGCCCATGGTGTGGGTGATAAAGGTGTCCAGCGGGATCTCGCCGGTCTGGGCCATTTCCACGTAGCTTGGCAATTCGGTACGCCCGCGCACGCCGCCGAAGGCCGAACCGCGCCAGACGCGGCCGGTCACCAGTTGGAATGGACGAGTGGCGATTTCCTGGCCGGCACCGGCCACGCCAATGATCACCGACTCACCCCAACCTTTATGACAGCACTCCAGGGCCGCACGCATCAGTTGAACATTGCCGATGCACTCGAAGGAAAAGTCCACGCCGCCATCGGTCAGATCGACAATCACGTCCTGAATCGGGCGGTCATAGTCTTTCGGGTTGATGCAATCGGTAGCGCCCAGTTGCTTGGCGATTTCGAACTTGGCCGGGTTGATGTCGATGGCAATGATGCGACCCGCCTTGGCTTTCACCGCGCCAATGACCGCCGAGAGGCCGATACCGCCCAAACCGAAGATGGCCACGGTGTCGCCCGGCTTGACCTTGGCGGTGTTGATCACCGCGCCGATACCGGTGGTCACGCCACATCCCAGCAGGCAAACCTTTTCCAGCGGCGCTTCTTTGGGAATCTTGGCGACCGAAATTTCTGGCAACACGGTGTACTCGGAGAACGTCGAGGTACCCATGTAATGAAAAATCGGCTGGCCTTTGTAGGAAAAACGCGTAGTGCCGTCAGGCATCAAGCCCTTGCCCTGGGTGGAGCGGATGGCTTGGCACAGGTTGGTCTTGCCTGACCGGCAGAATTTGCACTGGCCGCATTCCGGGGTGTACAGCGGGATTACATGGTCGCCAACGGCAACCGAAGTCACGCCTTCACCAATGGCCTCAACCACCGCGCCGCCTTCATGACCAAGGATCGACGGGAAGATACCTTCCGGGTCTGCACCTGAAAGGGTGTAGGCGTCGGTATGGCAAACGCCGGACGCGACCACACGCAACAGCACTTCGCCGGCCTTGGGCATGGCGACATCGACTTCCACAATTTCGAGGGGCTTCTTGGCTTCGAAGGCTACGGCGGCGCGGGACTTGATCATCCGGGTTTCTCCATGGAGTAAAAGTTGATTGAATCAGTGTAAAACATGGCTCACTGATTAATAATCCAGACGAAAGCAAAACATTATTGCTGTACAGGGACAATAGCCATGCTGGAGAACCGCTGGGAAGGCATCGATGAGTTTGTCGCCGTGGCCGAATGCAGCCAATTCACCGCGGCGGCCGAGCGCCTGGGGGTATCGTCGTCCCATATCAGCCGCCAGGTGGCGCGCCTGGAAGAGCGGCTGCAAACGCGTCTGCTCTACCGCAGTACGCGCAAGGTCACACTAACCGAAGCGGGCCAGACCTTCCTGCAACATTGCCAACGTTTGCAGGACGGTCGCGAAGAAGCCTTGCGTGCGGTGGGCGACCTGACCAGCGAACCCAAGGGCATGCTGCGCATGACCTGCGCCGTGGCGTATGGCGAACGCTTTATCGTGCCGCTTGTGACCCAGTTCATGGCGCTTTATCCGCAGTTGCGCGTCGATATCGAGCTGAGTAACCGCCAGCTGGACCTGGTGCACGAAGGGCTCGACCTGGCGATTCGCCTCGGTCGCCTGCAAGACTCGCGCATGGTTGCCAGCCGCCTGGCTGCGCGACGCATGTATTTGTGCGCGTCACCTTCCTACCTCGCTCGGTACGGCCGGCCACACAGTTTGTCGGAATTGACTCGGCACAACTGCCTGGTCGGCAGTTCGGATATCTGGCAACTGGCCCAGGACGGACGCGAATTTTCCCAGCGGGTGCAGGGTAACTGGCGCTGCAACAGTGGGCAGGCGGTACTGGATGCCGCGCTGCAGGGCATGGGGCTGTGCCAGTTGCCGGACTATTACGTGCTGGAGCATCTGTACAGTGGCGCGCTGGTGTCGCTGCTGGAGGCGCATCAGCCACCGAATACAGCGGTGTGGGCGCTGTATCCGCAGCAACGGCATTTATCGCCGAAGGTCAGGAAGTTGGTGGATTTCTTGAAGGAAGGGTTGGCTGGGAGGCCGGAATATAGCGGGTGATTATTTGTTGCCTGGTCAGGCCGCATCGGGGGCAAGCCCCCTCCCACATTTTGTCTGTGAACCCAATCAACTGTGAGAGCTGGCTTGCCTGCGATGAAGTCGACGCGGTGCGACCGACTACCTGCGGTTGGCCCAGCGCAGCCGTAGCCACTCAAGATCTTCCGGCCGGGTCACCTTGAGGTTGTCCGAACGCCCCTCGATCAACCGCGGCGCCTGACCGGACCATTCCATGGCGGAGGCTTCATCGGTGATCACCGCGTCGGCCACCAGGCTGTCAGCCAACGCGCGGTGCAAGGCGCCCAGGCGGAACATCTGCGGCGTGTAGGCTTGCCAGATCAGGCGACGGTCAACGGTTTCGACCACACGGCCGTGCTTGTCGACGCGCTTGAGGGTGTCACGGGCCGGCACCGCCAGCAGGCCACCTACCGGATCGTCAGCCAGCTCAGCCAATAGCTTGTCGAGATCATCTCGGCTCAGATTGGGCCGCGCGGCATCGTGCACCAGCACCCAGTCATCATCACTGGCGCCCAGGGCATTGAGTTGCAGCAACGCATTGAGCACGGAACCTGAACGCTCCGAGCCGCCGTCCGCACGGTGAATACGCGGGTCAGCGGCACACGCCAGGCCGGACCAGTAAGGATCATCAACTGCAAGACTGACCACCAGCCCTTTCAGCGCAGGATGGTCAAGGAAACAGCCAAGGCTGTGTTCAAGAATGGTGCGCCCGCCCAGTTGCAGATACTGCTTGGGACGGTCGGCGGCCATACGGGCACCCACACCCGCGGCCGGAATCACGGCCCAGAAGGCCGGCAAATCGGTGTTCATTGGGCCAACTGGTAGAGGGTTTCGCCCTCCTTGACCATGCCCAGCTCATGACGAGCCCGCTCTTCGACGGTCTCCGTACCTTTTTTCAGCTCAAGCACTTCGGCGTCAAGCACGCGGTTGCGCTCCAGCAGGCGTTCGTTTTCAGCGTGCTGGTCGGCAATTTGCTGGGTCAGCTCTTCCACCTGCGCAAAGCTGCCGTTACCGACCCATAGGCGGTACTGCAGGCCAGCCAGCAACAAGAGCAAGACGAGAAACAACCAATTGGGACTGCGCATTGAAATCCGGGTATCCGTTGAAAAAAGACAGTCATGCAAACCTTTTGCAGCAACTGATAGCACGAAGCCTGGATAAACCAGGCTTGTGCTTGTCAGTCAGCAGATTAGCGCCGAAATTCCCACTGTCGTGAAATTTGCGACGCAATCAGCCAACTTTGTACCATTTACTGCTCAGCCGCGAAACTCGCTGCGACCGTTGTACTTGGCTTTACCCGCCAATTGTTCTTCGATGCGCAGCAATTGGTTGTACTTGGACACGCGGTCGGAACGGCACAGGGAACCGGTCTTGATCTGGCCTGCCGAGGTGCCCACGGCCAGGTCGGCAATGGTCGAATCTTCGGTTTCGCCGGAACGGTGCGAGATCACGGCAGTGTAGCCCGCAGCCTTGGCCATCTGGATGGCTTCCAGGGTTTCGGTCAGGGTGCCGATCTGGTTGAACTTGATCAGGATCGAGTTGGCGATCTTCTTGTCGATGCCTTCTTTCAGGATCTTGGTGTTGGTCACGAACAGGTCGTCGCCCACCAACTGGATTTTTTCGCCGATCTTGTCGGTGAGGATTTTCCAGCCGTCCCAGTCGGACTCATCCAGGCCGTCTTCGATCGAAATGATCGGGTAGCGCTGGGTCAGGCCCTTCAGGTATTCAGCAAAACCTTCGGAATTGAACACCTGGCCCTCGCCGGACAGGTTGTACTTGCCGTCTTCATAGAATTCGCTGGCCGCGCAGTCCAGGGCCAGGGTCACGTCGGTGCCCAGCTTGTAGCCAGCGTTGGCCACGGCTTCGGAGATCACTTTGAGTGCATCTTCGTTGGACGCCAGGTTCGGCGCGAAACCACCTTCGTCACCGACCGCAGTGCTCAGGCCACGGGCCTTCAGCACAGCCTTGAGGTGATGGAAAATCTCGGTGCCCATGCGCAGGCCTTCGGAGAAGGTCTTGGCGCCAACCGGCTGCACCATGAACTCCTGGATGTCGACGTTGTTATCGGCGTGCTCGCCACCGTTGATGATGTTCATCATCGGCACCGGCATCGAGTAAACACCCGGCGTGCCGTTCAGGTTGGCGATGTGTGCGTACAGCGGCAGGTCCTGGTCCTGGGCGGCGGCCTTGGCGGCGGCCAGGGACACGGCGAGGATGGCGTTGGCGCCCAGGCTGCCTTTGTTTTCGGTGCCGTCGAGCTTGATCATCGCGTGGTCCAGGGCTTTCTGGTCCAGCGGGTCCTTGCCCAGCAGCAGGTCACGGATCGGGCCGTTGATGTTGGCTACGGCCTTGAGTACACCCTTGCCCAGGTAACGGCTCTTGTCGCCATCACGCAGTTCCAGCGCTTCGCGCGAACCGGTGGAAGCACCGGACGGCGCGCAGGCGCTGCCGATGATGCCGTTATCGAGAAGCACGTCGGCTTCGACGGTGGGGTTGCCACGGGAGTCGAGAACTTCACGACCTTTGATGTCGACGATTTTTGCCATTGTTGTGAACACTCCAAAGTTGACGAAAACGACGCAGCTGAAGGAAATCTTTTGACCGACCGCAAGGGTGGAACAACAGGGCAGGCTTGCAGACGGCAAGGCTCAGGCCTGGGGCCTGAGCATAAAGCGTGGGAAATTCTACCGGAGAAACGACGCTTACGCGGTCTCTACCGTCGGAAAACTCTTGACCAGTTCGTCCAACTGCTTGAGCTGGGCCAGGAACGGCTCCAGCTTGTCCAGGCGCAGGGCGCAAGGGCCGTCGCACTTGGCATTGTCCGGGTCCGGGTGGGCTTCCAGGAACAGACCGGCCAGGGACTGGCTGATGCCCGCCTTGGCCAGGTCGGTAACCTGGGCACGACGCCCACCGGCGGAGTCCGAGCGACCACCGGGCATTTGCAGCGCGTGGGTCACGTCGAAGAACACCGGGTATTCGAACTGTTTCATGATGCCGAAACCGAGCATGTCCACCACGAGGTTGTTATAGCCGAAGCTCGAACCACGCTCGCACAGGATCAACTGGTCGTTACCCGCTTCCACGCATTTGTTCAGGATATGTTTCATTTCCTGGGGCGCGAGGAACTGGGCTTTCTTGATATTGATCACCGCGCCGGTCTTGGCCATGGCGACCACGAGGTCGGTCTGGCGCGACAGGAAGGCCGGCAACTGGATGATGTCGCACACCTCGGCGACCACGGCAGCCTGCTCGGGCTCGTGGACGTCGGTGATGATCGGCACGCCGAAGGCTTGCTTGATGTCCTGGAAGATCCGCATGCCTTCTTCAAGGCCCGGGCCGCGATAGGAGGTCACGGACGAACGGTTGGCCTTGTCGAAGCTGGCCTTGAATACATAGGGAATACCCAGCTTCTGGGTAACCCGCACGTACTCTTCACAGACCTGCATCGCCATGTCGCGGCTTTCCAGCACGTTCATGCCGCCGAACAGCACCATGGGCTTGTCGTTGGCAATTTCGATGTCGCCTACGCGAATGATCTTCTGGGCCATCAGGGTTATGCCTTCTTCTGATGTTGCGTCAGTGCAGCTTTGACGAAACCGCTGAACAACGGGTGACCGTCGCGCGGCGTCGAGGTGAACTCGGGGTGGAACTGGCAGGCCACGAACCATGGATGATCCGGTGCCTCGACCACTTCAACCAGCTTGCCATCACCGGAGCGACCGGAAATCTTCAGGCCTGCTTCCTTGATCTGCGGCAGCAGGTTGTTGTTCACTTCGTAGCGATGACGGTGACGCTCGACGATCACGTCCTTGCCGTAGCAGTCGTGTACCAGGGAACCGGCTTCCAGCAGGCAATCCTGTGCGCCAAGACGCATGGTGCCGCCCAGGTCGGACGTTTCAGTGCGGGTTTCAACGGCGCCGGTGGCGTCTTCCCACTCGGTGATCAAGCCTACGACCGGGTGGCCGCTGGTGTGATCGAACTCGGTGGAGTTGGCGTCTTTCCAGCCCAGCACGTTACGGGCGAACTCGATGACGGCCACTTGCATGCCCAGGCAGATACCCAGGTACGGCACCTTGTTCTCGCGAGCGTATTGCACCGCAGTGATCTTGCCTTCCACGCCACGCAGGCCGAAACCGCCAGGAACGAGGATTGCGTCCACGCCTTCAAGCAGCGCGGTGCCCTGGTTCTCGATGTCTTCGGAGTCGATGTAGCGCAGGTTGACCTTGGTACGGTTGCTAATACCTGCGTGGCTCATCGCTTCGATCAGCGACTTGTACGCGTCCAGCAGTTCCATGTACTTGCCGACCATGGCGATGGTGACTTCGTGCTCAGGGTTGAGCTTGGCGTCGACCACGGCTTCCCACTCGGACAGGTCCGCGCCATTGCACTGCAGGCCGAAACGCTCGACGACAAAATCATCCAGGCCCTGGGAGTGCAGGATGCCCGGGATCTTGTAGATGGTGTCGGCGTCTTCCAGGGCGATCACCGCACGTTCTTCAACGTTGGTGAACTGCGCGATCTTGCGACGCGAGGAAATATCGATCGGGTGATCGGAGCGGCAGACCAGCACGTCCGGCTGCAGGCCAATGGAACGCAGTTCCTTGACCGAGTGCTGGGTTGGCTTGGTCTTGGTTTCGCCGGCAGTGGCGATGTACGGCACCAGGGTGAGGTGCATCAGCATCGCGCGCTTGGCACCGACTTCGAAACGCAACTGACGGATGGCTTCGAGGAACGGTTGGGATTCGATGTCACCCACGGTGCCACCGATCTCGACCATCGCCACGTCGGCATCGCCTGCACCCTTGATGATGCGGCGCTTGATTTCGTCAGTGATGTGCGGGATCACCTGGATGGTTGCACCCAGGTAGTCACCACGGCGCTCCTTGCGCAGCACGTGCTCGTAGACACGGCCGGTGGTGAAGTTGTTGTTCTGGGTCATAGTCGTGCGGATGAACCGCTCGTAGTGGCCCAGGTCCAGGTCGGTCTCGGCGCCGTCATGGGTGACGAACACTTCACCGTGCTGGAACGGGCTCATGGTGCCCGGGTCGACGTTGATGTACGGGTCCAGCTTGAGCATGGTGACTTTAAGCCCCCGCGCCTCCAGGATGGCCGCCAATGAAGCGGAGGCAATGCCTTTCCCCAATGAAGAAACAACACCGCCCGTGACGAATATGTAGCGCGTCATGAAAAACCCTAGAAGTCTGCGTTAAAGCGGTACGAGCCGCCGGGGAAAGCGAAGAGAGGCCGAAGCCCCCGATCACCTGCATTAATCACAGTGCACCTTTCAAAAAAACCGCCGCGTTGTGACAGACCAGCAGTGGAACACCGGTACGTTGATCGCTACACATTTTTTGGAATCGCCCAGCAAAGACTGCTTGGTAATCGGCAACTGCTGCGATTCAGGCGAATCCACAGAAGTTGTATCAAGAAGGGAGCGTAGTCTACCGGAAAGGCTCTATCAGCTCAAACCTTGATCGCAGGTCTGTGGCATCCAATGTAATTGCCAGTCATCCGGTGAGCTGGCCCATAACCCCGCAAGGGTTGGGACAGCCAGCAATTGTTCTCCCCGATAGAGCAGCGGCAATCTGCCACGCACAAACCCCGGCAGCCCCCGCTCATTCAACAGCCGCTTCAGGTCACGTCGGCCGCGACCTGGCACTTCGACGATTTCACCGCCCTGGCGGTAGCGGACTTGCAGCGGACCTTCGGGCGCCTGGCCAATGAATTTCAACTGACCATTGCCCGGTAACTCCAGTGGTTTTTGCGGGTCTGGCCAGTTCACCGACGCATCGGAAAATTCCGACCACAGGGAGGGCAGCCACCAGATACGTTCGCCGCTACGGTGCAACTCGCCGTCGGCCAGACGCCACAGGGGGTGTGCATCGCCTTTGGCATCGCGCAGGGAATACCAGCCGGCCCAGTGGTTGCTGTCGGGTAGGCGGGTCAGTGGTGCCAGCCAATGGCGCAGCGCATTGCGCTGGCGCGCCTCGGAAAGTTCGCGCAACGGTGCAAGGGCCAGGGAGTGCAGGGGCAACCAGGGAAACCGCGAGGGTTGATCGGCACATTGCAGGTCCATGGCCGCCAGCTCATCGAGCAAGCCCTGGGCTTCGCCCAGGTGCTCAGCCGTACGGGCCAGGCTGGACACCACTTGAGGCCAGCGCTGCGCCAAAACGGGGAAGACACGGTGCCGCAAGTAATTGCGGGAGAAACGTGGATCAGCATTTGAAGGATCTTCAATCCACTTTAGATGATGTTCCCGGGCATAGGCTTCCAGCTCGACACGGGTGACATCCAGCAGCGGCCGCACCAGATGCCCCTGCGCCAAAGCGCGATGCTCGGGCATCGCCGCAAGCCCACGCACCCCGGCGCCGCGCAACAGGCGGAACAACAGGGTTTCGGCCTGATCGTCGCGATGTTGACCGGTGAGCAGCACCTCCCCTGCCCCGGTCGCCTCGGCAAAGGCCTGATAACGAGCAGCACGCGCGGCCTGTTCTACGCTGGCGCCGGGCTGCACCTGCACGCGCATCACCCGCAAGGGCACGTTTAAGCCGTCACACACACGCTGACAATGACCGGGCCAGGTGTCAGCGGCAGTTTGCAGGCCATGGTGAACATGTACAGCGCGCAGAGGTGGAGTGTTTGCCAGAGCGGCCAAGAGATGCAGCAGGACGGTGGAATCGAGCCCACCCGAAAAAGCGACGTGCCATGCCGGGGCGTTGCGCCAGGCGGCCAGACTGTTCAGGACCTTGGCGGATAAAAGTGGCTTCATCAGATAGTACCGCCGCAACCCTGGAATACGTTGACCAGCATACACAAAGCAAAAGTGGGAGGGGGCTTGCTCCCGATAGCGGTGGACCAGTCACGAAATTTTGTGACTGACACTCGGCAATCGGGGGCAAGCCCCCTCCCACATGGGTACTTCAGCGACGTTAGAGGCCGTAGCTCATCAAGCGCTCATAACGACGGGCCAGCAGTGCTTCGTTATCCAGCTTCTTGAGCATCGCCAGTTGCGAGCCCAGCTCGGCGCGGATAGTCGCGGCCGCAGCAGCCGGGTCGCGGTGAGCGCCGCCCAGTGGCTCGGCGATGACTTTGTCAACGATACCCAGGCCTTTGAGGCGATCAGCGGTGATGCCCATGGCTTCAGCAGCGTCCGGCGCTTTCTCAGCGGTTTTCCACAGGATCGAAGCGCAACCTTCCGGCGAGATGACAGCGTAGGTCGAGTATTGCAGCATGTTCAACTGGTCGCAGACGCCAATGGCCAGTGCGCCGCCGGAACCACCTTCACCGATCACGGTGGCAATGATTGGGGTCTTGAGGCGTGCCATGACGCGCAGGTTCCAGGCAATCGCTTCGCTCTGGTTGCGCTCTTCGGCATCGATACCCGGGTAGGCACCTGGGGTGTCGATGAAGGTCAGGATTGGCATCTTGAAGCGTTCGGCCATTTCCATCAGGCGGCACGCCTTGCGGTAGCCTTCCGGGCGCGGCATACCGAAGTTGCGACGCACTTTTTCGCGCACTTCACGGCCTTTTTGATGGCCGATCACCATCACCGGCTGGTCGTCCAACCGAGCGATACCGCCCACGATGGCCGCGTCGTCGGAGAAGTGGCGGTCGCCATGCAACTCGTCGAACTCAGTGAAGATGTGCTGAATATAGTCCAGTGTGTACGGACGGCGCGGGTGGCGAGCCAGGCGCGCGATCTGCCAGCTGGTCAGCTTGCCGAAGATGTCTTCGGTGAGCGTGCTGCTCTTGTCTTGCAGGCGAGCGATTTCATCGCCGATATTCAGCGAATTGTCATTGCCGACCAGGCGCAGCTCTTCGATCTTGGCTTGCAGGTCAGCGATCGGCTGTTCGAAATCAAGAAAATTCGGGTTCATAAGCGTCCGTCTTGGGTCGACGGCCAAGGGGTGCCTGGCCAGCCGGTTGTCTATTCGCGCCCTACCTTAAGGGAGAGGCGCGTTTAGGTCGAGATTAAATGTTTGGCCGAGATCAGGCGACTGCTCTTCATGGAAAAGAAAGCGCCTGGCCATCAGCGGTATTGGAGAAAGACGTTGTCACGGCCGAACTGGTCACGCAATGCTTGAATCAAGCCGTCAGCGGGATCGATTCGCCAGGTCTCGCCGAACTGCAACATGGCCTTGGCGTCGTTGCCGGTGTACTCCATGGTCACCGGGCACGCGCCACGGTGGCGCTTGAGCAGGTCACCCAGCCAGCGTAGCTGATCGCCCTTGAGCGCCTCAGTCTTGACCTTCAGGCGCAGGCTTTCGGCCAGGTTGGTCCGTGCATCTTCCATGCTCATCACGCGCTTGATGCGCAGACGCAGGCCGCCGGAGAAGTCGTCGTTGCTGACCTCCCCTTCCACCACCACCATGGCATCGGTCTGCAGCAGCGACTGGGCGGAGTGGAACGCGTCGGCAAACAGCGACGCTTCGATGCGGCCCGAACGGTCATCGAGGCTGATGAAGCCCATCTTGTCGCCCTTCTTGTTTTTCATCACCCGCAGGGCAATGATCATGCCGGCGACGGTCTGGGTATCCCGGGCCGGCTTCAGGTCGATGATGCGCTGACGGGCGAAACGGCGAATCTCGCCTTCGTATTCGTCAATCGGATGACCGGTGAGGTACAGGCCCAGGGTGTCTTTTTCGCCCTTGAGACGCTCCTTGAGGGTCAGTTCCTTGGCTTTGCGGTGGTTGGCATACACATCCGCGTCTTCTTCGACGAACAATCCACCAAACAGGTCGGCGTGGCCGCTGTCATGGGTACGGGCGGTCTGCTCGGCGGCCTTGATCGCTTCTTCCATGGCGGTGAGCAACACGGCACGGTTACGGTCGATATTGGCCTGGTAAGCCTTCGGCTCATCATGGAAATACGGGCCAAGACGGTCCAGCGCGCCACTGCGGATCAGGCCGTCTAGGGTACGTTTGTTGATACGCTTGAGGTCGACCCGCGCACAGAAGTCGAACAGGTCCTTGAACGGCCCGTCCTGACGCGCTTCGGTGATCGCTTCCACCGGCCCCTCACCCACGCCCTTGATCGCGCCGAGGCCATAAATGATGCGGCCTTCGTCGTTCACCGTGAACTTGAACTCCGAGGCGTTCACGTCCGGCGCGTCGAGGCGCAGCTTCATGGTGCGCACTTCCTCGATCAAGGTCACGACCTTGTCGGTGTTGTGCATATCCGCCGAGAGTACCGCCGCCATGAACGGCGCCGGGTAGTGGGCTTTCAGCCACGCCGTCTGGTACGACACCAGGCCATAGGCGGCGGAGTGGGATTTGTTGAAGCCGTAACCGGCGAACTTCTCCACCAGGTCGAAGATGTTACCGGCCAGGTCTGCGTCAATATTGTTGGTGGCGCAGCCTTCGATGAAACCGCCGCGTTGCTTGGCCATTTCCTCGGGTTTCTTTTTACCCATGGCACGACGCAGCATGTCCGCGCCGCCAAGGGTGTAACCGGCCATCACCTGGGCGATCTGCATCACCTGTTCCTGATACAGGATGATGCCGTAGGTCGGCGCCAGTACCGGCTTGAGCCCTTCGTACTGATAGTCGGAGTGCGGGTACGCCAGCTCGGCGCGGCCGTGCTTACGGTTGATGAAGTCATCCACCATGCCCGATTGCAGCGGCCCCGGACGGAACAGGGCCACCAGTGCAATCAAGTCTTCCAGGCAGTCGGGCTTGAGCTTTTTGATCAGCTCTTTCATGCCGCGCGACTCAAGCTGGAACACTGCAGTGGTCTCGGCTTTTTGCAGCAAGGTGTAGGTCGGCTTGTCATCCAGCGGGATGAAGGCGATATCCAGCGGCTCCTCGCCCACCTTGGCGCGGTCGCGGTTGATGGTCTTGAGCGCCCAGTCGATGATCGTCAAGGTGCGCAGGCCGAGGAAGTCGAACTTCACCAGGCCGGCCGCCTCCACGTCATCCTTGTCGAACTGGGTCACCAGGCCGTCGCCTTCTTCATCGCAGTAGATCGGCGAGAAGTCAGTGAGCTTGGTGGGCGCGATCACCACGCCACCGGCGTGTTTACCGACGTTACGCACCACGCCTTCGAGCTTGCGCGCCATGTCCCAGATTTCGGCGGCTTCTTCGTCGACCTTGATAAAGTCGCGCAGGATTTCTTCCTGCTCGTAGGCTTTTTCCAGGGTCATGCCGACTTCGAACGGGATCATCTTCGACAGGCGGTCGGCCAGGCCGTAGGACTTGCCTTGTACGCGAGCCACGTCGCGGATTACCGCCTTGGCCGCCATGGAACCGAAGGTGATGATCTGGCTCACCGCATTGCGGCCGTATTTCTCGGCCACGTATTCGATCACGCGGTCGCGACCGTCCATGCAGAAGTCGACGTCGAAGTCGGGCATGGAAACCCGCTCCGGGTTCAGGAAACGTTCGAACAGCAGGTCATATTCCAACGGGTCGAGGTCGGTAATCTTCTGCACATAGGCCACCAGCGAGCCCGCGCCTGACCCCCGGCCCGGACCTACCGGTACGCCGTTGCTCTTGGCCCACTGAATAAAGTCCATCACGATCAGGAAGTAACCGGGGAACCCCATCTGGATGATGATATCCAGCTCGAAATTCAGCCGGTCGACGTAGACCTGGCGCTTGGCTTCGTAGTCTTCGGTGGTGTCCTTTGGCAGCAGCACGCTGAGCCGCTCTTCCAGGCCATCGAACGACACCTTGCGAAAGTACTCGTCGATGGTCATGCCATCGGGAATCGGGAAGTTGGGCAGGAAGTGCTTGCCCAGCTTCACTTCGATATTGCAGCGCTTGGCAATCTCGACGGAGTTTTCCAGGGCCTCAGGCAAGTCGCTGAACAGCTCGGCCATTTCCTCGGCGCTTTTGAGGTATTGCTCTTCGCTGTAGTTCTTCGAGCGGCGCGGGTCATCCAGGGCCCGGCCCTCGCCGATGCACACGCGGGTTTCGTGGGCTTCGAAATCTTCTTTCTTGATAAAGCGCACATCGTTGGTCGCTACCAGCGGCGCGCCCAGCTTGTCGGCCAGGGCCACGGCGGCGTGCAGATGCTCTTCATCGTTGGGCCGATTGGTGCGCTGCACTTCCAGGTAGAAGCGGTCAGGGAACACCTGCATCCACTCGCGGGCCAGCACTTCAGCGTCCTGTGGGTTGCCGCCGAGCAGCGCGATACCTATCTCGCCCTCTTTGGCGGCCGAAAGCATGATCAGGCCTTCGCTGGCTTCGGCTACCCACTCGCGCTCGATGATGACCGAACCATTGCGCTGGCCATCGATAAAGCCACGGGAAATCAGTTCGGTGAGGTTGCGATAACCCACGCCGTTCATCGCTAAAAGGCTGATGCGGCTCAGCGGGTTATCCGGGTCCTTGTTGGACAGCCACAGGTCGGCGCCACAGATCGGTTTGATGCCGGCGCCCATGGCGTTCTTGTAGAACTTGACCAGCGAACACATGTTGTTCTGGTCGGTAACCGCTACCGCCGGCATGTTCATGCCCACCAGGGTTTTGACCAGCGGTTTGATCCGTACGAGGCCGTCGACCAGGGAGTATTCAGTGTGCAGGCGTAGATGAACGAATGAAGCCGGCATAGTGATCCTGTGCAGTAACATGGAAACAACAAGGCCCGGGATTGTACCGGGCCTCGAGCAAAACATCAGCCTTGCGACTACACCTCGCTGAGGCTCTCGCGCAGCTCATAAGCCTGGCGCACCGGGGCGAACGAGCGGCGATGGATAGGCGTAGGGCCGAGTCGCGCCAAGGCTTCCAGATGAACGGGCGTCGGGTAGCCTTTGTGGCCACCCATGCCGTAGCCGGGGTAAACCAATTCGAAAGCAGCCATTTCACGGTCGCGACTGACCTTGGCCAGAATCGACGCCGCTGCGATGGCTGGCACCTTGCTGTCGCCCTGGACCACCGCCTCGGCGCGCATCGCCAGTTTGGGGCAGCGGTTGCCATCGATCATCGCCAGCTTAGGCGTAATATGCAGCCCTTCAACCGCACGCTGCATGGCAAGCATGGTGGCATGCAGGATGTTCAGTTCGTCGATCTCTTCCACTTCTGCCCGGGCGATATGCCAGCTCAGGGCTTTCTCACAGATCTCGTCGTAGAGCTTTTCGCGACGGGCTTCGGTGAGCTTCTTCGAATCGTTAAGGCCAAGGATCGGACGGTTCGGGTCGAGGATCACCGCGGCCGTCACGACCGCACCGCACAACGGGCCGCGCCCGACTTCGTCGACGCCCGCCACCAGTTCGTGGGCCTCTGCAACCAGGCTGAAATCCAGGCCCATCTGCGTGCTCATAAGGCTTCCTGTTTATGGCCGATCAGGTTCAGCACGGCGTCGGCCGCCTGGTTCGAGGCATCACGGCGCAGGGTGCGGTGAATATCGTCGAAACCACGGGTCTGCTCTTCGCCGCCGTCAATCAAGGGTAGTAGCGTTTGCGCAAGCGCTTCGGGCGTAGCATCGTCCTGCAACAATTCTGGCACCAACAACCGCTGGGCCAGCAGATTGGGCAAGGAAATATATGGGCTTTTGACCATCCGCTTGAGTATCCAGTAGGTCAGCGGCGCCAGACGATAGGCCACCACCATCGGACGCTTATACAACAAGGCTTCCAGGGTGGCGGTGCCCGAGGCGATCAATACGGCATCACAGGCGGCCAGGGCCAGGTGCGACTGGCCGTCGAGCAGGGTCAACGGCAGGTTGCGCCCTTCCAGCAGTGTTTCAATTTGTGCGCGACGCTGCGGGCTGGCGCACGGCAGCACAAACCGAATACCCGGCTTGAGCGCTTGAAGACGTTCGGCAGCATCAAAAAACACGCTGCCCAGGCGTCCGACTTCGCCACCCCGACTGCCCGGCATCAGCGCGACCAGCGGTCCATCGGGCAAACCCAGCTCGGCACGCGCTGCGGCGCGATCAGCCTGCAAAGGAATGGCATCGGCCAGGGTGTGGCCAACAAACCGCACCGGCACGCCCTTTTCTTCGTAGAACCGCGCTTCGAACGGCAGCAGGGTCAGCATCAGGTCGCAGCCTTCACGGATCTTCAGCACACGCTTTTGCCGCCATGCCCATACGGACGGGCTGACATAATGCACCGTCTTGATCCCGGCCTGGCGCAACTTGAGTTCGATGTTGAGGGTGAAATCCGGGGCATCGATACCGATAAAGACGTCGGGCTTTTCTTCGATCAATGTCTTGATCAGCAGCTTACGGCGAGCGAGCAATTCACGCAGGCGCCCCAGCACTTCCACCAAGCCCATGACCGAGAGGCGCTCCATCGGGAAGTAGGAGGTGAGGCCTTCGGCCTGCATCAACGGGCCACCGACACCGATAAATTCGATGGCGGGGTGTTGGACCTTGAGGGCCCGCATCAAGCCGGCGCCGAGAATATCGCCGGAAGCTTCTCCGGCGACCAATGCGATACGTAACTTGGCCATGATCAGCGGGTGATGCCGCGAGTCGACGCCTGGATCGAGTCACGAAACACCGCGACTTCCGGGAACGACGCTGCAGGCTCAGCCAGTTCGGCGAGGGCCTGTTCAACCGTCAGCCCGTGACGGTAAACCGTCTTGTAGGCGCGGCGCAGGGCCTGGATTGCGTCATCGCTGAACCCGCGACGGCGCATGCCTTCAAAGTTCATGCTGCGGGCTTCGGCCGGGTTGCCAAACACCGTGACGAAGGCAGGCACATCCTTGCCGATGGCCGTGCCCATGCCGGAAAAGCTGTGGGCGCCGATATGGCAATACTGATGCACCAGGGTGAAACCAGACAGGATCGCCCAGTCATCCACATGCACATGCCCGGCCAACGCGGTGTTGTTGACCAGGATGCAGTGGTTGCCAATCACGCTGTCGTGGCCGATATGCGCATAGGCCATCACCAGGTTGTGATCGCCCAGCGTGGTCTCGGCCCGGTCCTGCACGGTGCCACGGTGAATGGTCACGCCTTCACGGATGATGTTGTGGTCACCGATTACCAGGCGCGTTTCTTCACCCTTGTACTTCATGTCCGGGGTGTCTTCGCCTACCGAGGAAAACTGGTAGATACGATTGTGTTTGCCAATGCGGGTCGGACCTTTAAGGATCACATGCGGCCCGATGACAGTCCCCTCGCCGATTTCCACACCTGCGCCGACGATCGACCAAGGGCCGACCTCAACGTCGGCGGCCAGTACGGCCGACGGATCGATGATTGCGCGAGGGTCAATCAAACTCATAGTTTGCGTTCCGCACAGATGATCTCGGCAGAGCACACCGGCTTGCCATCCACCGAAGCCTGGCATTCGAACTTCCAGATCTGGCGCTTGCAGCTGATGAACTTGGCTTCCAGGATCAGCTGGTCACCCGGGGTGACCGGGTTGCGGAAACGCAACTTGTCGGAGCCCACGAAATAGTAAAGCGTGCCGTCGGCAGGCTTGAGGTCGAGCATTTTGAAACCAAGGATACCGGCAGCCTGGGCCATTGCTTCGATGATCAACACGCCCGGCATGATGGGATGCGCAGGAAAGTGGCCATTGAAAAACGGTTCGTTGATGCTGACATTCTTGTAGGCACGAATGCGCTTTTCCTCAACATTGAGGTCCACTACACGGTCCACCAGCAGGAACGGGTAACGGTGAGGCAGGTATTCGCGAATCTCGTTGATGTCCATCATTTCGGGGGGAAGCCTGTAATAAAGATTGGGGGCGGGCGAACTAAAAGCACGCCCCGCTAGCAAATCAAGGAGGCAGTCTATCGGCTGTGCACACTTGATATGGAAATGGTATCAGCCTTCTGATGAAGCATTACCGCCAGGGGTCACGTCCCCAACACGCTTTTCCAGCTGTTTGAGACGTCGCGCCATGTCGTCGAGCTGTCTCAGACGCGCCGCACTCTTGCGCCATTCAGCTGCAGGCTGCATGGCGGTACCGGATGAATAAGCCCCTGGCTCGGTAATCGAGTGAGTGACCATGGTCATGCCAGTGATGAAGACGTTGTCGCAAATATCGATATGCCCCACCAGCCCCACGCCACCGGCAAGCATGCAATGCTTGCCGATCTTGGTGCTGCCGGAGATCCCCACGCAGGCCGCCATGGCGGTGTGATCGCCAATCTGCACGTTATGGGCGATCTGAATCTGGTTGTCGAGCTTCACGCCATTGCCAATCACGGTATCGGCCAGGGCCCCGCGATCGACAGCAGTGTTGACCCCGATTTCCACGTCGTCGCCGATCAATACGCCGCCAACCTGGGCAATCTTGTGCCAGACACCTTTGGCATTGGCAAAGCCAAAGCCTTCACCACCGATCACCGCGCCCGACTGAATGACCACCCGCTGCCCAATACGCACATCGTGATAAAGGGTAACGCGAGGCGCCAGCCAGCCATCGGCGCCGATTACGCAACGCGCGCCAATGAAGCAATGTGCGCCGACGGTGACGCCAGCGCCAATACGCGCGCCACTTTCGATCACCGCAAAAGCACCAATGCTCGCCGCAGGATCCACCTGGGCATCCTCGGCGATCACCGCTGACGGGTGAATACCGCCCGCCGCCTTAGGCTTGGGATCGAACAGGTGTGATGCTTTCGCGTAAGACAGGTAGGGGTCGGCCACCACCAGCGCATCCCCGACAAACCCTTCGGCGTCTGCGGCCTTCAGCAACACGGCTGCGGCTTGGCAATCGACCAGGTACTTACGGTATTGAGGATTTGCGAGGAAGCTCAACTGAGCTGGGCCAGCCTCCTGCAAGGTGGCTAGCCCAGTGATTTCTTTCTCCGGGGAGCCACGCAAGGTGGCCCCCAGGAACTCGGCCAACTCGCCAAGCTTGATAGTCGCGGTCATGGTTTACTTCAGCTGGTTCATGCGCTCGATCACCTGGCGGGTGATGTCGTATTGAGGCTTGACGTCAATCACGGCGCCACGCTCGAACACCAGGTCAAAGGCACCCTTCTTGATGACTTCTTCCACGGCGCTGTCGAGTTTCGGCTTGAGCTGCTTGAGCATTTCGCGGTCGGCAACTGCCTTGGCTTCGTTCAGTTCCTTGGACTGGAACTGGTAGTCACGGGCCTTTTGCTTGAATTCAAGCTCCAGACGCTCGCGCTCGCCCTGCTGCATCTTGTCGCCACCGGCAACCAGGCGGTCCTGGATGCCCTTGGCGCTGCTTTCCAGGGTTTTAAGCTTGGTCAGTTGCGGACCGAATTTCTTCTCGGCATCCACGGCGTACTTCTTGGCCGCGTCGGATTCAAGCAAAGCCATCTGATAGTTCAGCACGGCAATTTTCATTTCGGCGAAGGCCGGGGTGGTTACCAGCACAGTGGCCAGCAGGACCAATTGAGTCAACTTACGCACGATGTACTCCTACAGAATCCGTTGTCGTTATCTTAGGTCAGACGCTTAGAACGTCTGGCCAAGGGAGAATTGGAAAATCTGGGTTTCAGCGTTATCCGGTTTCTTGATCGGCATGGCCAGAGCAAAGCTCAACGGGCCCAACGCAGTCACCCAGGTCACACCCACGCCGACGGAGCTGGCCATGTTGCTCAGGCTCACGTCGTTGCACTGGGTGTTGGACTTCACGCCACTCGGGTTGGTGATCTGGTCGCACTTGGAGTCGAACACATTACCCACGTCCCAGAAGACCGAAGTTCGCAGGGAACGCTGGTCTTTGACGAACGGCAGCGGGAACAGAATTTCCGCACCACCCTGGATCAGCACGTTACCACCGAACGGCAGCGGATCGTTGTCCGAGTCAGCCACTGTGCCCTGGTTACCCGTCTGAGCGAAACCGCGGCTCGGAGTACCACGTGGGCCGAGGGTGCTGTCCTTGAAACCACGTACCGAGTTGAAGCCACCCGCGTAGTAATTTTCATAAAACGGCAGGCCATTGGTCGAACCATAACCGTCGCCATAGCCCAGCTCGGTGTGCAGGCGCATGGTGTAATTATCGCTCAACGGCTGGAACAACTGGCCGCGGTAGTCGAGCTTGAAGAACGACAGGTCGCTGCCCGGCGTGGTGACTTCCGCGGTCAGGCTCTGGGAGTGGCCACGGGTTGCCAGTACGCCTTTGTTCAGGGTCGACTCGGACCAGCCGGCAGACGCCTTGAAGTTCAGGAACTTGTCGCCTTCACGGCGGGTGAAGTCGAAGATCTCGTCCACGGTGTACACACCGGTCTTGATTTCATCCTGCTGAGCGGTCAGGCCGAACGTCAGACGCGAGGTCTCACTGATCGGATAACCCACGTTGACACCAGCGCCGAGGCTGTCGATCGCATAGCTTGCAACGTCAACATCGAGGTCTTTGTAGTCGGTGGTGCGGTAGAAGGCGTTGTAGCCCAGGCTCACACCGTCTGCAGTCCAGTAGGGGTCGGTGTAACCGAAGTTGTATCGGCTCTGGTATTCGCTTCGGGTCAGGCCGATGGACACACGGTTACCGGTACCCAGGAAGTTGTTCTGCGTGATCGAACCACCCAGGATCAAACCGGCGCTCTGTGCGAAACCGACACTGGCGGTGATCGAACCCGAGGCTTGCTCTTCAACGGCGTAGTTCACGTCAACCTGGTCATCCACGCCCGGTACGGCCGGGGTTTCGACGTTGACTTCCTTGAAGAAGCCCAGGCGTTCGAGACGAGTCTTGGATTGGTCGATCAGGTAAGTCGACGCCCAACCGCCTTCCATCTGGCGCATTTCACGACGCAGCACTTCGTCCGAGGATTTGGTGTTGCCACGGAAGTTGATACGGTTGACGTAGGCACGCTTGCCCGGGTCGACGACGAAGGTGATGTCGACGGTGTGGTCTTCATCGTTCGGAGTCGGCACGCCGTTGACGTTGGCGAAGGTGTAGCCTTCGTTACCCAGGCGACGGGTGATCAGTTCTGAGGTAGTGGTCATCAGCTTGCGCGAGAACACCTGGTCCTTCTGGACCAGCAGCAGAGACTTGACCTGGTCTTCAGGCACTTTCAGGTCACCGCTGAGCTTGACGTCACGAACCTTGTACTTCTCGCCTTCGTTGACGTTGACCGTAATGTAGACGTGCTTCTTGTCCGGGGTGATGGACACCTGGGTCGAAGCGATGTCCATGTTGATGTAGCCACGGTCCAGGTAGTAGGAACGCAGGCGTTCCAGGTCACCGGAAAGTTTTTCACGGGCGTACTTGTCATCGTTCTTGAAGAACGACAACCAGTTGGTGGTCTTGAGTTCGAACAGGTCGATCAAGTCTTCGTCGGCGAATTTGGTATTGCCCACCACGTTGATGTGCTGGATGGCCGCCACGGTGCCTTCGTTGATATTGACCTTCAGGCCTACGCGGTTACGCGGCTGCGGAATCACTTCCGTCTCAACGCTCGCGGAATAGCGACCCTGGGCAACGTACTGGCGTTGCAGCTCGTTACGCACACCTTCAAGGGTGGCGCGCTGGAAGATCTCGCCCTCGGCCAGACCCGACTGTTTCAGACCCTTCATCAGGTCTTCAGTGGAAATGGCCTTGTTACCTTCGATCGTGATGCTCGCGACAGAAGGACGCTCGACGACGGTGATGACCAGGACATTGCCTTCGCGACCCAGTTGGATATCTTGAAAGAACCCGGTTTTGAACAGCGCACGAGTGGATTCCACCAGGCGACGATCATCAGCCTGTTCCCCGACGTTCAACGGCAAGGCACCAAAGACGCTACCCGCGGAAACCCGCTGGAGGCCGTTGACGCGAATATCGGAGATGGTGAAGGACTCGGCGTGAACTTCGGCGATCATCAATACGGTGAGAACCGCAGTTAGCAGCAGACGTTTCATGAAGTCCTTTCTTATTCCAACTGGCAATAAACAAACTGCCGCAAAATGCGGCAGATTCGCAATTCAGCGAAGCGTTACAGTCGTCCCAGATCGTTGACCAGAGCTAACAACATCACCCCGACCACCAAACTGATACCGATCTGTATCCCCCAACCCTGCACCCGATCCGACAAGGGGCGACCACGCACCCACTCGACCAGATAAAACAGCAGATGCCCCCCATCCAATACTGGAATGGGCAGCAAATTCAGAACTCCAAGGCTGATACTCAGATAAGCCAGGAAATTCAGGAAATCCGCGACACCCGACTGGGCAGAAGCGCCCGCCACTTTAGCAATGGTTATCGGTCCACTCAAGTTTTTTACCGAGAGCTCGCCGAACAACATTTTCTTGAGGGATTCGAGGGTCAGCACGCTCATGGTCCAAGTGCGTTTCGCACCCTCTCCAATCGCCGCCAACGGCCCGAAGCTGACCTCTCGCACCATCGATGGCGGCCACTCGACACCTTTGACCCCGGCACCCAGGTAACCCCCGGCGGCCTTGGCCTCCCCACGAACCGACAAGGTCACGGGGACGTCGATTTGAGCACCTTCGCGCTCAACTTTCAGCACAATTTTGGTATCAGGCCGTACACGCACCTGGTCGACCACTTGCTGCCAGTCGCCCAGTGCCTGGCCATCGAGAGCCAACAGGCGGTCGCCGGTTTTCAGGCCAGCAGCCTGGGCCGGGCCTTTAGGGTCCAACTCGGCGAGCACTGGCGGCAACGCCGGACGCCACGGACGAATGCCCAGGGATTTGATCGGGTCCGGCTCGTCGGCGCCTTTAAGCCAATGGTCCAAAGCCAGCTCACGTGGGCTTTCGGCACTGGAGTCCTGTTCGCGCACCACTACATTGACGGTACCGCTCTCGCCCAGTCGACGCACCAATTGCAAATTGACCGCGCCCCAACCCGTGGTGGGCTCGCCATCAATGGAAACAATTTCCTGCCCAGCCACCAGGCCAGCCTTGGCCGCCATGCTCCCCGCCTCGACCGCACCGATGACCGGACGCACTTGCTGGCTGCCCAGCATGGCAAGGACCCAGAAAAACACCATCGCCAACAGGAAGTTGGCAATCGGGCCGGCGGCCACGATGGCGATACGCTGACGAACGGTCTTGCGATTGAAGGATTGGTCCAACTGGTCCGCAGGCACTTCGCCTTCGCGCTCATCGAGCATCTTCACGTAGCCACCCAACGGGATGGCGGCGATCACGAACTCGGTGCCGCGACGGTCGTGCCAGCGCACCAGCGGCATGCCGAAACCGACGGAAAAGCGCAATACCTTGACGCCGCAACGACGCGCCACCCAAAAGTGGCCGAATTCGTGGAAGGTAACCAGCACACCCAGAGCAACCAGGGTGCCGACAATCATGTAGAGCGCACTCATCTAATTTCTCCGCATTTCAATCCAATGCCTGAAGGCGCTTAACCGCCCACAGCCTGACGCGCGTTGCGGTCCAGCCATTGCTCGGCCAGGACCCGAGCCTTGGTATCAGCCTCGAACACCGCTCCCAGGTCATTCACCGCCACTACCGGCTCGAGATCCAGAACGTCCTCGATGATACTCGCGATCTGCGGAAAGCGGATGCGCCGTTCGAGAAACGCTGCCACGGCCACCTCATTGGCTGCATTGAGCATGGCCGGCGCGCTGTTACCCGCCTCAGCCGCCTGCCGGGCCAGACGCAGGCATGGAAAGCGCTCTTCGTCCGGCGCCTGGAAATCCAGGCGCGCAACTGCAAACAGGTCCAACGGCGCCACACCAGAATCGATCCGCTCCGGCCAAGCCAGGGCATTGGCGATCGGTGTGCGCATATCAGGGTTGCCCAACTGCGCCAATACCGAGCCATCCACATAATCCACCAGGGAATGAATCACACTTTGCGGGTGGATCACCACCTCCACTTGATCAGGCCGCGCATCGAACAGCCAGCAGGCCTCGATCAGCTCCAGGCCCTTGTTCATCATGCTCGCCGAATCCACGGAGATCTTGCGCCCCATGGACCAGTTCGGGTGCGCACACGCCTGGTCTGGCGATACATGCTCCAACTCATCCAGAGGAGTTTGCCGGAAGGGGCCACCGGACGCCGTCAGCAAAATCCGGCGCACACCAACCTGGCTCAAGCCGCGGGCAAAATCAGCGGGCATGCACTGGAAGATTGCGTTGTGCTCGCTGTCGAGGGGCAACAGGACCGCACCACTCTTGCGCACGGCTTGCATGAAGAGCGCACCGGACATGACCAGGGCTTCTTTATTGGCCAGCAGGATCTTTTTGCCCGCGTCGACTGCAGCCAGTGTCGGGCGCAAACCCGCCGCCCCGACGATTGCGGCCACGACAGTATCCACTTCGGCATCCGCAGACACCTGGCACAACCCCTCTTCCCCCACCAATACCTGGGTGGCAAGGCCGGCAGCCCGCAGGTCATCCTGCAAGCTACGGGCAGCAGCGGCCTGCGGCACCACCGCAAAACGCGGAGAGTGGCGCACGCATAACGCCAGCAATTCACTCATGCGCGTGAAGCCGGTCAGGGCAAACACCTGGTAACGATCAGGATGACGAGCGATCACATCCAGGCTGCTCAGCCCGACCGAGCCTGTCGCGCCCAGCACGGTAACCTGCTGCAGACGGCTCAAGATGCGATCATCCACAGCAACACGGCAAAGATCGGCAACGCTGCGGTGAGGCTGTCGATACGATCCAGCACGCCGCCATGACCTGGCAGCAGGTTGCTGCTGTCCTTGATCCCGGCCTGGCGCTTGAACATGCTTTCGGTGAGGTCGCCCACCACCGAAATGAACACGACGACGGCAGTCCCCAGCAGAGCCAGGAAAATCTCCTTCACCGACCAATCGCGCAACACACCGACCACCAGCGCAATCAGCAGCGTCAGGGCCAGACCGCCGTATACGCCTTCCCAGCTCTTGCCCGGGCTGACGGCGGGCGCAAGTTTACGCTTGCCAAAGGCACGGCCCGAAAAGTAGGCGCCAATGTCGGCGCCCCAGACCAGCACCATGACCGCCAGGATCAATTCATTGCCATTCGGGAAACGCTTGATTTCCACCAGCCCTTGCCAGGCCGGCAGCAGGATCAGCAAGCCGATCACCAACTTGCAGGCCACACTGGACCACTTGCCACTGGTGCGCGGATAGGTCAGCACCAGGAAAGTCGCCAAGGCCCACCACAGTACCGACGCCCCCAGCACCCAGGGCGCGAGATCAGGCAGGATGTACATCAGGAACAGCAGCAGCGCGACGATCACGGCGTACACCACACGCGGCAATTGCTCGCTGAACCCCGCCAGACGCGCCCATTCCCAGGCGCCCAGGCTTACGACCAGGCCGATAAACAGCGCAAAGCCGGAACCCTCGAGCAGGAAAAAACCGCACAAGGCAATCGGCAGCAGGATCAGTGCCGTGATGATTCGTTGTTTAAGCATTTAAACCCGGGCTCCAGCTTCGATCTGCTCGCTCGTTTTACCGAAGCGACGCTGACGGGAAGCGAAATCGGCCAGCGCATTGCGCATGGCATCGTGTTTGAAGTCCGGCCAGAACAGGTCGGAGAAGTACAACTCGGTATAGGCTAGCTGCCACAGCAGGAAATTGCTGATGCGATGCTCGCCACCGGTACGGATGCACAAATCCGGCAACGGCAGGTCACCGGTTACCAGACAGGTTTGCAACAGTTCGGGCGTAATGTCGTCGGGGCGCAGATGACCGGCCTGTACCTCGCGAGCCAGTCGCTGCGCAGCCTGGGCGATGTCCCACTGGCCACCGTAATTGGCTGCGATTTGCAGCACAAAGCGGTTGCTGCCGGCAGTAATGGCCTCGGCTTCACGCATGGCCGTTTGCAGTTCCGGATGGAACCGGGAGCGGTCACCAATGATGCGCAGGCAGATGTTGTTCTCGTTGAGGCGCTTGGCCTCGCGACGCAGCGCCTTGAAGAACAGGTCCATCAAGGCCGTCACTTCTTCGGCGGGCCTTTGCCAGTTCTCACTGGAAAAGGCAAACAGCGTCAGCACTTCGACCTTGGCCTCGGCACACACTTCGATGACAGCGCGCACCGCATCGACACCCGCTTTATGCCCGGCAACACCCGGCATAAAGCGTTTTTTCGCCCAGCGATTATTCCCATCCATGATGATCGCGACATGGCGCGGCACCACAGAGGGCACAGTCTGCTTGGTCTTTTCCATGAAGGCGTCCTGACCCCTTATACGGCCATCAGGTCCTTTTCTTTTTCTTCGGTGGCCTTGGTGATCTGGGCCTCCGCATCCTTGGTCAGCTTGTCGATATCGGCAACGGCACGGCGCTCTTCGTCCTCGCTGATTTCCTTGTCCTTGACCAGTTTTTTCAGGTCACCCAAGGCATCGCGACGGATGTTGCGCACGGCAACACGTGCATCTTCAGCCGCACTGCGCGCCTGTTTGGTGAAGCCCTTGCGGGTTTCCTCGGTCAGGGCAGGCATGGAGATCAGCAGCAACTCGCCCAGGTTGGTCGGGTTGAGGTTCAGGCCGGCGCTCTGGATAGCTTTGTCGACAGCGCCGAGCATGTTGCGCTCAAAGGCCACGACTTGCAGGGTGCGCGAGTCTTTCACGGTGATGTTGGCCACCTGCGTGATCGAGGTGTCTGTGCCGTAGTACGGCACCATCACGCTACCCAGGATGCTTGGGTGAGCCTTGCCGGTACGAATCTGACCAAATGCATGGTTCAGAGACTCCAGGGATTTGTGCATACGCTCTTGAGCGTCTTTCTTGATTTCGTTGATCATTGTTGGCCTTCCTCGATCAGAGTCCCTTCCGCGCCGCCGTGTACGATATTCAGCAGGGCGCCGGGCTTGTTCATGTTAAATACGCGCAGCGGCATGTTGTGGTCGCGGCACAGGCAAATAGCCGTCAGGTCCATCACACCCAGCTTGCGATCCAGCACTTCATCGTAGGTCAGATGATCGAACTTCTCGGCATGCGGGTCTTTGAATGGATCTGCAGTGTATACGCCATCCACCTTGGTCGCCTTCAGCACCACATCGGCATCGATTTCGATAGCGCGCAGGCACGCGGCCGAATCGGTGGTGAAGAACGGGTTGCCGGTGCCGGCAGCGAAGATCACCACTTCCTTGGCATTCAGGTGACGCATGGCCTTGCGGCGATCGTAGTGATCGGTCACGCCAACCATGGAAATAGCCGACATCACGATGGCCGAGATATTGGCACGCTCCAGGGCGTCGCGCATGGCCAGGGCGTTCATCACAGTGGCCAGCATGCCCATGTGGTCGCCGGTGACTCGGTCCATGCCGGCAGCGCTCAGTGCCGCACCGCGGAACAGGTTGCCGCCACCGATCACCAGACCCACCTGAACACCGATACCGACCAATTGGCCGACTTCAAGCGCCATGCGGTCAAGCACCTTTGGGTCGATCCCGAACTCTTCCGAGCCCATCAGGGCCTCGCCGCTGAGCTTGAGTAGAATGCGTTTATAGCGAGCCTGATAACCACTGCCCTGCTGAGCCATTGCGAATCTCTCCTGCGGCGTATTTTTTAAAAAATTCTTGGCGAGCCGTTTACGGCTTGCGTTCACTCTAGCTGGACGCTATCACAGCGCCATCGGAACACGGCTTTGTAAGCCAGTTCCGAGGGGAAGCCAAATAAAATTAGCCTTCCCATTTGAAAAGAGGCTGCGCGCGTGAGCGGGCAGCCTCTTTCGGGCGACAGTTGAAAACTGTCTTATTGCTTGGCGGCAGCCAGCTGGGCAGCAACTTCTTCAGCGAAGTTGTCGACCGGCTTCTCGATGCCTTCGCCTACCTTGAAGTAGGTGAAGGAAACGATTTCAGCACCGGCTTTCTTAGCCAGTTCGCCAACCTTGATTTCAGGGTTCTTGACGAACGCCTGCTCAACCAGGCTTGCTTCAGCCAGGAACTTGCTGATACGGCCCTTGACCATGTTCTCAACAATGTTTTCTGGCTTGCCTTTGATTTTTTCTTCGTTCAGCTGCAGGAACACAGCTTTTTCACGCTCTATCGCTTCGGCAGAAACTTCCGAAGGCAGCAGGAACTCAGGGTTGCTGGCCGCTACGTGCATAGCGATATCGTTCGCCAGCTCAATGTCGCCGCCTTTGAGGACAACTGCAACACCGATCTTGTTACCGTGCAGGTAACCACCCACCACGTCGCCTTCAACGCGAACCAGGCGACGGATATTGACGTTTTCGCCAACCTTGCCGACCAGCACCAGGCGCGCAGCTTCTTGAGCTTCGATCAGCGGAGCGACGTCAGTCAGTTTGTCGGCGAACGCTTTTTCAACGCTGGCGGCAACAAATGCCTTGAAGTCATCCTGCAGAGCCAGGAAGTCGGTCTGCGAGTTCACTTCCAGCAGAACGGCGGCTTTGCCGTCAGTTTTCAGAGCGATAGCGCCTTCAGCAGCCACGTTGCCTGCTTTCTTGGCAGCCTTGATGGCGCCGGAAGCACGCATGTCATCAATGGCTTTTTCGATGTCGCCGTCAGCCTTTTCCAGGGCCTTCTTGCAGTCCATCATGCCTTCGCCAGTACGCTCACGCAGTTCTTTAACCAACGCTGCAGTAATTGCTGCCATTTTCAAATTCCTCTTGGATAGGTTTTCAACCATTCCACCCGATCGAACGGGGGATCAATTCTTCCCGAATCTCCGTTGTAGGCCGCTGCACGTTACAGAGTAAGGATGCGCTGCCACAAATGGGCGCCAACAAACGGTTTTCGAGGTGGCAAAAAGGGGGCCAAGCCCCCTTTTTGCTTACTGAGTCAACGCCAGGGCGTCAATTACTCAGCTGCGGCTACCGGAGCTTCTTCGACGAACTGCTCGGTACCACCAGCAACGTGGTTGCGACCACGGATTACAGCGTCAGCCATCGAACCCATGTACAGCTGGATAGCGCGGATTGCGTCATCGTTGCCTGGGATGATGTAGTCAACGCCTTCCGGGCTGCTGTTGGTATCGACTACGCCGATAACAGGGATGCCCAGCTTGTTGGCTTCGGTGATCGCGATGCGCTCGTGATCAACGTCGATAACGAACAGCGCGTCAGGCAGACCGCCCATGTCCTTGATACCACCCAGGGAACGATCGAGCTTTTCCAGGTCGCGAGTGCGCATCAGCGCCTCTTTCTTGGTCAGCTTAGCGAAAGTACCGTCTTCGGCTTGCACTTCAAGGTCACGCAGACGCTTGATGGAAGCACGGATGGTTTTGAAGTTGGTCAGCATGCCGCCCAACCAGCGGTGATCGACGTACGGCGAACCGCAACGTGCTGCTTCTTCAGCAACGATCTTGCCAGCGGAACGCTTGGTGCCGACGAACAGGATCTTGTTTTTGCCCTGGGCCAGACGCTCTACGAAAGTCAGCGCTTCGTTGAACATTGGCAGGGTTTTTTCAAGGTTGATAATGTGAATCTTGTTACGCGCGCCGAAAATGTACTTACCCATTTTCGGGTTCCAGTAACGGGTCTGGTGACCGAAGTGCACACCGGCCTTCAGCATATCGCGCATGTTGACTTGGGACATGATAGTTCCTTAATAAGTCGGGTTTGGCCTCCACGTATCCCAATGACCAACCAGCGGCTTCAAGGCCTCCGGCACCCAGGTCATCGTGTCGACACGTGTGTGGATTTAAGCTCTACGGGGCATCCCCGGAAAGCGGCGCATTTTATACCACAGCCAGGGCAAAAACGGAACCCGCAATCACATTTGCCTTGAGCCGCCCCGCCCCAACCCTTTGAATAGCGTCGATTTAGCCCCACTCTATAGAGAGAAGCGATCGTCAGGGGCTCATGGTTTGCCGCCCGCGTCTGTTAGAATCGCGTTTTTTGTGGCCTGTGCGAATTGGCAACCTTGTGTCGCACGCCCGTGAACCGTATTGATTTCAGCGCCTGTCGCTAGAGAGAGCCTGTATGACCGTTAGTTTGAAAACCGCCGAAGACATCGCCGGCATGCGTATCGCCGGCAAACTGGCCGCCGACGTGCTGGAAATGATTGCCGAACACGTCAAGCCCGGCGTCACCACCGAAGAACTGAACCAGATCTGCCATGACTATATCGTCAATGTGCAAAAAGCCATCCCAGCCCCGCTGAACTACAAAGGCTTCCCCAAGTCGATCTGCACCTCGGTCAACCATGTGGTGTGCCACGGCATTCCGGGTGACAAGCCGTTGAAGGATGGCGACACCCTCAACATCGACGTTACCGTGATCAAGGACCGCTACTTCGGCGACACCAGCCGCATGTTCCACGTCGGCACCGTGCCGGTCTGGGCCGAGCGCCTGTCCCAGGTGACCCAGGAATGCATGTACAAGGCCATCGAGATCGTCAAGCCCGGCTGCCGCCTGGGCGATATTGGTGAAGTGATCCAGAAGCACGCCGAAAAGAACGGCTTCTCGGTGGTGCGCGAGTTCTGCGGCCACGGCATCGGTACCGTCTTCCACGAAGAACCGCAGATTCTGCACTACGGCCGCGCCGGCACCGGCATGGAACTCAAGGCCGGCATGACCTTTACCATCGAACCGATGATCAACCAGGGCAAGGCAGACACCAAGGTATTGGGCGACGGCTGGACCGCCATCACCAAGGACCGCAAGCTCTCGGCCCAGTGGGAACACACCCTGCTGGTCACCGAAACCGGCTACGAGATCTTCACCCTGCGCGCCGATGACACCATCCCGCGCACTTCGGGTGCAGCTTCGGCGTAAGGGTGGCCCAGGTTTTCCCCAACCGTGTTGTGACTGACTGATAGATAGAAAGGAAAGCCGATCGATGCCCCAGGTGGATCCCGAACTCTTCGACCGTGGCCAGTTCCAGGCCGAACTGGCACTGAAGGCAAGCCCCATCGCCGCGTTCAAGAAGGCGATCCGCCAGGCGCGCGAGGTGCTCGATGCGCGCTTTCGCAGTGGCCGCGACATCCGTCGGCTGATCGAGGACCGCGCCTGGTTCGTCGACAACATCCTGCAAAAGGCCTGGGAACAGTTCAGTTGGAGCGCCGAGGCGGATATCGCGCTGGTGGCGGTCGGCGGCTACGGGCGTGGCGAGTTGCACCCCTATTCCGATATCGACCTGCTGATCCTGCTGGACAGCGCCGACCATGAGATGTTTCGCGACTCCATCGAGCGGTTTCTGACGCTGCTGTGGGACATCGGCCTGGAAGTTGGCCAGAGCGTACGCTCGGTGGACGAGTGCGCAGAAGAGGCCCGCGCCGACCTGACGGTGGTCACCAACCTGATGGAAAGCCGCACCATCTGCGGCCCCGAGCGCCTGCGCCAGCGCATGCTCGAAGTCACCAGCACCGCCCACATGTGGCCGAGCAAGGACTTCTTCCTGGCCAAGCGCGCCGAGCAAAAGGCCCGCCACCACAAGTACAACGACACCGAATACAACCTGGAACCCAACGTCAAAGGCTCGCCGGGCGGGCTGCGCGATATCCAGACAATTTTGTGGGTCGCCCGCCGCCAGTATGGCACCTTGAACCTGCGTGCCCTGGCCGGCGAGGGTTTTCTGGTGGAGAGCGAAAACGCCCTGCTGGCCTCGTCCCAGGAATTCCTGTGGAAAGTGCGCTACGCCCTGCACATGCTTGCCGGGCGCTCCGAGGACCGCCTGCTGTTCGACCACCAGCGCTCCATCGCCACCCTGCTGGGGTTTGAAGGCGAAGATGCGAAGACCAGCATCGAAAGCTTCATGCAGCAGTATTACCGGGTGGTGATGAGCATTGCCCAGCTCAGCGACCTGATCATCCAGCACTTCGAAGAAGTGATCCTGGCCCCCGAAGACGAAGCGCCGCCGCAACCGATCAATGCGCGCTTCCAACTGCACGATGGCTATATCGAAGCGCGCAACGACAACGTGTTCCGCCGCACGCCATTCGCCATGCTGGAAATCTTCGTGCTGATGGCCCAGCAGCCAGAAATCAAAGGCGTGCGTGCCGACACCATCCGCCTTCTGCGGGAAAACCGTCACCTGATCGATGACGAGTTTCGTAACGACATCCGCAACACCAGCCTGTTTATCGAACTGTTCAAGTGCAAGATCGGCATCCACCGCAACCTGCGGCGGATGAACCGCTACGGCATCCTCGGGCGCTACCTGCCGGAGTTCGGCTTTATCGTCGGGCAGATGCAGCACGACCTGTTCCACATTTACACCGTGGACGCCCACACCCTGAATCTCATCAAACACCTGCGTAAGTTGCAGTACACCCAGGTGTCAGAGAAATTCCCGCTGGCCAGTAAGCTCATGGCCAAACTGCCCAAACCGGAGCTGATTTACCTGGCCGGCCTGTACCATGACATCGGCAAAGGCCGGCATGGCGACCACTCGGAGATCGGCGCGGTCGATGCCGAGGCGTTCTGCCAACGCCACCAGTTGCCGCTGTGGGACAGCCGCCTGATCGTCTGGCTGGTGCAAAACCACCTGGTGATGTCGACCACCGCCCAGCGCAAGGACCTGTCCGACCCGCAGGTCATCCACGACTTCGCGCAGATCGTCGGCGATGAAACCCGTCTCGACTACCTCTACGTGCTGACCGTCTCCGACATCAACGCCACCAACCCAACGCTATGGAACTCCTGGCGCGCCAGCCTGCTGCGCCAGTTGTACACCGAGACCAAGCGCGCGCTGCGCCGTGGCCTGGAAAACCCGGTGGATCGCGAAGAGCAGATCCGCCGCACCCAAAGCGCGGCCCTGGATATCCTGGTGCGCGGCGGCAACGACCCGGACGATGTCGAACAATTGTGGTCGCAACTGGGCGATGACTACTTCCTGCGTCATACCGCCGGCGATGTCGCCTGGCACACCGACGCCATCCTGCAACAGCCGGCCGATGGCGGCCCGCTGGTGCTGATCAAGGAAACCACCCAGCGCGAGTTCGAAGGCGGCACGCAGATCTTCATCTATGCGCCGGACCAACACGACTTCTTCGCCGTAACCGTGGCGGCCATGGACCAACTCAACCTGAACATTCATGACGCCCGAGTGATCACCTCCAGCAGCCAGTTCACCCTCGACACCTACATTGTGCTCGACACCGATGGCGACTCGATCGGCGACAATCCAGCGCGTGTGAAGAAGATCCGCGAGGGACTTACCGAAGCCCTGCGCAACCCGGACGATTACCCGACCATCATCCAGCGCCGGGTACCGCGCCAGCTCAAGCATTTTGCCTTTGCGCCCCAGGTGACTATCTCCAACGATGCCCAGCGCCCGGTGACGCTGCTGGAACTCAGCGCGCCGGATCGCCCGGGCCTGCTGGCGCGCATTGGCGGGATTTTCCTGGAGTTCGACCTGTCGCTGCAGAACGCCAAGATCGCGACCCTCGGCGAGCGCGTGGAAGACGTGTTCTTCATCACCGACGCCGATAACCAGCCGCTGTCCGACCCCGAGCTGTGCCGCCGGCTGCAGGATGCGATCGTGGAGCAATTGAGCGTGACCCAGGAACCCGGCGTCGAGCTGACGCGCCTGACCATTTGAACCGCGGCCTTACTCAGTCGAGTCTGCCGCGCCCGGTACACCGCATTACCACCGAATTGAATGAGATGCTCCCATGAACAACGCCCTGAACCAGTTGCAGCCCTACCCGTTCGAGAAACTGCGCGCCCTGCTGGGCAGCGTCACCCCGAACCCGGACAGACGCCCGATTGCACTGTCGATTGGCGAGCCCAAGCACACATCCCCAAGGTTTGTGGCCGAGGCGCTGAGCAATAACCTGGACCAGATGGCGGTGTACCCGACCACACTGGGCATCCCAGCCCTGCGCGAGGCCATTGGCGCCTGGTGTGAGCGCCGGTTCAACGTACCTGCCGGCTGGCTGGACCCGGCGCGCAATATCCTGCCGGTCAATGGCACGCGCGAGGCGCTGTTCGCCTTTACCCAGACCGTGGTCAATCGCAGTGACGACGCGCTGGTGGTGAGCCCGAACCCGTTCTACCAGATCTACGAAGGCGCCGCGTTCCTCGCCGGCGCCAAGCCGCACTACCTGGCGTGCCTGGACAGCAATGGCTTCAACCCGGACTTCGATGCCGTGTCGCCGGACATCTGGAAACGCTGCCAGATCCTGTTCCTGTGCTCCCCGGGCAACCCGACCGGCGCACTGATTCCGGTGGACACCCTGAAAAAGCTGATCGCCCTGGCCGACGAATACGATTTCGTGATCGCCGCTGATGAGTGTTACAGCGAACTGTACTTCGACGAGCAGACACCGCCGCCGGGCCTGCTGAGCGCCTGTGTCGACCTGGGTCGCCAGGACTTCAAACGTTGCGTGGTATTCCACAGTTTGTCCAAGCGCTCCAACCTGCCGGGCCTGCGCTCGGGCTTTGTGGCTGGCGACGCTGAGATTCTCAAGGCTTTCCTGCTGTATCGCACCTATCACGGCTGCGCGATGCCGGTACAAACCCAACTGGCCAGCATCGCCGCCTGGCAGGACGAAGCCCACGTACTGGCCAACCGTGACCTGTATCGTGAGAAGTTCGACGCGGTGCTGGCAATCCTCAAGCCGGTGCTGGATGTGCAAAGCCCGGACGGCGGCTTTTATTTGTGGCCAAACGTGAACGGAGACGATGCGGCGTTCTGCCGTGATTTGTTCGTGGAGGAACATGTGACGGTGGTGCCAGGTTCTTACCTGTCCCGCGAAGTAGATGGCTTCAACCCAGGCGCCGGGCGCGTGCGCCTGGCATTGGTTGCGCCCTTGGCCGAATGTGTCGAAGCGGCTGGGCGGATTCGCGATTTCATCCAGCGCCGCGCTTAAGGTTCAAGCCGCTCCCACACCGTGGGGGCGGCCGTTGAGCGGGACAGAACTACTTGAGGCGGCCCAAGTTCGCTTCACTCATATCCAGATCAGCCAGGACTTCGCGCAATACGTCATCGCCAATCTGATGTTGGCGGCTCAAACGATACAACTCCAGCCGTTGCGCGCGCAGCCCCTTGAGGCGCAGCTTGCGTTCCAGCTGGTCCATCTGCAGCGCCAGTGCCTGGGCTTCGGCGGAATCGTTGAATACCTCGAGCTGGTGGCGATATTCAGACATCAGTCGGGCCTTGAGCTCTGTGGCCAATGCCGCTTGAGCCGCATCCGGCACTGCACTTTCTTCAGGCTCTTCAGCTTCCAGCGCATGGATCGCCGCCACGGCGGTTTTTTTCCAGGCTTCGCGGACTTCTCTGTGACGCTTTTCATCGGGGCTCTTTTCGATGCCACGAAGCAGCAGCGGCAGCGCGATACAGGCGGCGACCAGCGACAACAGGATGACACCGGCCGCGATGAAGATCAGCAGGTCGCGCTCCGGAAAAGCCTGGCCCGGCGCCAGCAGCAATGGCACCGACATTACGCCCGCCAGTGTCACCGCACCGCGCACACCGCCCACCGTCAGCAACCAGCAGGACCGTGCCGTGGGCACCAGGGTCAGCTCGGGCTTCCCACGCACGCGCCGCAGCAGGCCTGACAGCCGCCAGATGCTTTGCACCCAGATAAAGCGCAGCACCACCAGCACCAGGAAGATTGCAATCACATCCAGGCAGCGATACATCAAGGTCGGCCACAACGTCGTTTCATGGCTCACCACCGCTTTGATGATGTCCGGCAATTGCAGGCCCAGCAGCAGAAAGATCAAGCCATTGAACGCAAACTCCAGCAGCGACCACACGCTGCGATTGAGCAGCCGTGTACTGGTTTGACGCGGCAGCAGGTCCAGCCAGCTCTGCATCATTCCCGCCGCCACCGCCGACAAAATGCCCGACGCGCCCAAGCGTTCGGCCAGGACGTAGGCCGCGAACGGCAGCAGCAACATGAACACCACGTGGGTGGCCGGGTCATCCCAACCTCGCGCGATCATCCAGGCGCGCAGGCGACCGACCAGCCAACTCAACGCCACACCGACCGCCAGCCCACCCACGGCGACCAGGACAAAGGTCAGGCTGGCATCGGCCAGGGAAAACACTCCGGTCAGGGCGGCCGCCAGGGCAAACTTGAAGGTCACCAGGCCCGACGCGTCATTCATCAAGGCCTCGCCCTGGAGCATGTGCATCAAGGGCGTGGGCAAGCGGTTCTGGGAAATGGCCGACACCGCAACGGCATCCGTCGGCGACAACACGGCCGCCAGGGCGAAAGCCACCGGCAACGGAATCGTCGGCACAATCCAGTGGATGAAATAACCCGCGCCGACCACCGTGAACAGCACCAGCCCGACGGCCAGTGTCAGGATCGGCCCGCGCAAGCGCCACAGTTCACGCTTGGGCATGCGCCAGCCATCGGAAAACAGCAGCGGTGGCAGGAATAGAAACAGGAACAGCTCCGGGTCCAATGCCACGTGCAGGCCCAACGTGGGCCACGCCAGCAGGGCCCCGGCGGCAATCTGCACCAGGGGCAGCGGAAGGGGAATGATGCGCCCGACCAAGCGCGAAACGCTGACCAGCATCAGCAGGATAAGAACGGTGTAGGCGGTTTGCATAACGCGGATTTCCCAGACAATCAACTTGCAACGACACACATCAGGCAACGATTGGCCGTTGAAGTGCCATATTACCCGGCTATGTTAAGCGCTGGCTTTTGCACAAAAGTCGCAGCCTGCTGACGAGCGGCGCCGAAACGCGCCGAGCGTGGCATAATCCGTGATCTTCCATTTTTCATTGGTCAAAAGGGGGCAATTCCTTGACTGCTTCAAGCAAAACCCTGCACCTTTTCGGCATCAAAGCCTGCGACACCATGAAAAAGGCGCGCACCTGGCTCGATGAGCACGCTGTGAGCTATGAGTTCCATGATTACAAAACGGCCGGTATCGACCGCGAACACTTGACCCAATGGTGCAACGAGCACGGTTGGCAGGTGGTTTTGAACCGTGCGGGCACCACCTTTCGCAAACTCGAAGACGAACGCAAAGCCGATCTCGACCAGTCGAAAGCCATTGAATTGATGCTCGCACAACCCTCGATGATCAAGCGCCCGGTGCTCGATCTCGGTGACAGAACCCTGATTGGCTTCAAGCCAGATAGTTATTCGGCGGCCCTCAAGTAGGCCAGCTTTCCATTTTTGTAGAGGTAACAGCATGTCCAATTCCCTGTTCAGCCTGGGCTTCGGCGTCGGCACTCAGAACCGCCAAGGTGCTTGGCTGGAAGTGTTTTACGCACAGCCCTTGCTCAACCCGTCGGCTGACATCGTCGCGGCCATCGCGCCGATCCTCGGTTACACCGAAGGCAACCAGGCGATTAGCTTCACCGTCACCCAGGCCCTGCAACTGGCCGACGCACTCAAAGGCGTTGACGCCGCCCAGGCCGCCCTGCTCAGCCGCCTGGCCGAAAGCCATACCCCGCTGGTTGCGACCTTGCTGGCCGAAGATGCCGCACTGACCTCCACGCCTGAGGCCTACCTCAAGCTGCACCTGCTGTCCCATCGCCTGGTCAAGCCTCACGGCCTTAATCTAGCCGGTGTGTTTCCGCAACTGCCGAACGTGGCCTGGACCAGCCAGGGCGCCATCGATATCGCCGAACTGGCCGAACGCCAGCTGGAAGCGCGCCTGCGTGGCGATCTGCTGGAAGTGTTCTCGGTGGACAAATTCCCGAAAATGACCGACTACGTGGTGCCGAGCGGTGTGCGTATCGCTGACGCCGCCCGCCTGCGCCTGGGCGCCTACGTGGGCGAAGGCACCACCGTCATGCACGAAGGTTTCATCAACTTCAATGCCGGTACCGAAGGCCCTGGCATGATCGAAGGCCGCGTCTCGGCTGGCGTGTTCGTCGGCAAGGGGTCCGACCTGGGCGGCGGCTGCTCGACCATGGGCACCCTGTCGGGTGGCGGCAACATCGTGATCAAGGTCGGCGAAGGCTGCCTGATCGGCGCCAACGCCGGTATTGGCATCCCATTGGGCGACCGCAACACCGTGGAGTCCGGCCTGTACGTTACCGCCGGCACCAAGGTTGCCTTGCTGGACGAGAAGAACCAACTGGTCAAAGTGGTCAAGGCGCGTGAACTGGCGGGCCAGCCGGACCTGCTGTTCCGTCGCAACTCCGAGACCGGTGCCGTGGAGTGCAAAACCCACAAATCGGCCATCGAACTGAACGAAGCGCTGCACGCTCACAACTAAGCAGCCACTCGATGCCGCCCAGCGCGCCGCACCTTCGGGGGCGGCTCGCTTATACGAGTCTTGAACATCATGCTTGTGCCCTCCCCCTGGCGTGCTGACTTTCCAGCCATCGCCACCCTGCAACGGCAAGACCAGACCTACCTGGACAACGCCGCGACCACGCAAAAACCCCAAGCCCTGCTGGATGCGATCAACCATTACTACGCCAATGGCGCAGCCAATGTGCACCGTGCCCAGCATCTGCCGGGTGCCCACGCGACCCAGGCGTTTGAAGACAGTCGCAGCAAGGTTGCGCAGTGGTTGAATGCGGGCGACAGCGGGCAGGTGGTGTTCACCCACGGCGCAACCTCTGCGCTGAACCTCCTGGCCTACGGCCTGGAGCACTTATTCAATGCGGGCGATGAGATTGCCATCAGCGCCCTGGAACACCACGCCAACCTGCTGCCGTGGCAGCAACTGGCCAAACGTCGCGCACTGACCCTGGTGGTATTGCCACTGGACGCTGACGGGGTGGTTGACCTTGAGGCCGCCGCCCGGCTGATCGGCCCGCGCACCCGCCTGCTGGCGGTGAGCCAGCTATCCAACGTACTCGGCGCCTGGCAGCCGCTCGACGCCTTGCTCGGGCTGGCCCGCACCCACGGCACACTGACGGTGATCGACGGCGCCCAAGGCATCGTCCACGGCCGCCACGATGTGCAGGCCTTGGGCTGCGACTTCTATGTATTTTCCAGCCACAAGCTGTACGGCCCGGACGGGGTCGGCGTGTTATACGGCCGCCACGACGCCTTGCATCATCTGCGCCACTGGCAGTTCGGCGGCGAGATGGTGCAGCAGGCCGATTACCACAGCGCCAGCTTCCGCCCTGCCCCGCTGGGTTTTGAAGCGGGAACGCCGCCGATTGCCAGCGTGATCGGCCTGGGCGCGACGCTCGACTACCTGACTTCGCTGGATCAACAGGCGGTGGTCAGGCACGAGGCGGCGTTGCACGACTATCTGCTGCGGGGATTGAAGGCGCGCAATGGCGTGCGCATATTGGGCACGCCTCAGGTGGCACTGGTCAGCTTTGTCGTCGAGGGCGTGCATAACGCCGACCTTGCTCACCTGCTGACCGAACAGGGAATTGCCGTGCGTGCCGGTCATCACTGTGCGATGCCGTTGCTCAAGGCGCTGCAGTTGTCGGGGGCGATTCGCGTGTCCCTGGCGCTGTACAACGACTCCGATGATCTGGAGCGCTTCTTTGAAGCGCTGGACCAGGCGCTGGATATGTTGCGATGAGCTTGCCGGCAGATGCGGTGGCTGCGCTGGAAGCCTTTCAGGCCGTAGGCGGCTGGGAACAACGCGCCCGGATGCTGATGCAATGGGGTGAACGTCTGCCCGTATTGGCGGATGAGGATAAGATCGATGCCAACCTCGTACAGGGCTGTGAAAGCCTGGTGTGGTTGGTGGGACGCTTAGAGGACGGTCACTGGCAATTTGCTGCCAGCAGCGACGCGCGGATGATTCGTGGACTGGTGGCGTTGTTGCTGGCACGGGTCAATGGGTTGTCGGCTGCGCAGTTGCAAGCGGTTGACCTGCCTGAGTGGTTCAATCAACTAGGATTGTCGCGCCAGCTCTCACCGTCACGCAGCAATGGCTTGAATGCTGTGCTGCAGCGCATGCGCTCCATGAGCCAAACCCAAAACTGACTGTGGGAGGGGGCTTGCCCCCGATGGCTGAGTGTCAGTCACTGAATGAGCTGATTGATCCACCGCAATCGGGGGCAAGCCCCCTCCCACATTTTGAGCAAGGCAGCGTACTGAGATTCAGGCGGGCTTGACCCGCTCCGACGGCCGGCGCACCCCGGCCACAATCTTGTCCACCGCCTTGGTCGCCGCCACCATGCCGAACGTAGCGGTCACCATCATCACCGCGCCAAACCCACCGGCACAATCGAGCTTCACGCCGTCGCCGACGAAACTCTTCTGCAAACAGATGCTGCCGTCCGGCTTGGGGTAGCGCAGTTGCTCGGTGGAAAACACACACGGCACGCTGTAATGACGGGTCACCGTGCGGGAGAAGCCATAGTCGCGGCGCAACGTGGAGCGCACTTTCGAGGCCAGCGGGTCATTGAAGGTGCGGTTCAGGTCACACACCTGGATCAGCGTCGGGTCGATCTGCCCGCCGGCGCCACCGGTGGTGATGATCTGGATCTTGCGGCGCTTGCACCAGGCGATCAGCGCCGCCTTGGCGTTGACCGCGTCAATGCAGTCGATCACGCAATCGATATTGGGGGTGATGTACTCGGCCATGGTGTCGCGGGTCACGAAGTCCGCCACCGCATGTACCGTGCACGCCGGGTTGATGCCACGCAGGCGTTCGGCCATCACTTCAACCTTGGGTTTGCCCACGGTGCTGTCCAGCGCATGTAACTGGCGGTTGCTGTTGCTGACGCAGACGTCATCCAGATCGAATAGCGAAATCTCGCCCACCCCGCAGCGGGCGATGGCTTCCGCCGCCCACGAGCCCACGCCGCCAACGCCGACGATCGCCACATGGGCCGCTTTCAAGCGTTCCAGGCCTTCAATGCCATACAAGCGGGCAACGCCTGCAAACCGTGGATCTTCTGTGCTCATGACCATTACCCCAAAAACCGGCGCGCATTATGAGCTACACAGCGGCAAGTTTTAAGCTACAAGTTACAAGTAAAGAACTTAGGTGAACATTCGCGGACTAACGTCCGGCTTTTCTCTGTCTGCTATACGCTCAGGGAACGGCCGGTGTAGGATGCGCGCCGTTCGGCGCAGGCCGACACCTCTTTTCGTTCCACACCCTTTGGAACCCGAAATCGCCATGTCATCGCGTAAATTTGGACTCAACCTGGTGGTGGTGCTGGCTATTGCCGCACTGTTCACCGGCTTCTGGGCGCTGATCAACCGCCCGGTCACTACCCCCAACTGGCCTGAACAGATTTCCGGCTTTTCTTACTCGCCGTTCCAGCAAGGCCAGTATCCGCAGAAAGAGCAGTACCCCAGCGACGAACAGATGCGTCGCGACCTCGAGATCATGAGCAAGCTGACGGACAACATCCGTACCTACTCGGTCGACGGCACCCTGGGCGATATCCCTAAGCTTGCGGAAGAGTTCGGCCTGCGGGTGACCCTGGGTATCTGGATCAGCCCGGATCTTGAACGCAATGAACGCGAAATCCAGCGCGCCATCGAGATCGCCAACAGCTCGCGCAGCGTGGTGCGCGTGGTGGTGGGTAACGAAGCGCTGTTCCGTGAAGAGATCACCCCCGAGGCGCTGATCGTGCTGCTGGACCGGGTGCGCGCCGCCGTGAAAGTGCCGGTGACCACCTCCGAGCAATGGCACATCTGGGAAAAGAACCCGCAACTGGCCAAGCACGTCGACCTGATCGCCGCGCACATCCTGCCGTTCTGGGAGTTCATTCCGATGGATAAGGCCGGCCAGTACGTACTCGACCGCGCCAGGGACCTGAAAAAAATGTTCCCGAAAAAGCCGTTGCTGCTGTCGGAAGTCGGCTGGCCAAGTAACGGACGCATGCGCGGCGGTAATGAATCGTCGCCAGCAGACCAGGCGATTTACCTGCGCACACTGGTCAACAAACTCAATCGCCAAGGCTTCAACTATTTTGTGATCGAAGCCTTCGACCAACCCTGGAAAGTCAGCGACGAAGGCTCGGCCGGTGCCTATTGGGGCGTGTACAACGCCGCGCGCCAGCAGAAATTCAACTTTGAAGGCCCGGTGGTCGCCATTCCGCAATGGCGTGTGCTGGCGATCGGCTCGGTGGTGCTCGCCCTGCTGTCGCTGACCCTGCTGATGATCGACGGCTCGGCCTTGCGCCAGCGCGGCCGTACTTTCCTGACGTTTATCGCGTTCCTGTGCGGGTCGGTGCTGGTGTGGATCGGCTACGACTACAGTCAGCAGTACAGCACCTGGTTCAGCCTGACCGTCGGTTTCTTGCTGGCCCTGGGTGCCATGGGCGTATTCATCGTGCTGCTGACCGAAGCCCACGAGCTGGCGGAGGCGGTGTGGACTCACAAGCGCCGGCGTGAATTCCTGCCGGTCGAAGGGGAATCGGACTACCGCCCGAAGGTGTCGATCCATGTGCCGTGCTACAACGAGCCGCCGGAGATGGTCAAACAGACCCTCGACGCCCTGGCCGCACTCGATTACCCGGACTTCGAAGTGCTGATCATCGACAACAACACCAAGGACCCGGCGGTATGGGAACCGGTGCGCGACTACTGCGAAACCCTGGGCCCGCGCTTCAAGTTCTTCCACGTCGCGCCATTGGCCGGTTTCAAGGGCGGCGCGCTGAACTACCTGATTCCGCACACCGCCAAGGACGCCGAAGTGATCGCGGTGATCGACTCGGATTACTGCGTGTCGCCCAACTGGCTCAAGCACATGGTGCCGCACTTCGCCGACCCGAAAATCGCCGTGGTGCAGTCGCCGCAGGATTACCGCGACCAGAACGAAAGCACCTTCAAGAAGCTCTGCTATGCCGAATACAAAGGCTTCTTCCATATCGGCATGGTCACCCGTAACGACCGTGACGCGATCATCCAGCACGGCACCATGACCATGACCCGTCGCTCGGTACTCGAAGAACTGGGCTGGGCCGATTGGTGCATCTGTGAAGATGCCGAACTGGGCCTGCGCGTGTTCGAAAAAGGCCTGTCGGCGGCGTATTACCACGACAGCTACGGCAAAGGCTTGATGCCCGATACCTTTATCGACTTCAAGAAACAGCGTTTCCGCTGGGCCTACGGCGCGATTCAGATCATCAAGCGCCACACCGCCAGCCTGCTGCGCGGCAAGGACACCGAACTGACCCGTGGCCAGCGCTATCACTTCCTCGCAGGCTGGCTGCCATGGGTGGCGGACGGCATGAACATCTTCTTCACCGTCGGCGCGCTGTTGTGGTCGGCGGCGATGATCATCGTGCCGACCCGCGTCGATCCGCCGTTGCTGATCTTCGCCATCCCGCCGTTGGCGCTGTTCGTGTTCAAGGTGGGCAAGATCATCTTCCTCTACCGCCGTGCGGTCGGGGTGAACCTCAAGGACGCATTCTGCGCGGCGCTGGCCGGCCTGGCGTTGTCGCACACCATCGCCAAGGCGGTGCTGTACGGCTTCTTCACCACCAGCATTCCGTTCTTTCGTACACCGAAAAACGCCGATAACCACGGCTTCTGGGTGGCGATTTCCGAAGCCCGCGAAGAAATGTTCATCATGCTGCTGTTGTGGGGCGCGGCGCTGGGGATCTACCTGGTGCAGGGCCTGCCGAGCAATGACATGCGCTTCTGGGTGGTGATGCTGCTGGTGCAATCGCTGCCGTATGTGGCCGCGTTGATCATGGCGTTCCTGTCTTCGCTGCCCAAACCTGCGGCGAAGGCTGAGCCCGCACCCGCTGCGTAAAAACTTGCGCAATCCACTAAACGGCGGCCTCTGGTCGCCGTTTTGCTATAAGATAACGGCCGTTTTGTTGGATCAGGCAAGCACCGATTGCCTTATGTGGGAGGGGGCTTGCCCCCGATAGCAGCGTGTCAGTCAGCTAATTGGTTGCTGATAAACCGCCATCGGGGGCAAGCCCCCTCCCACATTGAATCTGCGCCGTTTCAGCACATTCGTCCTGCGCCCATTACACGCTTTCCGGAGTTTTCCCATGACGGCCCATGCCGACCTTTCGCCGACCCTTCAACTCGCCATCGACCTGATCCGTCGCCCGTCGGTCACACCGATCGATGCCGACTGCCAGAAGCTGATGATGCAGCGCCTGGGCGACGCCGGTTTTGCGCTCGAGCCGATGCGCATCTTCGAGGTGGATAACTTCTGGGCCACCCATGGCAAACACGACGGCCCGGTGCTGTGCTTTGCCGGCCACACTGACGTGGTGCCGACCGGCCCGGTGCAGGCCTGGCAGAACGATCCGTTCGACGCGCTGATCGACGAACACGGCATGCTGTGCGGCCGTGGCGCGGCGGACATGAAAGGCAGCCTGGCGGCGATGCTGGTGGCGTCGGAGCGTTTTGTCGCCGACTACCCGGACCACAAAGGCTCGGTGGCCTTCCTGATCACCAGCGATGAAGAAGGCCCGGCGCACCATGGCACCAAGGCCGTGATCGAACGCCTGGCCGCGCGCAAGGAGCGCCTGGACTGGTGCATCGTCGGCGAGCCGTCGAGTACCACGCTGGTGGGTGACGTGGTCAAGAATGGCCGTCGTGGCTCCCTCGGCGCCACCCTGACCGTGCGCGGCGTGCAAGGCCACGTGGCGTATCCGCACCTGGCGAAGAACCCGATCCACCTGGCCGCACCGGCATTGGCCGAACTCGCTGCCGAGCATTGGGATGATGGCAACAGCTTCTTCCCGCCGACCAGCTTCCAGATCTCCAACCTCAATTCCGGTACCGGCGCCACCAACGTGATTCCCGGCGACCTGACGGCGGTGTTCAACTTCCGTTTCTCCACCGAATCCACCGTGGAAGCGTTGCAACAGCGGGTGGCAGCGATCCTGGATAAACACGGCCTGGACTGGCATGTGGACTGGGCACTGTCAGGCCTGCCATTCCTTACCGAGCCGGGCGCGTTGCTCGACGCGGTATCGGCCAGCATCAAGGCGATCACCGGTCGTGAGACCCAGGCGTCCACCAGCGGCGGCACCTCGGATGGCCGCTTCATCGCGACCCTGGGCACGCAAGTGGTCGAGCTGGGCCCGGTGAATGCGACGATCCATCAGGTCAACGAGCGCATCCTCGCCAGCGACCTCGATGTGTTGACCGAAATCTACTACCAGACCCTGATCAAGTTGCTCGCCTGATGCTCGCTTGCCCCCTTTGCAGCGCCCCGCTCAACCCGGTGGACAACGGCGTGGCGTGCCCGGCCGGGCACCGTTTCGACCGTGCACGCCAGGGTTACCTGAACCTGCTGCCGGTGCAGCACAAGAACAGCCGCGACCCGGGCGATAACCTGGCGATGGTCGAGGCGCGCCGCGACTTTCTCAATGCCGGGCACTACGCCCCTGTGGCCCGGCGCCTGGCCGAGCTGGCCGCTGAACGCGCGCCGCAGCGCTGGGTGGACATCGGCTGCGGCGAGGGTTACTACACCGCGCAGATCGCCGACGCCCTGCCCCACGCCGACGGTTACGCCCTGGATATTTCCAGGGAAGCGGTCAAGCGGGCATGCAAGCGCAACCCGGCGCTGACCTGGTTGATCGCCAGCATGGCCCGCATCCCCTTGGCCGACGCCAGTTGCCAGTTTCTCGCCAGCGTGTTCAGCCCGCTGGACTGGCAGGAAGCCAAGCGCTTGCTCAGCCCAGGTGGCGGCTTGATGAAGGTCGGTCCCACTCGCGGCCATCTGATGGAGTTGCGTGAGCGCTTGTACGACGAGGTGCGCGAGTACACCGACGACAAACACCTGGCGCTGGTGCCGGATGGCATGAGCCTGGCCCACAGCGAAACCCTTGAGTTCACCCTGAGCCTGGCCGAGCCCACCGACCGCGCCAACCTGCTGGCCATGACCCCGCACGGCTGGCGCGCCAGTGCCGAGCGGCGCAGCGAGGTGATCGAGGCCGCCGAGCCGCTGCAGGTCACCGTGTCGATGCGCTACGATTATTTCGTGCTTCAATAACCGACTTTTCAGCACCCGCGAATGGATTTTCGAATCCCGCGACGAGGAACATCCATGCGCCAACCCGATATTGAGATTTACCTGAAGGACGCCGACGTCGACCACAAGGCCATCGCCGCCTGGCTGGGCGCCGCCCTGGGCCCGTGCACCGACTGGGTCCAGAAGGGCCAGACCTACAAGTGCAAGGCCGGCAACGTGCCGGTGACCTGGCTGCCAAAAGCGGTCGGCAAGTGGAACAGCCTGTTCCTGGAAAGCGACCAGACCCCGTGGGACGACGACATCGCCTGCGCCCGCGCCGCATTTTCCGCATTGAACGTTGAAGTGCGTTGCGCACCGGGGACCTGGGTCGAGGAAGAAGGCGAGGACAGCGCCGACACCTGGATTCGCATCAGCGCAGACGGTGAAGAACAGATCACCTGGAAAACCGCCTGATTCCGAGCTGAGAACCCAATCAAATGTGGGAGGGGGCTTGCCCCCGATTACTGAGTGTCAGTCACCAGATACATTGGCTGACCCACCGCTATCGGGGGCAAGCCCCCTCCCACAGGGGGCCAGCGGTGGTCTTACAGACCCACTACATCCTCCGCCTGCAAGCCTTTCTCTCCAGTCACCACGGCATACTCCACCTGCTGGCCTTCGGCCAACGAACGGTGACCATCCCCGCGAATGGCGCGGTAGTGCACGAACACGTCCTTGCCATCCTCACGCTGGATAAAGCCATAGCCCTTGGCATCGTTGAACCACTTCACATTGCCGGTTTCGCGCGTTGTCATCTGTTCACTCCCACTGGTTTTTATTATTGAGTCGCTGACGTTGAACTGCCGAGTATAAGACAGGTTCAAAAACCATCAACCCAACTTTACATCGCCGCTTTTTTGCCGATTTTCGGCGAATACGGCACACTACCTGCCCGAGCATCTGCTCGGTTTATTCTCACTTGAAGCAGCTCGCCTATGACCCGCTCCCCGTTCCGTCGCCTGGTGTTTGGCACCCTGCGTCGACTGCTGTACCTCTGGGTTCGCTCGGAGACGATCAACCAGTCGTCCCTAACCCTGAACCTGGACCGCAGCCGGCCGGTGTTCTACGTCCTGCAATCGCCGTCCCTGACCGAATTGGCCGTGGTCGATGCCGAGTGCACCAAGGCCGGCCTGCCGCGCCCGGTGCTGCCGGTATCGGTAGGTCCGTTGATGGAGCCTGCGGCGTTCTTTTACCTGACGCCGGACCCGGATTGGCTCGGCCGTCAGGACAAGCGCGGCGCACCGCCAACCCTGACGCGCCTGGTCAACACCCTCACCGAACATGCCGAAGAGAATGCACAAATCATTCCGGTCAGCGTGTTCTGGGGCCAATCCCCCGAAAGCGAGTCCAGCCCGTGGAAACTGTTGTTCGCCGACAGCTGGGCGGTCACCGGGCGCTTGCGCCGGTTGTTGAGCATCCTGATCCTGGGTCGCAAGACCCGCGTGCAATTCTCCGCGCCCATCAACCTGCGTGAATTGATCGAGCACAATAAAGGGCACGAACGCACCGTGCGGATGGCCCAGCGCATCCTGCGTGTGCACTTTCGTAACCTGAAGACCGCCGTGATCGGCCCCGACCTGTCTCACCGCCGCAACCTGGTGAAGGGCCTGGTGAACATGCCGCTGGTGCGCCAGGCCATTGCCGATGAAGCCGAGCGCGAAAAGATCTCGCCAGAGAAAGCCAAGGCCCTGGCCCTGCGCTATGGCAACGAGATCGCCTCGGACTACACCTACACCGCGATCCGCTTCCTGGAAGTGGTGCTGAGCTGGTTCTGGAACAAGATCTACGACGGCATCAAGGTCAATAACATCGAAGGCGTGCAACAGGTTGCCCAAGGCTACGAAGTGATCTACGTGCCGTGTCACCGCAGCCATATCGACTACCTGTTGCTGTCCTACCTGCTGTTCAAGAACGGCCTGACCCCGCCGCACATTGCCGCCGGCATCAACCTGAACATGCCCGTGATCGGCAGCCTGCTGCGCCGTGGCGGTGCGTTTTTCATGCGCCGCACCTTCAAGGGCAACCCGCTGTACACCTCGGTGTTCAACGAATACCTGCACACCCTGTTTACCAAAGGTTTCCCGGTCGAGTACTTCGTCGAAGGCGGACGCTCGCGCACCGGTCGCATGCTGCAGCCGAAAACCGGGATGCTGGCGATCACCCTGCGCAGTTTCCTGCGCTCTTCGCGCATGCCTATCGTTTTCGTGCCGGTGTACATCGGCTATGAACGTGTGCTGGAAGGCCGTACCTACCTCGGCGAACTGCGCGGTGCGAGCAAGAAGAAAGAGTCGATCTTCGATATTTTCAAAGTGGTGGGCGCGCTCAAGCAGCGCTTCGGCCAAGTGGCGGTCAACTTCGGCGAGCCGATCAAGCTGGCGGAATTCCTCGACAACGAACAACCGGATTGGCGCGTTCAGGAACTGGGCCCGAACTACAAGCCGGCGTGGCTGAATGAAACCACCAACCGCCTCGGCGAGCAGGTGGCGCGCCACCTGAATGAAGCCGCAGCGGTGAACCCGGTGAACCTGGTGGCGTTGGCGCTGCTGTCGACCACCCGCCTGGCCCTGGATGAACAAGCCATGGCCCGCCAGTTGGACCTGTACCTGGCGCTGCTGCGCCGCGTGCCCTATTCACCGCATACCACCCTGCCGGAAGGCGATGGTCTCGCCCTGATCAAGCACGTCAAGGACATGAACCTGCTGTCGGAACAGAGCGATGCCCTGGGCAAAATTGTCTACCTGGATGAGCAAAACGCCGTCCTGATGACCTATTACCGCAACAACGTGCTGCACATCTTCGCCCTGCCGGCGCTGCTGGCGAGCTTCTTCCAGAGCAGTTCGCGCATGAGCCGCGAGCAGATCCTGCGCTACACCCAGGCGCTGTATCCCTACCTGCAATCGGAGCTGTTTATCCGCTGGTCACTGGAGGAGCTGGATGCGGTGGTCGACCAATGGCTGGACGCATTCGTCGAACAGGGCCTGCTGCGCTTCGAAAACAATGTGTACCTGCGCCCGGCCCCGAGCTCGCGGCATTTTGTGCTACTGACGCTGCTGTCAAAAAGCATCGCCCAAACCCTGCAGCGCTTCTACATGGCCATTTCGCTGCTGCTCAACAGCGGGCAGAACAGCATCAGCGCCGAAGAGCTCGAAGACCTGTGCACGATCATGGCCCAGCGGCTGTCGATCCTGCATGGCCTCAATGCCCCGGAATTCTTCGACAAGAGCCTATTCCGACATTTCATCCAGACCTTGTTGGAGCAAGATGTGCTGCGCCGCGATGAAGCCGGCAAGCTGAGCTACCACGACTTGCTCGGCGAGCTGGCTGAAGGCGCGGCCAAACGTGTTTTGCCGGCGGACATTCGCCTGTCGATTCGCCAAGTGGCGTTGCATCGCGTCGATGGCGCGGCCGAGCAACCGGTGGAACCTGCGCAAACCCGCTAGATTGAACAAGGCGTCGGGCAGTTTCCGGCGCCGTTGAAAAGGAGCAGCACTATGAAAAAGATCATCCTCCTGGGCCTCACCGCCTTGCTCGGAGCCTGCCAATCCATGCCCCCTGCACCCAAAGCCAGCCTCGACGGCGAGGTGTTCTACCTGCAACGCATCGCCCTGCCGCCTACCGCCACCTTGAGCGTCAGCCTGCATGACGTGTCGCTGATGGACGCCCCGGCCGTGGTGCTCGCCGAACAGAAAGGCCCGATCAAAGGCCAGGTGCCGCTGCCGTTTCACCTGAGCTATGACCCGGCGCAGGTCAAGCCTGGCCACAGCTACTCGGTCAGTGCTCGCATCGAAGTGGACGGCAAGCTACTGTTCATCACCACTGAACGGCACGCCGTGCAACTCAACGGCCAGGATCAACAGCCGCTGCGCTTGCGCGTCGACGCGGTAGCCCACTGAATTCAACCACAAGGAAGCGCCCATGCTCCGTAACCCTCTTCGCCTCACTACCCTGTTCGCCGGCCTTCTGCTGGGCGCCAACGCCATGGCGCTGGACCTTGGCAGCCTGTCCCAGGGCGACGCCAGCGGCGGTCTCAAGGACGCCCTGACCCAGGGCGCACAGATCGCCGTGAAACAACTAGGCACCCCCGGCGGTTTCAGCAATAACCCTGAAGTGAAGATCGGCCTGCCGGGCAAGCTGGGCAAGGTCGCTGACAAGCTGAAGATGTTCGGCATGGGCGATCAGGTCACCCAGCTGGAAACCAGCATGAACAAGGCAGCGGAAACCGCCGTTACCCAGGCCCAGCCGATTCTGGTCAATGCCGTGAAAAACATGAGCGTGACCGATGCCAAAGGCATCCTCAGCGGCGGCCAGGACTCCGCTACCCAGTACCTGAACAAGAGCAGTCGCGAACAGATCCGCGCCAAGTTCCTGCCCATCGTCAAGGCCGCCACCGATAAGGTCGGCGTGGCCCAGCAGTACAACGCGCTGGCCGGCAAGGCGGCTGCGTTTGGCGCAGTGGACGCCAAAAGCGCCAATGTTGAAAACTACGTGACCGAACAAGCGCTGGACGGCTTGTTCAAGATGATCGCGCAGCAGGAAGAAACGATTCGCAAGAATCCGGCAGCTGCCGCCACCAGCCTTGCCAAGAAAGTGTTTGGCGCGCTGTAAACACCTGTGTGCACCCGGGCAGGCGGGGAAGGACACCTGCCCGGGTGCGCTTACTCCACCGTCAAAACATCTTGCCGGCCAGCCCGCCAAAGATCACCGCGCCCAGCGGCATCACACTGACGCCGAACTTGATCGACCCGCCGTCGCTAGGGCAGGCGGGCTTGGGTTTGCACTTGTCATTACAGTCATCTGCAGGTGGCTTGGGTTTGGAGCAGTTTGCGCCGCCGAAACTGCTGTTCACAGAAACGCTCAGCGATTTACCGATGAATAACCCCATTGGACACTCCTTGAATCATCAGATTTGAGATCCGGCCCGGCGGCGTGAAGTCCGACGAACCGGATACCTGTCATCAGGTAGTCCATGAGTGGCGAAACCTTAAGAAACGTTCCTCGTTAAGACCATTATCATGGCCGCTTGACCCTGAACCACGCGGCATAAAGCGCCGGCAGAAACAGCAGCGTCAACGCCGTCGCCACAATCAACCCGCCCATGATCGCCACCGCCATCGGCCCGAAGAACACACTGCGCGACAGTGGAATCATCGCCAATACCGCAGCGAGTGCCGTGAGCACGATTGGCCGAAAGCGCCGCACCGTGGCTTCGATGATCGCCTGCCAGGGTGCCAGCCCCGCCTTGATGTCCTGTTCGATCTGATCGACCAATATCACCGAGTTGCGCATGATCATCCCCGACAGTGCGATAGTGCCGAGCATCGCCACGAAACCGAAGGGTTGACGAAACACCAGCAGGAACAGGGTCACGCCGATCAAGCCCAAGGGTGCCGTCAGAAACACCATCGCGGTGCGTGAGAAGCTGCGCAGCTGCAGCATGAGCAAGGTCAGCACTACCACGATGAACAACGGCACGCCGGCCTTCACCGAGTTCTGTCCGCGTGCGGAGTCTTCCACGGTGCCCCCGACCTCCAGCAAGTAGCCGTCAGGCAACTCGGCACGCACCCCTTCGAGGGTCGGCAGAATCTGCTGGACCAGGGTCGCCGGCTGTTCCTTGCCATAGATATCGGCGCGCACGGTCACCGTCGGCAGGCGATTACGGTGCCAGATGATGCCTTCTTCAAAGCCATACTCAAGGGTCGCGATCTGCGACAGGGCCACACTTTTACCGTTGTCGGTCGGTACGGCCAGGCTCGGCAGTCGCGACAATTCGGTGCGCTCATGGACGGTGCCGCGCAGGAGAATCTCGATCAACTCGTTATCCTCGCGATACTGGCTGACCGTGGAGCCGGTCAGGGAGCTTTGCAGGAACTTCGACAGGTTGGCCGTGCTTACGCCCAGCGCGCGGGCGCGGTCCTGGTCAATATTCAGATAGACGATTTTGCTCGGTTCTTCCCAGTCCAGATGCACATTGACCACGTGGGTATTCTCGCGAACCCGGGTCGCGACTTTGAGCGCCAGGGCGCGGACTTCTTCAATGTGCTCACCGGTCACGCGAAACTGCACCGGGTAGCCTACGGGCGGGCCATTTTCCAGGCGAGTCACGCGCGAGCGCAGGTCGGGAAACTGTTCGTTAAGGGTTTCGATCAGCCAGGTGCGCAGGCTTTTGCGTTCTTCGATGGTGTGTGCCAGCACCACAAACTGCGCAAAGCTGGCAGCCGGCAGTTGCTGGTCGAGCGGCAGGTAGAAACGCGGCGATCCGGTGCCCACGTAGGCCACGTAGTTGTCGATGCCGGCGTGTTCCTTGAGCAAGGTTTCGAGGCGTTTGACCTGCTCGGCCGTATTGCTCAGGGAGGCGCCTTCGGCCAGTTTCAGGTCGACCATCAGTTCCAGGCGACCGGAGGCCGGGAAGAACTGTTGCGGCACGAAACGAAACAGCCCCACGGAGCCGATAAACAGCAGCAGCGTCAGGATGATCACCGTCTTGCGCCGTCGCACGCACCACTCCACTAAGCGTCTTACACGCTGATAGAAGGGCGTGCCGTAGGGATCAGGCCCGTCAGAACCGTGTTTGGCTGCATGAATCTTCGCCAGGTCCGGCAGGAGCTTTTCTCCCAGATACGGTACAAACACCACCGCAGCGACCCATGAAGCCAGCAACGCGATGGTCACCACCTGGAAGATCGAGCGGGTGTACTCACCGGTACTCGACTGCGCCGTAGCAATCGGCAGAAAGCCCGCGGCGGTGATCAACGTACCGGTCAGCATAGGGAATGCGGTGCTGGTCCAGGCGAAGCTCGCGGCCTTGAGCCGGTCGTAGCCCTGCTCCATTTTGATCGCCATCATCTCCACCGCGATGATCGCGTCATCCACCAGCAAGCCCAGGGCCAAGACCAGCGCGCCCAGGGAAATTTTATGCAAGCCGATGCCGAGGTAGTACATGGTGGCGAAGGTCATCGCCAGCACCAGCGGAATCGCCAGGGCCACCACCATGCCGGTGCGCACGCCCAGGGAAAAGAAGCTCACCAGCAACACAATGGCCAACGCTTCAGCCAGCACCTGGACGAATTCGCCGACACTGGTTTTCACCGCTGCCGGTTGGTCCGAGACCTTGCGCAATTCCATGCCTGCCGGAAGGTTTTTCTGCAACCGTGCGAACTCGTTTTCCAGCGCCTTGCCCAGTACCAGAATGTCGCCGCCATCACGCATGGCCACGGCCAGTCCGATCGCGTCAGCGCCCATGAAACGCATGCGCGGTGCCGGTGGGTCGTTGAAACCACGCTGGATATCAGCCACGTCGCCGATACGGAAGGTGCGGTCGCCCACCCGGATAGGAAAGTTGCGGATTTCTTCCACGGTCTTGAAATTACCGGACACCCGCAACTGCACCCGTTCGGTCGGCGTTTCAAAGAAACCGGCGGTCGAGACCGCGTTCTGCTCCTGCAAGGCCTGCTGCACAGCGGCCAATGGCAGGCCGAGGGTGGCGAGCTTGAGGTTGGACAGTTCGATCCAGATTTTTTCGTCCTGCAGGCCAAGCAGCTCGACCTTGCCCACATCCGGCACCCGTTGCAGCTGGATCTGGATACGGTCGGCGTAGTCCTTGAGCACGGCGTAGTCGAAACCGTCACCGGTCAAGGCGTAGATATTGCCGAACGTGGTGCCGAACTCATCGTTGAAAAACGGCCCCTGGATATCCGGCGGCAAGGTTTGACGGATATCGCTGACCTTCTTGCGCACCTGGTACCACAGCTCGGGAATCTGCGCCGAGTGCATGGCGTCGCGGGCGATAAAGGTGACTTGGGACTCACCGGGGCGCGAGAACGAGACGATGCGCTCGTACTCGCCCGTCTCCATCAGTTTTTTCTCGATGCGCTCGGTGACCTGGCGTGAGACTTCCTGGGCCGTGGCGCCCGGCCAGTTGGTCTTGATCACCATGGCCTTGAAGGTAAAGGGCGGGTCCTCGCTTTGCCCCAGCTTGGTGTAGGACAAGGTGCCAACCACTGCCAGCAGAATCATCAGGAACAGTACGATCTGGCGATTACGCAACGCCCACTCGGAAAGATTGAAACCCATCGGGGACTACTCCTTCGCCGCCAGATTCACCACGCGGTTCGCACGATCCACCGGCCGCACTTGCTGGCCCTCGTGCAGCACATGCACACCCGCTGCGATCACCCAATCGGTGGGCGCCAGGCCTTCGAGTACCGGCACGGTCTTCTCGCCAAACGCGCCGATGCGCACATGTGTGCGCTTTAGGGTGTTGTCCGGCGCCACCCGCCAGACGTAAGACGCACCGTCCTGCGCACTGAGCGCCGACAGCGGCACCGAGAGTGGAATGACACCGTCGGCCTGTATGAAGACGCGCGCGCTTTGGCCAAGTTCTGCCTGGGTCTTGCCGCCTGTGAAAGCCACCCTTGCTGCGAAGGTGCGCGACTTCGGATCGGCGGCGGGCGACAGCTCGCGAATGCGCCCGGCAAAGCGTTGATCCGGCTGGCTCCACAGCTCGACCGACACTGGCTGGCCGACCTTGAAGCGGCCGAAGCCTTGCTCGGGCAGGCTGATCAACACCTCACGTTCGCCATCGGTGGCCAGGGTGAAAACGGTTTGGCCCGCAGAGACGACCTGGCCCACTTCCACTGCACGCTTGGCGACGACACCGTCCTGGGGCGCACGCAGCACGGCATAGCCAGCCTGATTGCTGGACACGTCGAATTCAGCCTTGATCTGCTTGAGCCGCGCAACACCTGATCGATACAGATTTTCGGAATTGTCGTACTGGGAGCGGCTGACCATCTGACGATCCATCAGGGTCTTGTAGCGGTCACGTTCGGCGCGCACCAGGCTCAGATTGGCCTCGGCGGCGGCCACTTGGGCACGGGTGGCTTCCAGTTGCAGGCGCACATCCTGCGGGTCGAGTTCTGCCAGTGGCTGGTTGGCCTTGACCCGCTCGCCCTCCTCCACCAGGCGCTTGCTGACTTTGCCTGGGATGCGAAAGGCCAGATCCGGTTCATAGCGGGCACGCACTTCACCTGGATAGCTGTCCATCGCCTGCGCCGAGGGCTGCGGTTGCACCACCAGGGCCGGGCGGACGGTGGTTTGAGCCGCTTCTTCGTGGCCGCAGGCGGCTAACAGGAAGACCAGGCTGACAGGCAACGCAAGGGGCAGGAAAGTACTGCGCATGCTGTAGGACCTTTCGCAAATGAAGCTAAGAATAATTATACTGACCAGTATGTTATTAATACCAAACTCACCAGTCCAGTATTAAGGTGAAAATGTCCGACAATCCTGTAAACACCATCAGTCCCGGGCGTCCCAAGGACATGGCAAAACGCCAGGCAATTCTCGAAGCCGCGAAAATTCTGTTTTTGAGCAACGGCTACGCCAGCACCAGCATGGACGCCGTGGCGCAGGAAGCGGGCGTGTCGAAACTGACCGTCTACAGCCACTTTACTGACAAGGAAACCCTGTTCACTGCCGCCGTCGTCGCCAAGTGCGAGGAACAGTTGCCAGTGATGTACTTCGAACTACCCGAAGCCATGCCTGTGCAAACCGTGTTGTTGAATATCGCGCGCGGGTTCCATCGGCTGATCAACAGCGAGGAATCGGTGAACCTGCATCGCCTGATGATGACCACTGGCAATCAGGATGTGAAACTGTCGCAGATCTTCTTTGAAGCAGGGCCAATGCGCATGCTGCTGGGCATGGAGCGTCTGCTCGGTCGGATCGACCAGACTGGTGCCCTGAGCATCGACAAGCCCTTCAAGGCAGCCGAGCACTTCTTTTGCCTGCTTAAAGGCACGGCGAACTTTCGCCTGCTGTATGGCTGCGGCGGGCATTTGAGTGAGGCAGACGCCGAGGCGCATGTGCAGGAAGTGGTGGGGTTGTTTATGCGCGCTTACCGCTCATGAAGCCTTGCGCCGCCTGGGCTGGCGCTATCGCAGGCAAGCCAGCTCCCACATTGGAACGCATTCCCCTGTGGGAGCCGGGCTTGCCCGCGATGGGGCTCTCGAGGCCAGAGACGTTTTAAGGCTTGAGTGCTTTCTTGGGATAAATATCGTACCGACTGGACTTGCCGTCCAGCGCATGGCTCGGCTTGGGCCCTTCAATACACGGAGCCTTGCGCGGGCGCTTGACCACCACACGATGGCTGGCAAGGGCCAGGGCGGCAGCCAACAGTGCCGGTGCGTCCGGGTCATCACCGACCAGCGGCCGGAACAGGCGCATTTCCTTCTTCACCAATGCCGTTTTCTCACGGTGCGGGAACATCGGGTCAAGGTAGATCACCTGCGGCGGCTCGCCTGCCCAATTGAGCATCACATCAATGGAGTTGCCCTTGAGCAGCTTCATCCGCGCCACGATCGATGCCACTTCGAAATCCTGTGCAGCGCGTGCCAGGCCGTCTTCAAGCAAGGCGCCGATCAATGGCTGACGCTCGATCAGGCTCATCTCGCAACCCAGGCTGGCCAGCACAAAGGCATCCTTGCCCAGGCCCGCCGTGGCGTCGAGCACGCGCGGGCGAACGCCCTGGGCGATGCCCACAGCCTTGGCGATCATCTGCCCACTGCCGCCGCCGTACAAACGCCGGTGCGCCGCGCCGCCTTCGATAAAGTCGACCCGTACCGGCCCCGGCGCGTCAGGCCCGAGCTGTTGCAATTGCAGGCCCTGTTCCCCGACTTGCAGGGAAAAATCCGCATCATCGAGCTGCACAGGCAAGCCAAGCAGTGCCGCCCACTGCTCGGCACGGGCCTGGAAGTCTTCGGCCAAAGCCTCGACCCGAATGCGGCTGGCCGCTGGTTGTTCGCTCATCAATCGCTACGCTCAAAAATATTAAGGATCGGCAAACCGCGGCCGATAAAAACAACAGTCAGGTATTTTGCCAGAGCTGAGCGTCGACCGAAAAAAATGTCAGACATTCTTCCCCTAACGATCGGTGTACTGCCGACCCACAACCACTACGGCCTGCGCAATACTCAAGCGCTGGCCGGGGTGAGCCATGTGTGGCAGGACTTCTTCGCCCGCGCCCTGGCCGAGCAGCTCGGTGCCACGCCGGGTGCGCTTGCCGCCACGGCACCTGCGCCGAAAGATCCGGCGGTGGAACCCAGCGAAGGCGCCGACCTGCTGGCGCAGATCCTCACCCAGCGTGAGTGCGACGTGAAAGACATCGAGATCGCCCCGCCGGAGCCGCTGTTCCTGCCGATTGCCGAGTTCGAGACCGAGTTGCTGCCACCGGCGGCGCCCCCCTTCCCTGACGAAGAGATCGCCGCCCAGCAACGCCAGCAGAATTTCGAAAGCGGCTGGGTACGACCGATTGTCCTGAATGCGGGTCAACCCGTGGCTGAACCTGGCCCGGCGCCACAACCTCGCCCGCTGCATCTGCCGATTGCCGAGTTCGAGCTGGACTTGCTACCCCCGGCCGCGACGCCCTTCACTGAGCAAGATCGGGTGGCCCAACAGAAGGCCCTGGATTTTGACTATTACTGGGCACGCCCGCTGATCGCCAACAACCTGCGCCTGGCCGCCTGACGCTTAGCGACACACCCACCAGCGCCCCATATCCAGATGGAAGTGGTTACGGTGCGCGGCGTTATAGTCTGGGCTCAACACCACGTTGAAAGCGTTACAGGCACCGTCGCGCAGCTGACGCAAAAACCGTGCATCAGTGCCCTCCCCCGGCCAATCCTCGAGCACACTGACACTGCGTCCATTCGCCAGGCGAAACCCGGCGATATCCAGTGCATTGGCCGAAGCGTGCTGACTGAGTCGACCATCGGCGCGGTTGTAGACATTGCGACAGGCAAAACTGCCCAAGTGATCGACCCGCGTCACCGCCTGGCCGTATATGGCCTGGGCAGCCGGTTGCAAGCTGTGGCGCTCGAACAACGCAAACGCTACCGCCAAGGGGCAACTGGCCAGAAAGCTGCTGCTCAAGCCAACCTCCGCGCTTTGTACCCTCAATGTGTTACGCAAGGGGCACGCGGCGTCGGCGGGTGAGTCCGCCTGATGGCTCACCCGCAACCCCGTTGTTTTCAGCACCTGGTCGCACAGCGCGGGATCATCCTGCAGCCGCCCCAGCTTGTAGCGCGTCAACAGGTTCGGGCTGGCGCGCACGTCCAGCGGCGCCCAGGGGTTCCATTCATTCGGCACCCAGCCCCGCCATACGCCCACGGCGACAGCGCCGCCGAGCAACAGCAACGCGCCCAAAAAGGTGATCGACCGCACGGCCTAGCCCTTGAAGAATCGGTTGGCCTGGTCGAACGGCATCTTGCGCTCGGTAAAGGTAAAGGTGCCCAGCCCGTAGACCTCCTGCGCGGCCCGATAGAACTCGCCATAGGCCGCCAGCGCCAGGGCCGAGCCCACGCTGATGCGACGCACGCCCAGTTCGCTCAACTGCGCGACGCTGAGGTTCAAGCCACCGGACATCAACACATTCACCGGTTTGGGCGCGACCGCCTTGACCACCGCCAGCACTTCTTCGGCACTGCGCAGGCCCGGCGCATACAGCACATCGGCTCCCGCCTCGGCATAGGCCTGCAGGCGGCGGATGGTGTCGGGCAAATCCAGGCGGCCGTGCAGCAGGTTTTCTGCGCGCGCCGTCAGCGTGAAGGGAAAACCCAGGCTGCGGGCGGCAGCGACGGCAGCCTCGACGCGCTCGACGGCCAGGTCAAAGGGGTAGATGGGGTCGACGGCAACGCCGGTGGCGTCTTCGATGGAGCCGCCGACAATACCGGTGGCGGCGGCTAGCACAATAGTCTGGGCGCAGCCTTCTGGCGTGTCGCTGAAGCCGTTTTCCAGGTCAGCGGCAACCGGCAGCGAAGTCGCCCTTGCGATGGCGCCCGCATTGCCCAGGGTATCTTCCAGCGACAGCGCGCCTTCCGCATCCGGCCGCCCCAGGCTGAACGCAAAGCCCGCGCTGGTGGTGGCCAGCGCTTCGAAGCCCAGGCTGGCAAGCATGATGGCTGACCCTGCATCCCATGGATTGGGCATGACAAAGGCACGCTCGCGCTCGTGCAGGGCTTTGAAGGTTTCGGCGCGAAGGGTTTGGGCATCCATGGCTGACTCCAGGCGAACAAAGATGCCTTAGAGTAACCCCAGTTGCTCCGCGACGGGTTCCCGATGCAAGGTCGGCAGTGGCGCGAGGCCGGGCAAGCGCGCCATCAGTTGATCATGGAAACGCAAGGCCAATTGGGCGGCGAGACGGTTGTCCGAGGTGTGCAGGAAGATGTACGGAGTGCGCCCCTCTTCGATCCAGGCGGCGATCTTTTCGACCCAGGGAACCAGGAACGGGTCGTTGGCTTCAAGCTCCGGATGCCCGATAAAGCGCACCTGGGGAAACTGCGTAAACGCCGCTGGGCGCGGCGGCACCCTGGGCTTTTTCGACTGGGCATGCAGTACCGCCGCCGAGGTGGAGGTGCAACTGAACAGCGCACGCGGATCGAGGCAGATACGCTCCACGCCGCGGTCACGTAGCAGGCGATTAAGCCTGCGCTCGGCCTCGCCTTTGGCAAAGAACTCATCGTGACGGACTTCAACGGCTAGCGGACGCTCAATGCCATCCAGGAACCCAGCCAGTTCGCCGAGGCGTTGCGGTGTAAAACCCTTTGAAAGTTGCAGCCACAGCGGCGAAACGCGCTCGCCCAACGGGCTCATCAGCCCGACAAAACTTTCCGCCGCGGGCAGTTGCTCGCGCAAGTCGCCGGCATGGCTGATATCACCCGGAAATTTGGCGGTGAATCGAAAATGCTCGGGCATGATTTCGGCCCAGCGCTGCACCGTGGCGGCCGAGGGACGTGCGTAAAAAGTGGTGTTGCCTTCAACCGCGTTGAAGACCTGGGAATAGAGCGCCAGGTAATCGTTGGCGCGCGCATCGACCGGGTACAGATAGTCGCGCCAGGCGTTTTCACTCCAGGACGGACAGCCAATGTAGTAAGGCAGATGCATCAGATGTGAATGTCGAGACCCAGCACTTCCATATCCCATTCGACAAAGCCTGCGGTGGTCAGGTAACTGGCCAGGGCGGTGGCAACGCTTTTGCTCATGGAGCGGGGGAAGACCATGTCTTGCTGACGGGCGGGAAGACCGCTGATACGTGCTTGGGCACCGGCCTGCGCATCGGACTGGACTTCAATGAAGTCCGGCGAGTCCTCGACTGAATCGTCCACAGTGGCGTTCGCCTTACGCGGCTTACGCTTGATCGGGTACGACTGTGAGGAAAAGCCATCAATACGCATGGGCGCGAACTCGCTATCAGTAATGGCATTTTAGTGGCGCGATCCGTAGCGCGCAAATGCTCTGGTGATAACTAGAACACATAATTTGAAAAAGGTTTAAAACCCGGCGCAAATTCTGACGATTGGCGATATTTGCCGCAGACTTACCACAATTCTGGCGTCAAATAATCCCTCTCTCCGCCTTGGTCTGCGCGACTTTATCGCGCAAGTAAACTGGCGCCGCCAGATCCGCCGCAATCGCCTCGCCCCGCTCGAAAGCAAAACGTGCGAGGGTCAGCAGGTCTTGCGCATGGGGCAGCATCGCAGCGTCCTGATCCGCCAGTTGCACCCCCATGCGCTCGCCATATCCCCAACCAGTGCCAGCGCCAAACCAGTCGCCGCTGGCATCCTGCGGCAACACCGATGATTCTGGTGCCTGCACAGCTTCCACGCCCACCAGGCGCATTTCACCGGCGCTCTCACGGTAGCAGCCCCAATAGACTTCATCCATGCGCGCATCGATCGCCGCCGCCACTTGCGAGGCGCCATGTTCACGCAGTGCGCGCTGGGCCAGCACCGCGAGGTTGGAGAACGGCAAAACCGGACGCTCCAACGCAAACGCCAGGCCCTGCACCACGCCAATGGCAATGCGCACGCCGGTAAACGCGCCGGGGCCACGGCCGAAAGCGATGGCATCCACGGCGGCCAGGCTGGTGCCGGCGTCTTCCAGCAGTTGCTTGATCATCGGCAGCAGCTTCTGCGCGTGCAGGCGCGGGATCACCTCGTAGTGGCTGGTTACCTTGCCATCGTGCAGCAAGGCAACGGAACAAGCTTCAGTCGCGGTGTCCAGGGCCAGCAGGGTGCTCATGGGTGTGGGTGTCCAAGTCGAAAAAAAGTGCGCCAGTATAAACAACAACGGCCCGCAAGCGGGCCGTTGTCAGTGCAGCCGGTCAACGCATCAGCTCAGTGCTTGCAGCACCTTGGCCGTAATCGCTTCCACGGAGCCGACGCCAGGGATATGGCTGTATTTAGGCTTGCCCTGGGCAGCGGACAGCTTCTGGTAGAAATCCACCAGCGGCTTGGTCTGGGAATGGTAGACCGACAGGCGATGACGCACGGTTTCTTCGGTATCGTCCTTGCGCTGCACCAGGTCTTCACCGGTGACGTCGTCCTTGCCGGCCACTTTCGGCGGGTTGTAGACGATGTGGTACACGCGGCCCGAGCCTTCGTGAACGCGACGACCGGCAATGCGCTGGACGATCTCTTCGTCTTCAACGGCGATCTCGACCACCGCGTCCAACTCGACGCCCGCTTTCACCAGGGCTTCAGCCTGGGGAATGGTGCGTGGGAAACCGTCGAACAGGAAACCGTTCTTGCAGTCTTCCTGGCTGATGCGTTCCTTGACCAGGTTGATGATCAGGTCATCGGAGACCAGGCCGCCGCTGTCCATCACGCTCTTGGCGATAAGGCCCAGCTCGGTGCCGGCCTTGACGGCCGCGCGCAGCATGTCACCGGTGGAGATTTGTGGAATGCCGAATTTTTCAGTGATGAACTTTGCCTGAGTACCTTTACCGGCCCCGGGAGCTCCCAGCAGAATGACGCGCATCGATGTGCTCCTCAATTTTTTATAGAGATGACGCTCGGATTCGCCGCGTGGGGCCAATCTCGTAAAAATATGGTTCCAGGCCGATCAAACGGCCAAAGGCTGATCAAGATACACAGCGGGCCCTTACCACACAAGCCGCCGAAAGTAGGAGAAACCCGCGCCCGGCGTGCGTCAACCAGAGGGTTTGCCCGAGCGCAACCCACCTCCTCAAACAACGACCGCCCTCTTCAGGGCGGTCGTCATGGTTGATTCGCAAGCCGTTGAGAACAGGCGAAAAACCTCAACCGGTGTTGCGTAAACCGGCGGCAATACCGGCGACGGACACCAGCAGCGCCTGTTCCAGAGGGCTGCCTTGCGCCGCTTCGCGTTGGCGCGAGCGAGCGAGCAATTCGGCCTGCAACAGGTGCAAGGGGTCGAGGTAGGTATTGCGCAGGCGGATGAACTCCAGGGTGTCCGGACTATGGGCCAGCAGCTGCGACTGGCCGGTCAGGCCAAGCACCACGTCGCAGGCCTGCGACAATAGGTCGCGTAAATGCGCGCCCAATGGCAGCAGATCAGGCTGCACCAGGCGCTCGTCATAGAGGCGGGCGATGTCAGCATCGGCCTTGGCCAGCACCATTTCCAGCATATCGATGCGCGTGCGGAAGAAGGGCCACTGCTCACGCATCTGCCCCAGCAATTGCCCCTCGCCGCGCTCCAGGGCCTTGCTCAATGCCGCTTCCCAGCCGAGCCAGGCGGGTAGCATCAAGCGGGTCTGGGTCCAGCCGAAGATCCAGGGAATCGCGCGCAGACTTTCAATGCCGCCAGCACGCCGCTTGGCTGGGCGACTGCCCAGCGGCAAACGTCCCAGCTCCTGCTCCGGTGTGGACTGGCGGAAATACTCGACAAATTGCGGATTTTCCCGCACCACCGCGCGGTAGGCGCTGACGCCATCGGCCGCCAATTCATCCATCAGATGACGCCAGGCCGGCTCAGGCGGCGGCGGTGGCAACAACGTGGCTTCGAGTACCGCCGCCAGGTAGAGGTTGAGGTTCTGCTCGGCGATGTCCGGCAGGCCGAACTTGAAGCGGATCATCTCGCCTTGTTCGGTGGTACGGAACCGCCCCGCCACCGAACCTGGCGGCTGCGACAGGATCGCCGCATGCGCCGGGCCACCGCCACGGCCGACGGTGCCACCACGGCCGTGGAACAACAGCAATTCCACCTGCTGCTCGCGGCAGATCTCCACCAGACGTTCCTGCGCCCGGTACTGCGCCCAGGCGGCAGCGGTGGTGCCGGCGTCCTTGGCCGAGTCCGAATAACCGATCATCACTTCCTGCGGGCCCTGCAGCCGCGCGCGATAGCCCGGCAGTTGCAACAGCCGCTCCATTACCGGCCCGGCGTTATCCAGGTCGGCCAGGGTCTCGAACAGCGGCACGACGCGCATGGGCCGCTGCACGCCCGACTCTTTGAGCAGCAGTTGCACCGCCAGCACATCCGACGCGGCGCCGGCCATGGAGATGACATAGGAGCCCAGCGACGCGGCCGGGGCAGCGGCGATTTCGCGGCAGGTGTTCAGGACCTCGGCGGTGTCCGCCGACGGTTTGAAATAACCCGGCAGCAGCGGTCGACGATTGGTCAGCTCTTTGCTCAGAAAGCCGATGCGCGTGTCTTCGTCCCAGTCCTCATAACGCCCCAGGCCCAGATAGTCGGTGATCTCGGTCATGGCCGAGGCGTGACGGGTGGAGTCCTGGCGCACATCCAGGCGCACCAGGAACAGGCCGAAGGTGACGGCGCGGCGCAGGCAGTCGAGCAACGGGCCATCGGCAATCACGCCCATGCCGCACTCATGCAACGATTGGTAGCACAGCTCCAGCGGACCGAGCAGGTCGCGATTGTCCTGCAGCACCTGTGCCGGTGCCGGAGTACTGGCCGTCAATGAGGCATGGGCCCACTGGCGCGTGGCGCGCAGGCGTTCGCGCAGTTGCTTGAGTACGGCGCGGTAGGGCTCGACGCTCTCCCCCACCTGGGCCTGCAACGCCGGGCTGGCCTGTTGCATCGACAGCTCGGAAGCGAGCTGGTCGACATCGCGCAGGTACAAGTCCGCCGCCATCCAGCGCGCCAGCAGCAACACTTCGCGGGTGACCGGCGCCGTGACATTAGGGTTGCCGTCACGGTCACCGCCCATCCATGAGGCAAAGCGAATCGGCGCGGCCGTCAGCGGCAGACGCAAGCCGGTGGCGGCATGCAAGGCCTGGTCGGCCTTGCGCAGATAGTTGGGAATGGCCTGCCACAATGAATGCTCGATCACTGCAAAGCCCCATTTGGCTTCGTCCACCGGGGTGGGTCGCACGCGACGGATTTCTTCCGTGTGCCAGGCCTCGGCGATCAAGCGTTGCAAGCGTTCACGGATCTGATCGCGCTCAGCGCCGGTGAGGTCGCGGTGATCCTGCAGCGCCAGTTGCGCGGCGATCGCATCGTATTTCTGAATCAGCGTGCGGCGCGCGACTTCGGTGGGGTGGGCGGTGAGCACCAACTCGATGTCCAGCCGCGCCAATTGGCGGGCCAGGGATTCATCGCTGTGGCCTTCGCTTTGCAGGCGGGCCAGCAACTGCGGCAACACGCGGGACTCGAACGGCGCCGGCTGCGATTCATCGCGCCGATGAATCAACTGGTACTGCTCGGCAATGTTGGCCAGGTTGAGGAACTGGTTGAAGGCCCGCGCTACGGGCAGCAGTTCGTCTTCCTGCAGCTGATTGAGGCTCGCGCTGAGCTCATCGCCCGCACCGCGCCGGTCAGCCTTGGCGCCTTTACGGATCTGCTCGATCTTGTCGAGAAAATCATCGCCGTATTGCTCTCGAATCGTGTTGCCCAGCAGTTCACCCAGCAGGTGAACATCCTCACGCAAGCGTGCATCGATATCACTCATCAGCCAATCTCCAGCCAGAAATCCAGGACGCGCAGGTGTTCCAGAGTGCCGTCGGCGCCGGTTTCTGACAAGACACTTTAAACCTTGCCGCTTCCAGCTAGTCTCAACATCAAGCCACCGCGTCATCCACACCGGCGGCTGGTCACTCATTAATTGAGGTTGCCATGAAGATTCGAGACTTGCCCCAGCATTGGGAAGAAACCGCCAAGGGTCAGCTGACCAAAACCCAATACGCGATCCATCTGGATGTAGAGGCCGCCGCAAGGCTGGCCGCCCTCGCCGAGATGTACCCCAAGCGCCACACCGAGGAACTGCTCGGCGAACTGATCGGCGCTGCCCTCGAAGAGCTGGAAGCCAGCTTTCCCTACATCAAGGGACAGCAGGTGATTGCCACTGATGAGGAAGGTGATCCGCTGTATGAAGACGTCGGGGCCACCCCGCGATTTCTTACCCTATCGCGCCGATATCTGCATGATTTGTCAGCGAGTGCTGACGAACAGAAGCACTGAATACCTCTTGTTTAAACCCATTCACCCTTGTATTCCGGGCCTTTCAGCGGCTCGGAGTACCTCTGCGCACAGGGAAAGTTCCAATTTTCCGACCCTGACCGTTCAGTCAGATATTTTTTTAGGCAAATCGCCATCTCCGCTGAACTTTTGAAAAAAGCATCCGGTCACAGCCAGTAAGCCATCACTTGGAACGGTCGTTTGAACTGGCGTCATGTGCTTTGGCACCGGGCCCGCAAACGAACACCAAGATGGATTTTGATGTATTTCAGGAGTTAACCAATGGAGTTGAAGACGATGAAGACCAGCACTGCCAAATCCTCGTTTAACCACCTGCGCGGGCTTAAATTGGCCGCGCTGGCAATCGGCACCAGCTTCATCCTGGCTGGTTGCGCCGGCAACCCGCCGACCGAGCAATACGCAGTGACCCAGTCAGCGGTCAACAGCGCGGTCAGCGCCGGCGGCACCGAGTTCGCAGCCGTGGAAATGAAGTCGGCCCAGGACAAGCTCAAAGAAGCCGAAATCGCCATGCATGACAAGAACTACGACAAAGCTCGTCAGTTGGCTGAACAAGCCGAGTGGGACGCTCGTGTTGCTGAGCGTAAAGCCCAGGCTGCCAAGGCTGAGCAAGCGGTGAAGGATTCCCAGAAAGCAGTTGACGAGTTGCGTAAGGAAGGCATGCGCCCGGCTGCTATCCAGCAGAAGTAAGCCGCTGCCCCTTGACTGCATCGCACCTGATATCGAATTGAAAGGACGACACGACTATGCGTAAACAATTGATGATCCCTGCTCTGCTGGCGATGAGCGTTGCCTTGGCAGCCTGCTCCACCCCGCCGAACGCGAACCTGGAAAACGCACGGACCAACTTCACGGCCCTGCAAACCAACCCGCAGGCCACCAAGCTGGCCGCGCTGGAAACCAAAGATGCCAGCGAGTGGCTGGACAAGGCAGACAAGGCCTACCGCGACAAGGAAGACGAGAAGAAAGTCGACCAACTGGCCTACCTGACCAACCAGCGCGTAGAAGTGGCCAAAGACACCATTTCCCTGCGTGAATCCGAAGCCAAGCTGAAAAACGCTGGCGACGAACGCGCCCGCGCCCTGCTGGATGCCCGCGACGCACAGATCAAGCAACTGCAAGACAGCTTGAACGCCAAGCAAACCGATCGCGGCACCCTGGTGACCTTCGGTGACGTGCTGTTCGCCACCAACAAGTCCGACCTGAAGTCCAGCGGCCTGGTGAACATCACCAAGCTGGCTCAGTTCCTGCGCGACAACCCGGATCGTAAAGTGATCGTCGAAGGCTACACCGACAGCACCGGTTCCGACTCGTACAACCAGAGCCTGTCCGAACGCCGTGCGGCCTCCGTACAGCGTGCGCTGGCACAGCAAGGCGTGGACATCTCGCGCATCGTGACCCAGGGCTACGGCAAGGAATATCCGGTTGCCGACAACGGCAGCGTATCGGGCCGTGCAATGAACCGTCGCGTTGAAGTCACCATTTCCAACGACAATCAACCGGTCAAGCCACGTTCTTCCGTCGCTAACTGATTGAATGCAGCAGTATGAAAAAACCCACCTTACGGTGGGTTTTTTTTCGGTTCGTCAAACTGGATGGTGCGGTGAGTATCGTCGGCGGGCATTTGGATTTTCGAGCCATAAGTATTCTGCGACAGCTTATCCATCAGTTGCTTGAGTTCATCGTCCTCGGCGCCTTCCCGCTCCAGCGCCTGTTGCCCCCTGGCCATGTCCAGCATGTTGCGTATTGCAGCAATAGTTATCGCCACATTCTTGGCCCCGCTTTGTGTAAATTACATCGCTGTGTGGCATCTGCCGCGATGCGGTTCCAGATAGCCGGGTCAAGAACGACGGCCGGTCGCTTGTGGACATGAAAAACCGCCAATGAAGGCGGTTTTCTGGAAGGCACTAATCAGAAGCCGACCGGGCCTGTACCTTGCGATTGCGGAGACTGGATCTGGCCCTGGCCCTCGTCCTGTCCACCGCTCTGGCCATCCTGTGCGCCTTGACCACCCTGAGCACCGCCAGCCTTCTGCGCGAGCAGTTTCTTGAGTAACTCCTCCAGTGCCGTCAGGGGATCTTCCCCACCCGCACCGCTATTGCCCTGGTTTCCTTGAGAGCCTTTGGATTTGAGTTCCTGAATCTGATTCTTTACGTCTTGAATCTGCTGATCCAGACCTTGCCCAGAGCCTCCCTGGCTATTGCCAGTGTTACCCACACCGCCCATGCCGCCCATATTTGCGCCACCACCCGATACTCCGTTGATTCCCGCCATAAACGCTCACTCCAACCAATGAATAAAAATGGACTGGTCAGCATCGCTGATCAGTCCATGATCTGTGGCAGGTGAGTCAGGATGGTTCCGCTCAGCGGGGCTGGCTGACAGGCGTCAAATCGATAATCTGTGGAAGTAACGGCACTTTCCCACGGCGGGGAAGCCTGCGCTCACTGCTGCAGTTGCGGAGTTTCCTGCCCGATGCAACGCACGGCCTGCTTCTTGTTGTTCACCAGTACGCCGCTCAGGCCTTTCTGCTCGGTATCGAACATCACCAGTACACCCTCTACGCATTGGGCCACTTGAGCGGCCGGGGTCAGTGAGACTTTGTAGTCTTCGCCCGGCACGGTCTTGAGCATAGTGAAATCGCTGAGCAACAGCGCATCCTCTGGCTTGGCGAAGTGCAGGTAACCGTAGTACCACAAGCAACCGACGGTACCGATGATGGTGCCAATGCCAGTAAGTATCAGCGGGATCATGTTGCGCTCTTCACTCATTGCGGGCTCTCTGATGGGGCAGCTTTGGGAACGGGATAATTCGGAATTTCGCCGAGACGTCGCAGACCGTTGAAATGCAGCGGGTCATCCAGGTAACGCAGCATCACGGTTTGCCAGGTCTTGTCAGCGAACGTCTGCACATGCCCACCTCGCGTCAGTTGCAACACCCTGGGTGGGGGCGCCGCCTGGTACAGGCGGATGCCGTTGGACACGGGCACGATCGGATCATCCAGGCTGTGAAACAGTAACTTGGGCACGCCTGTCAGTCGGGGCATGGCGTTGACCGCGCTGTCGGCGTCGGGCACCAGCCAGGAAAGGGGCACCTGGAACGGCCAGGTTAACCAGGAAGTGCTTAGGGCGAATTGTCCTACGTCACGATAACTGGCAGGCACGCCATCCAGCACCAGGGCCTTGAGCTGGAGCTGGCGCTCGGGGTGAGCCGCCAGGTAATGCACCGCCAACGCGCCGCCCAGGCTCTGGCCAAGCACGATCAGTGGCTGGCCACGGGCTTCGGGCGCCTTGTCCAGCCAACTGAAGGCGGCGTCCACGTCCTGATAGATGGCCGGCAACGACGGCTTGCCTTCGGAGAGCCCATAGCCGCGGTAGTCCAGCAACAGCACTTGGTAGCCCTGCTCCGGCAACCACCAACTGCCGCCCAGATGCCAGGCCAGGTTGCCGCCGTTGCCGTGCAGGTGCAGCACCGTGCCTTTGACGGGCACGCCGGGCTTGGCCGGCAGCCACCAGGCATGCAGTTTCACGCCGTCGACGGTGGTGAGGCTGACGTCACGGTACGCCAGATGGGCTTTTTCCGGCGTGAACGGCAGGCCGGGCTCCGGGTAGAACAGCAACGAGCTGCAGCCGTTCAGTGTGAGTAGCAGGCAAAGAATGCCGAGGATTCTCATCCGTTGAAGCCTCGTGATTGAGATGAAATTCAGAGGATATTGGAGTAATCCGCCTCGATGCGATCCAGGCTCAAATGGTTGAGGAAGTTGGAGAAGCACATCCATGCCGCCAGTGCGTTCATATCGCGGAACTGTTCGGGCAGGTACTTGGGTGGCACTACCAGGCCTTCATCGACCAGTTGGCGCAAGGTGCGCATGTCTTCGAGCGTGGTCTTGCCGCAGAACAACAGCGGCACTTGTTCCAGCTTGCCCTTGCGCACCGCCAGCTGGATGTAGTTGTAGACCATGATGAAGCCCTTGAGGTAGGACAGGTCCTTGGTAAACGGCAGGCCGGTCGGCACCGAGCCACGGAACACCCGGCTGGCGTTGCCGTAGCTTTCCGCCATTTCAAAGCCTTGCTCGCGGAAGAACTCGAACACCTGCAGGAAGTCGGCGCCCTCCTCCACCATATGAATGGCGCGGGTACGGTTGGTCAGTTTGCGCAGCCGGCTGGGGTAAGAGGCAAACGTGATGATCTCCATCAGGATCGCCAGGCCTTCCTGGGTCACGGTGGAGGACGGTGGGCCCTTGGACAGGAACGTGCAGATCGGCTGGTTCTGGCCATTGAGGGTTGTGCCCACATGCACCAGGCCTTCGTGTACTTCCAGGGCGCGCACGTCACGGTCGTTGAACATCGCGTCGGCGCGGATCTTGATGTAGTCGGCGCCCGCCGCCGCATCGGCGACGATGCCATCGGATTCGAACACACGGATGGTTTCTTCAGCCTCGCCGAACACCTTGTTCAAGCGCGTTTGCAGCAAGGCGACGGCGTCCTTGGCGGTCAGGGTCTTGGCTTCGTCCTTGAGGTCGCCACGGCCGTCGATATTGTTCAGATAGTCCGAGAGCATCAGGCCCAGGTCGGCCAGGGTCGGGTCGCCAGCGTGGAAGGCGTCGGACGCAGCGCCGTAGAGTTCCTGGGAAATCAGGCCGAAATCCTCGGTGCCACGGGCTTCGAGCATGCGCACGACCATGCGGTACTCACGGCACATCCGACGCATGATCTGCCCCACCGGGCTGAACTGGCCAAGGCGGCGAGTGATGTCGCGCTCGATGTTCTGGAATTCCAGCTTGACCGCGCTGGAGTCGAACGACAACGGTCGGTTCAGGTAGTAATCGCGGTCCACGGCAGGCATGGCCTTGCCCTTGGCCTTGAGAAAGCCCTGGCGAATATTCTCATCCCACTTCACGGCGTCGAGGACGCGGATCGGCGTTTGCGCCAGCACAATGCGGTCGGACAAGCTGCGTATCGTCTGCTGGTAATCGTCCACCCGGTGCTTCCTCTTTAAACGTGGCCTTTATCGAACATCCCTGGTGATCAGACCGAGGCCAACACCAGGTGCATGTAGCGCTTGAGTATCTCCAGCATCTCGTCAGCGGCCAGAGGCTCTGCGCCGCCCAACAGGCCCTGATATTCCATCCGACTGATAATCGCCGTCAACACCTTGGCATCCTGTTGCGGCTCACGGGAGCCCAGTACCTGGAAAAACTGCCCGGTGCCCTGCAACAGGATCTGTTGGTGGGAGCGTACCAGTTCGGCAAGTCGCGGGTTCAACAAGGCTTCCTGGCGAAAGGCCTGCTCGGCCATCAGGTATTCGCGGCGGTTGACCAGTTGGCGCTGCACATAGTCGGCGGTCAGCCGCGCAATGTCATCGGCCAGTTGCGAGCGCGACGCCGGGCTGCCGTCACCGTAGGCGACCATCTCACGCAGCAGGCCTTCGTTGCGCACCCACAGCTTGCCCATGAAGGCCGCACTGCGTTCGACGTATTGGGCGAAGGTGTCGGTGAGCAGGTCGTCAATGTCCTTGAAGTAGTAGGTGGTCGCCGACAACGGTACGCCGGCCTCCGCCGCCACGGCCCGGTGGCGCACGGCCCGCACGCCATCGCGCACGACGATGCGCATGGCTGCATCGAGAATGTCTTGCCGGCGCTGTTCACTGCCCCGGCGGCTGGCCTTGCGGCCTTGGTACTGGACGCTTTCTGCCACGGCAGCGGCAATGCCGGCGGCGCCTTCTTGAGCCATTACGCGGTTCACCACACACATCCTTGACTGGAAAAAAATCTGGCGCTGTTTGCTTGACGCGAGTTCACGCCACATAAAAAAGCCGCCTTATAAAAGGCGGCTTCTGATTTCGCTACGGTTACGCTTGTGGCCGCATATGCGGGAACAGGATCACATCGCGGATCGACGGCGAGTTGGTCAACAGCATCACCAGGCGGTCGATGCCGATACCTTCACCAGCGGTTGGCGGCATGCCGTATTCCAAGGCACGTACGAAGTCGGCGTCGTAGTGCATGGCTTCGTCATCACCTGCATCCTTGTCGGCCACCTGGGCCATGAAGCGCTCGGCCTGATCTTCTGCGTCGTTGAGCTCGGAGTAGGCGTTGGCGATTTCGCGGCCACCGATGAACAGCTCGAAACGGTCGGTGACGTTCGGGTTGTCGTCGTTGCGACGGGCCAGCGGCGATACCTCGAACGGGTACTGGGTAATGAAGTGCGGCTGTTCCAGCTTGTGCTCCACCAACTCTTCGAAAATCATCACCTGCAGTTTGCCCAGGCCTTCGAAGCCCAGCACCTTGGCGCCGGCTTTCTTGGCAATGGCACGCGCCTTGTCGATGTCGTTCAGATCATCGGCGGTCAGCTCAGGGTTGTACTTGAGGATCGAGTCGAACACCGAGAGGCGCACGAATGGCTCGCCGAAGTGGAAGACCTTGTCGCCGTACGGCACGTCGGTGCTGCCCAGTACCAGCTGCGCCAGCTCGCGGAACAGTTCTTCGGTGAGGTCCATGTTATCTTCGTAGTCGGCGTAGGCCTGGTAGAACTCCAACATGGTGAATTCAGGGTTGTGACGGGTCGAGACGCCTTCGTTACGGAAGTTGCGGTTGATCTCGAAGACCTTTTCGAAGCCGCCAACCACCAGCCGCTTGAGGTACAGCTCCGGCGCGATACGCAGGAACATTGGCAGGTCCAGCGCATTGTGGTGGGTTTCGAACGGCTTGGCTGCGGCACCACCGGGGATGGTTTGCAGCATCGGCGTTTCCACCTCGAGGAAGTCACGCTGCATCAGGAAGCTGCGGATGTGAGCGATGACCTGCGAGCGCACGCGGAAGGTCTGGCGCACGTCTTCGTTGACGATCAGGTCAACGTAGCGCTGGCGGTAGCGCTGCTCGGTGTCGGTCAGGCCGTGGTGCTTGTCCGGCAGCGGGCGCAGCGACTTGGTCAGCAGGCGCACGTTGGTCATCTCGACGTACAGGTCGCCCTTGCCGGAACGGGCCAGGGTGCCTTCGGCTGCGATGATGTCGCCCATGTCCCAGGTTTTCACCGAGGCCAGAGTTTCTTCGGACAGGGTCTTGCGGTTGACGTAGACCTGGATACGCCCGGTCATGTCCTGGATCACCATGAACGAGCCACGGTTGAGCATGATGCGACCCGCCACCTTGACCGGGATCGCCAGTTCCGCCAGCTCTTCCTTGGTCTTGTCCGCGTACTGTTTCTGCAGGGCATCGCAGTAATTGTCGCGGCGGAAGTCGTTGGGGAAGGCGTTACCCTTGGCGCGCTCGGCAGCAAGCTTTTCCTTGCGCAGGGCGATCAGGGAGTTTTCTTCCTGTTGCAGGGCTTGCGGGTCGAGTTGTTGGTCGCTCATGTCTTTTGAAATTCCATCACAGGTACGTTTTCCCCAGCCTTCGGCTGGGGATCGCGAGGCAAGGACTAGGCGTCCCCCCCGCTCCTACAGGGTTCTTTAGAGGCCGGATTTGAGGCTGGCTTCCAGGTATTCGTCGATATCGCCGTCGAGCACCTTGTCGCAGTCGCTGCGTTCGATGTTAGTGCGCAAATCCTTGATCCGCGACGCATCGAGCACATAAGAACGGATCTGGTGACCCCAGCCGATGTCCGACTTGGTGTCTTCCAGCGCCTGGGAAGCCGCGTTGCGCTTCTGCATTTCCTGCTCGTACAACTTGGCCCGCAGCATTTTCATGGCGGTGTCCTTGTTCGCGTGCTGGGAACGCTCGTTCTGGCAGCTGACCACGGTGTTGGTCGGTACGTGGGTGATACGCACGGCCGAGTCGGTGGTGTTTACGTGCTGGCCACCGGCACCCGAGGAGCGGTAGGTGTCGATGCGCAGGTCGGCCGGGTTGATCTCGATTTCCACCTTGTCATCGATCTCTGGCGAGACGAAAACAGCGCTGAACGAGGTATGGCGGCGGTTGCCGGAGTCGAACGGGCTCTTGCGCACCAGGCGGTGTACGCCGATTTCGGTACGCAACCAGCCAAAGGCGTATTCGCCCTTGATATGCACGGTCGCGCCCTTGATGCCAGCCACTTCACCGGCCGACAGTTCCATGATGGTCGCGTCGAAACCGCGCTTGTCGGCCCAGCGCAGGTACATGCGCAGCAGGATGTTGGCCCAGTCCTGGGCCTCGGTACCACCGGAGCCGGCCTGGATGTCCAGGTAGGCGTTGTTCGGGTCCATTTCGTGGCTGAACATGCGGCGGAATTCAAGCTTGGCGAGGTTTTCCTCGAGACGGGCCAGCTCGGCGACGACATCGCCCACTGCACCTTCGTCGTTTTCTTCAACGGCCATGTCCAACAGGTCGCGGCAGTCGGCCAGGCCGGTGTTCAGTTCGTCGAGCGTGTCGACGATCTGCGCCAGCGCAGCGCGCTCGCGGCCCAGTTCCTGGGCATATTCAGGTTTGTTCCAGACGCTCGGATCTTCAAGCTCGCGATTGACTTCGGTCAGGCGCTCATGCTTTTGATCGTAGTCAAAGATACCCCCGAATAGTTTCGGAGCGCTCGGACAGGTCCTTGATGGTGTTAAGGATCGGGTTGATTTCCATGGCGGGCAGCACTCGTTGGCGAACTTTTGAAAGCCGGCGAGTATACCGGCAAACGCCTGGAAACGGCAGTCCGCCTGGTCGAAAAGGCAGGGATTTGTACACAATCCCAAGCCCCATGAAGATCTAAATGTGGGAGGGGGCTTGCCCCCGATGACGGTGGATCAGTTAGATAATCTTTGAGTGACCCACCGCTATCGGGGGCAAGCCCCCTCCCACATTTGGCTTTGAGCCGGCCTTGAGTTATTCGATGCCGACCTGGTTGCGCCCATTGTGCTTGGCGGTATACAGGCCTTTGTCCGCCGCCATGATCAACTGGCGGCAATCGGTGCCTTGCACCGGCGTCAGGGTCGACAAGCCGATGCTGATAGTCAGGCTCGAACCTTCAGCCGGCGCGATATGCGGAATGTTCAGCGCGGCCACGGCCATGCGCAGTTTCTCCGCGACCAGCCGCGCACCGCCAGGCGACGTATTGGGCAGCACCAACGCGAACTCTTCACCGCCGTAGCGCGCCGGCAGGTCCGAGGGACGGCTGCTGGCTTCGCGGATGGTGGCGGCGACCTTGCGCAGGGCTTCGTCGCCTTCGACGTGACCGAAGCTGTCGTTGAATGTCTTGAAGAAATCCACGTCGATCATCAGCAAGGAGAGCTGGGTCTGGTCGCGCATGGCACGGCGCCATTCCAGTTCCAGGTACTCGTCGAAGTGACGGCGATTGGACAGCCCGGTCAAGCCATCGGAGTTCATCAGCCGTTGCAGCACCAGGTTGGTGTCCAGCAATTGTTGCTGGCTAACCCGCAGCGCACGGTAGGCCGCGTCACGCTGGAGCAGGGTCATGTAGGAGCGCGAGTGATAGCGAATGCGCGCCACCAGTTCGATGTTGTCCGGCAGCTTGACCAGGTAATCGTTGGCCCCGGCCGCAAAGGCTGCGCTCTTGATCAGCGGATCCTCTTTGGTGGAGAGCACGATGATCGGGATATTCGCCGTTGCCGGATGATTGCGGTATTCGCGCACCAGGGTCAGGCCGTCGAGGCCGGGCATTACCAGGTCTTGCAGGATCACCGTCGGCTTGATGCGAATCGCCTGGGCGATCGCCTGGTGCGGGTCGGCGCAAAAGTGGAAGTCGATGTTTTCTTCATGGGCCAGGCCGCGCCGCACGGCCTCGCCAATCATGGCCTGGTCGTCGACCAGCAGCACCATGGCGGCGTTTTCGTCGGTCTTGAAGTCGTCGAGCTGTAAATCATTCATGTGCAGTCACCTGAATTACTACCTGCAAGCCAGCACTGCGGGAGATGTTCGATCATTTTGCAAAGACCTCCAGCAGTCGGGGCGCAATTCTATCCAGTGGGCGAATTTCAACAGCGGCGTCAATCGCCGCCGCCGCTTTGGGCATGCCGTACACCGCCGAACTGTGCTGGTCCTGGGCGATGGTCAAATATCCTTGTTCGCGCATCAACTTGAGGCCTTGGGCCCCGTCGCGCCCCATGCCGGTCAGCAATACGCCGACGGCGTCACCGTTCCAATGGCTGGCGACACTTTCAAAAAACACATCGATCGAAGGCCGGTAGATTTCGTTCACCGGCTCTGCGGTATAGGCTAGCGTGCCATTTTTCAACAAGCGAATATGGTGGTTGGTGCCGGCCAGCAAGACCACGCCGCTTTGCGGTGGCTCGCCTTCACGGGCCAGGCGCACCGGCAAGCCGGACGCACTGCTCAACCACTCGGCCATACCGGCGGCGAACACCTGGTCCACATGCTGGACCAGCACGATGGCGGCGGGAAAGTCACGGGGCAACCCCTTGAGCAGCACTTCCAGGGCCGCCGGGCCACCCGCCGAAGAGCCAATGGCCACCAGGCTTTGCCGCTTGCCGGTGCTGCGCTGCGGCGCGGTCTCGGCGCGCACGCGGCTGCCTCGCTGGCCGATCAGCCAGCCGATATTGAGGATCTTGCGCAACAACGGCGCCGCCGCATCCCTGGGATTACCCACGCCCAGCGCCGGCGTGTCCACCACATCCAACGCGCCGTGCCCCATGGCTTCAAAGACGCGGCTGACATTGGCCTGGCGGTCCACGGTGACGATCACGATCGGGCACGGCGTGTCGGCCATGATCTGGCGGGTCGCTTCCACACCATCCATCACCGGCATGATCAAGTCCATCAGGATCAGATCCGGCGTCACCTCCGCGCAACGCTGCACCGCTTCAAGTCCATTGCTGGCGACCCACACCACTTCATGGGCCGGCTCGAAACTCAAGGCGCGGCGTAATGCCTCGACGGCCAGGGGCATGTCATTGACGATCGCGATCCTCATGTCCGGGCGCCTCCAATCAATTCAACCACGGCGTCGAGCAAGGCGTCGTCATGGAAACTGGCTTTGGCTAGATAATAGTCGGCGCCGGCGTCGAGGCCACGGCGTCGGTCTTCTTCACGATCCTTGTAGGAAACCACCATCACCGGCAACGATTGCAGGCGACTGTCACGGCGCAAGAGTGTGACCAATTCAATACCGTCCATGCGTGGCATATCAATGTCAGTGATAAGCAGGTCGAAATCCTCGGAACGCAATGCGTTCCACCCATCCATGCCGTCGACCGCGACCGCCACTTCATAACCGCGATTGAGCAATAACTTGCGTTGCAGCTCACGCACGGTCAGCGAGTCGTCCACCACCAGCACCCGCTTGCGCGGTGCTTCGGTGGCCTGCTGGCTGCGCCTGGCGATTCGTTCCAGGCGGCCGGTGTTAAGCAGTTTGTCCACCGAGCGCAGCATGTCTTCCACGTCGACGATCAATACCACGGAGCCATCATCGAGCAGGGCCCCGGCGGAAATGTCCTGGACCTTGCCCAGGCGATCATCCAGCGGCAACACCACCAGCGTGCGCTCGCCGACAAAGCGCTCCACGGCAATCCCATACACGGCATCGCGTTCGCGGATCACCACCACTTTCAAGGTATCCGAAGGGGTTTGCCCCGGCGGGCGCTGCAACAGCTGGCTGGCCGCGACCAGGCCGACATGCCGGCCCTCGTGCCAGAAGTGCTGGCGACCTTCCAGTTGCACAATGTCCTCGGGGGCCAGGTCGCACATGCGCTCGATGTGCGCCAGCGGGAAGGCATAGGCCTCTTCGCCGACTTCCACCACCAGGCTGCGCACCACCGACAAGGTCAACGGCACCTCCAGATGAAAGCGACTGCCCTGCCCCGCCGTTTGCTCCAGTACCACTGCGCCGCGAAGTTGCCGCACCATATGCTGCACCGCATCCAGGCCCACGCCACGGCCGGAGACCTCGGTCACCTTGTCGCGCAAGCTGAAACCCGGCAGGAACAGGAACGTCAGCAGTTCCTCCTCGCTCAGGCGCAGCGCGGTTTCCACCGGGGACAGGTGCCGGTCGACGATGGTGCCGCGCAGGCGCTCAAGATCCACACCGTTACCGTCATCGCTCAACTCCAGCACCAGCAGCCCGGCCTGGTGCGACGCGCGCAGGCGAATCAAGCCTTCCGCCGGCTTGCCCGCCAGCAGCCGCTGCTCGGGCATTTCGATGCCATGGTCGACGGCATTGCGTAATAAATGCGTCAGTGGCGCCTCGAGCTTTTCCAGCACGTCGCGGTCGACCTGGGTCTTTTCCCCCTCGATCTCCAGACGCACTTGCTTGCCCAGGCTGCGACCGAGGTCGCGCACCATGCGCACCTGCCCGGCCAGCACATCGGCAAACGGGCGCATGCGGCAGGCCAGCGCGGTGTCGTAAAGCACCTGGGCGCGTTGGCCGGCCTGCCAGCCGTATTCGTCCAGCTCGGCATTTTTCTCCGCCAGCAGCGCCTGGGCTTCGCTCAACAGGCGGCGGGTATCGGCCAGGGCTTCCTGGGCCTCAAGGTTCAAGTCGACGACCTTGAGGTGCCCCTCCAGCACATCCAAGGCGCGCAGGCTGTTGCTTTGGATGCGTTTGAGGCGCTGCATGCTGGCCAGATAAGGCTTGAGTCGCTGGGTTTCCACCAGCGACTTGCTGGACAAGTCCAGCAGGCTGTTCAAGCGCTCGGCCGTGACCCGCAGCACGCGCTCGCCGCCTTCGGTCATACGCTTTCCCTGACGCGGCGGCTCGCTCATCACGGCAGGCGCTGGCTCAGGCTCAGGCGGCAGTGCTTCGACCACCGGTGCAGGCGCTGGCTCAGCTTTCAGCGCGACCATGGCGGTGGGCTGCGACGGGTCGAGCAGGCGCTCCATCAGCGCCACATAGGCTTGGATATCCGCCGCCCCAACGTTATTGCCCGGCGTGGCGATACGCATCAGCAAGTCAGTGCCCTGCAGCAGCGCGTCGATATGTTCGGGTTGCAGGCACAACCGGCCTTCCTGGGCGCTGACCAGGCAATCCTCCATCACATGGGCCACGCTGACGCCCGCATCCACGCCAACGATCCGCGCCGCGCCCTTGAGCGAGTGCGCGGCGCGCATGCAGGCTTCGAGCTGATCAGCCTGGGTCGGGTTGCGTTCCAGGGCCAGCAGGCCTGCGCTGAGCACCTGGGTTTGCGCATCGGCTTCCAGGCTGAACAGCTCCAACAGCGAGGCATCGCGCATCTGGTCGGGGGTCATGCGAGGCTCCGGGTCACGGCGGACAGCAACTGAGCCTCGTCCAGCCAGCGCAGGCTGCGGCCTTTCCACTGCAAAACACCCTGGGTGAAGCGTGCGCTGGCCTGGGTGCCGGAGGCCGATGCGGCGTTCAAGATGCGCTCATCGATGGCATGGATGCCATCCACTTCGTCCACCGGGACCACCACTGGGCCGTCCTGCGCGGCGATGATCAGCATGCGCGGCATGATGCGCCCGCCCGTAGCGCCGGTACCGGTGCTGTCCAGGCCGAGCAATTCCACCAGCGACAGGCAGGCCACCAATGCTCCGCGTACGTTGGCCACGCCCAGCAATGCCCGGGAGCGTTGGTGCGGCAGAGAGTGGATCGGTTGCAAGGGTGCCACTTCCACCAGGCAACGGGTGGCGATGCCAAGCCACTCTTCGCCGAGGCGGAACATCAGCAACGAGCGGGTGATTACTTGGTTATCGAGTGTTTCAGTCGCCTGCGCACGCTGGTCGTCCTGCTGCAGCGCATAGCGGTCGAGCAGGCGCGTGGCGGCGGCGGAATAGACCGAGCAATTGCGGCAATGGATGTGGTCTGCCAGCAGCGGGCAGGATTTGTCGCCGTGAATGCCGATGCGGTTCCAGCAATCATCGATGGCGTTGGTTTCAGCCAGGGTCAGGTCCAGGCCTGCGGTGTCGAGCGCGTCAGGGCTACTCATCGTTTGGACTCACTGTCAGCTCGCTCGCTACGCGCGGCGCGCGCCTGCAAACGGCGCGCTCCTGCACTGTCGCCCTGGGAGTCGAGCAACGCGGCCAGGTGCATCAAGGCCTGCGGGTGCTGCGGTTCCAGGTACAAGGCTTTGCGGTAATAACTCTGGGCTTGCTGGGCGCTGCCGGCTACATCGCTGAGCAAGCCCAGCCAGTAGAACACCTGCGCGGCCGGCGGATGGCTGCTCAGGTAGCGCTCGCAGGCAGCACGGGCCTCGGCACTCTTGCCTTCATTGGCCAAGGTGGCGATCTGGTCGAGCAACTCGCTGGCCTGCGTAGGCGGCGCCTTGACCGGCGCCGGTTGGGCGCTGAGCGTACTGAACGGGCGCGGCTTGAGCGCTACCGGCGCCGAGCTGCGCTGCCGCGTGGGTGCCGGCGTTGGTACAAACACTGGGACGGGGGCGGCCGGCTCCACATGTCGACTGAACGCAAAGGACTGCGGCACGCCAATCGAACGCATGCCATGGCGCCCGAGCAGGCCGCCTTCGGCCGGGCCGATAAACAGCACGCCGTCGACGTGGGTCAATTCCTTGAGCACATCGAAGACTTGCTTCTGGGTAGGCTGGTCGAAGTAGATCAGCAGGTTGCGACAGAACACAAAGTCGTAGGTGGGCTCATTGGCCAGCAGCGTCGGGTCGAGGAGGTTGCCGACTTGCAGGCGCACTTGTTCGCGAACCCGGTCATTGATGCGGTAAGCACCGCCGTCCTCAGTGAAATGACGGTCGCGAAACTCGATATCGGCGCCGCGAAACGAGTTCTTGCCGTACACACCGCGGCGGGCACGCTCCACGGACAGCGGGCTGACGTCCAGCCCTTGTACTTTGAACTGGTGCGGCGCCAAGCCCGCGTCAAGCAGAGCCATGGCGATCGAATAGGGTTCTTCGCCGGTGGAACACGGCAGGCTGAGGATGCGCAAGGCACGCATCTGCTTGATCTCGGCCAATCGTGCGTGCGCCAGGCGGGCCAAGGTGGCGAAGGACTCGGGATAGCGGAAAAACCAGGTTTCAGGGACGATCACCGCTTCGATCAGCGCCTGCTGCTCGTCATGGGAGCTGTGCAGGAGCTGCCAGTACGCCTCCGCCGTCTGTGCCTGGGACACCTGGCAACGCTGGCGCACCGCACGTTCGATGATCGCCTCGCCCACCGAGGCGACATCCAGGCCGATGCGTTCCTTCAGGAAGGCCGAGAAGCGCGGGTCATTGCTCATAGGCTCAACTCACTGGAAAACAGCAAGGCGCGTACGTCATCGGTCAACAGTTCGGCGACGCCAATCCATTGCATCAAGCCCAGCGCATCTTCGCGCACCGGCCCCAGGTAAGGCGCCTGGCGGTTATCCAGGCCATAGGGCTGGAATTCGGCCGGGTCGCAACGCAGGGTGTCGGTGGCCTGCTCCAGGATCAGCCCCAACCAACGCGGATCGCTCCAAGGCTGCGGCTGATAATTGACCAGCACCAGTCGTGTACTGGTACGAGCCTGGGACGGGGTGCCGAAGGTCAGGGCGCTCAGGTCGATGACCGGCACCAGCGCGCCCCGGTGGGCAAAGATGCCCGCCACCCACACAGGGGCATGGGCGATGGGTTTGAGCAGCAGGCGCGGCAGCACTTCGACCACTTCGGTCGCCTTGAGGGCAAAGCGCTCATTGCCGATGTGGAACACCAGGAACAACGCCTTTTTCGCTGCCGGGACGGCGCCGCGTTTAGCCGCGAGGTCGCTCATCACACTTTGAAACGCGACACGCCGCTGCGCAGACCGACCGCAACCTGGCTCAGTTCATCGATGGCAAAGCTGGCCTGGCGCAGGGACTCGACGGTCTGGCTGCTGGCATCCCCCAGTTGCACGAGTGCGTGGTTGATCTGCTCGGCGCCGGTGGCCTGAGCCTGCATCCCTTCGTTGACCATCAACACCCGCGGCGCGAGGGCCTGGACCTGATGGATGATTTGCGACAGTTGCTCCCCCACTTGCTGCACTTCGAACATGCCTCGGCGCACTTCCTCGGAAAACTTGTCCATGCCCATCACGCCTGCCGACACCGCCGACTGGATCTCGCGCACCATCTGCTCGATGTCGTACGTCGCCACGGCGGTCTGGTCGGCCAGGCGGCGTACTTCGGTGGCGACCACGGCAAAGCCGCGCCCGTATTCACCGGCTTTCTCGGCTTCGATGGCAGCGTTGAGGGACAACAGGTTGGTCTGGTCAGCCACCTTGACGATGGTCACCACCACCTGGTTGATGTTGCCGGCCTTTTCATTGAGGATCGCAAGCTTAGCGTTGACCAGGTCGGCAGCGCCCATCACCGAGTGCATGGTTTCTTCCATGCGTGCCAGGCCCTGCTGGCCGGAACCGGCGGCGACCGAGGCTTGGTCGGCGGCGGTAGACACTTCGGTCATGGTGCGAACCAGGTCCTTGGATGTCGCGGCGATTTCCCGGGACGTGGCGCCGATTTCAGTGGTGGTGGCCGCGGTTTCAGTGGCGGTGGCCTGTTGCTGCTTGGAGGTGGCGGCAATCTCGGTCACCGACGTAGTGACCTGCACCGACGAGCGCTGCGCCTGGGAAACCAGGGCGGTCAGCTCGGCCATCATGTCGTTGAAGCCGGTTTCCACGACATTGAATTCGTCCTTGCGCTCAAGGTTCAGGCGCTTGCTCAGGTCGCCGGTACGCATGGTTTCGAGGATATCGACGATGCGTTTCATCGGCGCCATGATTGCGCGCATCAACAGCAGGCCACACAGCGCGGCGGCAAGAATCGCCAGCAGCAGCGAGACGCCCATGCTGATCTTCGCAGCCTCGACCGCACTGTCGATGGCAGCGGTGGCGTCGTCGGCGACCTGTTTGTTCTCGTAAATGATGTCATTGAGTTTCATGCGGCCTGCGACCCAGGCGGGCGTCAGTTGCTCGTTGAATAGCCGCAGCGCCTCGGCGGCATTGTTGCCCTGATGCGCCTCCAACACCTGTGCGAGAGCCTGATTGTAGCGTTGATGCAATTTTTCAAAGGCATCGAATTCGGTGCGGTCCTGGCCCAAATTGATCGTCTTCACGTAGCTGGCCATGTGCTGCTCAAGGCGCTCCTCGAAAGACTTGTAGTCCTGTTTGTCGACGTCGGAGAGGCCCTGGTTCTTGTGGATCCCGACCAACTCCTGGGTTTGCAGGTAGCTGTCGACCCAGGCGCTACGAATCATCGAGCTGAAAAACACGCCAGGCACGGCGTCGTCCCGCACGGAACTCTCGCTGGTTTCGATTTTCAACAGCCGCGAATACGAGAGCACGACCATCAGCAGCATGATCGCGATAATTACCGCAAAGCTCGCCAAAATCCGTTGGCGCAGGGTCCAGTTCTTCACAGTAATTCCTCGAAGGGCCATTCAAATGGAGGGGAGTATAGCTGAGCGATGGTGTCTATTAATCAATGGTTTTCGGGTGGTGAAGAACATTGTGGCCGGTAGCGCCGCCATTGCAGCAGACGCCCCAGACCTGCGTGCCAAAACGGGTTATGTGTTCAGACGCACCTGCTTTTCCAATTCAAGCTTCAAACCCGGCTCAAGTTTGAGTTGGCGCGCCAGTTCGTCCAGGTAGGCTTTCTCCATGAAGTTTTCCTCGTCCACCAGCATCACGCTGGCGATGTACATTTCGGCGGCCATTTCCGGGGTGCTGGCGGCGCGGGCGACGTCGGCGGGATCGAGGGGTTTGTTCAATTCGGCGTGCAGCCAGGTTTGCAGTTCGCGGTCGTTGTCGAGCTTGGTGAACTCGCCTTCGATCAGCGCGCGCTCACGGTCATCCACATGCCCGTCGGCCTTGGCCGCAGCCACCAGCGCCTTGAGAATGCCCTGGCTGTGTTGCTCGACCTGAGCCGGCGGCAGGCGGTCAATGGTTTGTGGTTCGCCCTGGGGCGCGCTGGCCTGCTGCGCCTGCCAATTGCCGTAGGCTTTGTAGGCGATCACCCCCAAGGCGGCCAAGCCTCCGTAGGTCAGGGCCTTGCCGCCGAATTTGCGCGCCTTTTTGTTGCCCAGCAGCAAGCCCATGGCGCCGGCCGCCAGTGCACCGCCGCCTGCGCCACCGAGCAAACTACCGAGCCCGCCCTTGCCAAGCAAGCCGCCGAGGGCACCGTTGTCGGTTGATGGGCGCTGGCCGCCAGCTTTGTTCTGCAACATGTCCTGACCAGACTTGAGCAACTGATCGAGCAATCCACGGGTGTTCATTCGTAGCCTCCAGACACTTGGGTTCGTAGGACCAATAGGCCCCCAGCGTAAAACTAAGTGCCAAAAAGGCGCTGCCTAGAGTGCTTCCAGATGTAACGCCTTGCCCTGATCTCGGAAATGTCTTGTTGCATAGGGGCGCCATCACCCCGCCATCAATGATTTTTCCTTCATCATCGAACCGCTTAAGCTATCAGGCGTCTGTTAATTGTCCGTTGCGTTTGGCCGAAGGCATGTCCGAACCGTTATTTCTGATCCGTTACGTGCCAGGAACGGCGCGGGATTTGCTCACGACAGGTTGTCTCTATGCATCGCAGGAATTTGCTCAAAGCGTCCATGGCCATTGCGGCTTACACCGGTTTGTCGGCCAGTGGCCTGCTGGCCGCACAGGCCTGGGCCGGGAACCGTGCCGCCGATGGCAAGGCCGTGGCATTCGATTTCGAAGCGCTCAAGGCCCAGGCCAAACAGCTCGCTGGCACCGCGTATAAAGACACTAAACAGGTGCTGCCGCCGACCTTGGCGACCATGACCCCACAGAACTTCAACGCCATCGGCTATGACGGTAACCATTCGTTGTGGAAGGAATTGAAGGGGCAGTTGGACGTGCAGTTTTTCCACGTCGGCATGGGCTTCAAGACGCCGGTGCGCATGCACAGCGTCGATCCGAAGACTCGCGAGGCACGCGAAGTACATTTTCGCCCTTCGCTGTTCAATTATGAAAAAACCACGGTCGACACTAAACAACTGACCGGCGATCTTGGTTTCTCCGGATTCAAACTGTTCAAGGCGCCGGAACTGGACCGTCATGACGTGCTGTCGTTTCTGGGTGCCAGTTACTTCCGTGCCGTGGATTCCACCGGCCAGTACGGCCTGTCGGCGCGCGGTCTGGCGATTGATACCTACGCGAAACAACGCGAGGAATTTCCTGACTTCACGCAGTTCTGGTTCGAAACCCCGGACAAGGACGCCACCCGCTTCGTGGTCTACGCCCTGCTCGATTCGCCCAGTGCGACCGGCGCCTACCGCTTCGATATCGATTGCCAGGCCAATCAAGTGGTGATGGCCATCGACGCGCATATCAACGCGCGCACCGCCATCGAGCAACTGGGCATTGCACCAATGACCAGCATGTTCAGTTGCGGCACGCACGAACGCCGCATGTGCGACACCATCCACCCGCAAATCCACGACTCGGACCGCTTGGCCATGTGGCGCGGCAACGGCGAGTGGATCTGCCGTCCGCTGAACAATCCGGCCAAGCTGCAATTCAACGCCTTCGCCGACACCAACCCCAAGGGCTTTGGTCTGGTGCAGACCGACCATGAATTCGCCAGCTACCAGGACACCGTGGACTGGTACAGCAAGCGTCCAAGCCTGTGGGTAGAACCCACCACCGCCTGGGGTGAAGGCTCGATCGACCTGCTGGAAATCCCGACCACCGGCGAAACCCTGGATAACATCGTGGCCTTCTGGACCCCGAAAAAACCCGTGGCGGCCGGTGATTCGCTCAATTACGGCTACAAGCTCTACTGGAGCGCCCTGCCGCCAGTCAGCACACCGCTGGCCCAGGTCGACGCGACCCGCTCAGGCATGGGCGGCTTTACCGAAGGCTGGGCGCCAGGCGAGCATTACCCAGAGGTATGGGCACGCCGCTTTGCCGTGGACTTCAAGGGCGGCGGCCTGGACCGCTTACCCGCCGGCACGGGCATCGAGCCGGTGGTCACCTGCTCCCACGGCGAGGTGAAAGATTTCAGCGTGCTGGTGCTCGATAACATCAAGGGCTATCGCATTCTGTTCGACTGGTACCCCACCAGCGACAGCGTAGAGCCGGTGGAACTGCGCCTGTTTATCCGCACCCAGGACCGCACCTTGAGTGAAACCTGGTTGTATCAATACTTCCCGCCCGCGCCGGACAAGCGCAAGTACACCTGACATCCTGCCAGTCAGTTAAGAAGCAGCAGAAGCAAGCAATCATCTGTGGCGAGGGAGCAAGCTCGCGCTGGACTGCGCAGCAGGCCCATTGTTAGGGGCCGCTTCGCGGCCCAGCGCGAGCTTGCTCCCTCGCCACAGTTAGCCCGCTTCGTCATTCAGAACCGCGACACGGTTTTCATCGCCCCAATCAAATAGCGCATCGCTACCTGGTCGTTCTCGGTCAGGGCGCGATAATGCGCCAGCAATTCCATTTCATCCGAACTCAACCTGCGGCCACGCAAGGACAGCCTGCGGGTCAGAAAAGACACCACCACACCCGCTACACCATAGGACTTGGCCATGGACTGCTTCTCCTGATATCGATCCAATACTCCTGCCGCCCATTCCCCGCGTGCCGTGAAGCGTACTGCCTTCAAGGGCGAACCGACTGACTTCCCGGGCCGGAAATCAGGCTTACCTTAAGCGTAGAAACAATCCGGTTACCTGTGGGATTTTTTTAGAGTATTAACTTAAATAATTGCATCAGTAATCAATACCTACAGTGGATTCCCACGCACTTGCTGCTTGCACGAGCAAAAAAACCCACCGGGTCAGGGTGGGTTCTGTACGAACAAGCGAAGGGTCAATCCCTGAGATCCGACTCATGAATCGGCTGGTCGCGGTGCGTCGCTCGCTGATATTGTGCCGGCCAGATGGCTTTGCGCCCGCCCAGGTCATCGTCGGCATGCAGTGGCCAGTACGGGTCACGCAACAGCTCGCGGGCGAGGAAGATGATATCGGCCTGGCAGGTGCGCAGGATGTGTTCGGCCTGGGCCGGCTCGGTGATCATGCCGACGGTGCCGGTGGCGATACCCGACTCTTTGCGCACACGCTCGGCAAAGCGCGTCTGGTAACCGGGGCCGGTGGGGATTTCGGCGTTGGCGGCGGTGCCACCGGAGGACACGTCGATCAGGTCCACGCCGAGGTCTTTCAGGCGGCGCGCCAGTTCGACGGTTTCATCGGGGTTCCAGCCGTCCTCCACCCAGTCGGTGGCCGACACGCGTACAAACAGCGGCAGGTCCTGGGGCCAGACTTCGCGCACCGCGCGGGTCACCTCCAGCACCAGGCGGATGCGGTTTTCGAACGAACCGCCGTACTGGTCCTGACGCTGGTTACTGATGGGCGACAGGAACTGATGCAGCAGGTAGCCGTGGGCGGCATGGATCTCCACCACTTCGAAACCGGCCGTCAAGGCGCGCTTGGCGGCGGCGACAAAATCGGCGATCACTTGCTGGATCTGCCCTTCGTCCAGCGGTGTGGGTTGGGTGTGCTGCGGGTCGAATGCGATGGGCGATGGCCCTACCGGCACCCAACCACCGTCTGCTGGTTTGACGCTGCCATGCTTGCCGAGCCAGGGCCGATAAGTGCTGGCCTTACGACCAGCGTGGGCCAACTGGATACCGGCCACCGCGCCTTGCGCCGCAATGAAGCGTGTAATGCGCTGCAACGGTTCGATCTGTTCGTCCTTCCACAGGCCCAGGTCCTGGGCGGTGATGCGCCCATCGGCGGTCACGGCGGTGGCTTCGGTGAAGATCAGCCCGGCGCCACCGACGGCGCGGCTGCCCAGATGCACCAGGTGCCAGTCGTTGGCCAGGCCGTCCTCGCTTGAATATTGGCACATCGGTGATACCGCGATGCGGTTCAGCAGGGTGAGTTGACGCAGGGTATAGGGTTCGAGCAGCTGACTCATGGCGCACCTCTTCGGGTTCTGTGGGCAAGCTCCAAGGCTCTCTTTCATGGTGCTTAGAGCCTAGTCGACAACAACCGTTTGCACAGGGTTCAGAAGTAAACCGGGAGCCGATTGCCGGCTCCCCCACTGCAGCGCGTTACATTTCGACCTGGGTGCCCAGCTCGATCACCCGGTTGACCGGGAGTTTGAAGAAGCGCAGGTTGCCGTTGGCATTCTTGAGCATGAACGCGAACAACGCCTCGCGCCAACGAGCCATCCCTTTGATGCGCGAAGCGATCACGGTTTCCCGGCTGAGGAAGTAGGTAGTGCGCATCGGGCTGAAATCCAGATCATCCAGATGGCACAGTTTCAGCGCCTCAGGCACGTCCGGCTCATCGGTAAAGCCGAAGTGCAGGATCACCCGGAAGAAACCTTCGCCGTAGGCATCCACTTCGAAACGCCGCGCCGCGGGTACGCGGGGAATGTCTTCATAGACCACCGTCAGCAGCACCACCTGCTCGTGCAGCACCTGGTTATGCAGCAGGTTGTGCAACAGCGCATGGGGCACAGCGTCGGGCCGCGCGGTGAGGAACACCGCCGTGCCCTGCACGCGATGGGGCGGCTGCACGCGGATACTGCTGATAAAGATCGGCAGCGGCAGGCCGCCTTCGTCAAGGCGTTCCACCAGCAATTGCTTGCCGCGCTTCCAGGTGGTCATCAGCACGAACAGCACGATGCCGGCCAATACCGGGAAGGCGCCGCCCTGGATGATCTTCGGCACGTTGGCGGCAAAGTACAGCCCGTCCACCAGCAGGCAGCAGAGCAACACCGGCACCGCCAGTATCGGTGGCCACTTCCACAGCAGCAGCATCACCGCAGACACCAGGATCGTGGTCATCAGCATGGTGCCGGTCACCGCCACGCCATAGGCGGAGGCCAGCGCGCCGGAGGATTCGAAGCCCAGCACCAGCAGGATCACGCCGACCATCAGCGACCAGTTCACCGCGCCAATATAGATCTGGCCCTGTTCGGCGCTGGAGGTGTGCTGGATGTGCATGCGCGGGATATAACCCAGCTGGATCGCCTGGCGTGTCAACGAGAATGCACCGGAAATCACTGCCTGGGAGGCAATCACCGTGGCCAGGGTCGACAGCACCACCAGCGGGATCAGCGCCCAGCTCGGCGCCAGCAGGAAGAACGGGTTGCGCGCCGCTTCCGGATCGCCCAGCAGCATGGCGCCCTGGCCAAAATAGTTGAGCACCAGCGCCGGCAACACCAGGATGAACCAGGCACGGGCGATGGGCTTGCGGCCGAAGTGGCCCATGTCGGCGTACAGCGCTTCGGCACCGGTCAGTGCCAGCACCACCGCGCCGAGAATGGCCACGCCGATACCCGGATGAGCCTCGAAGAAGCGCACCGCCCACATCGGGTTCAACGCACTGAGCACCTCAGGGTGCAAGGTGATGCCATACACACCGAGGCCGCCCAGCACCAGGAACCAGGTGACCATCACCGGCCCGAACAGCTTGCCGATACGGTCGGTGCCGTGTTTCTGGATCAGGAACAGCGCCACCAGCACCACCAGCGCCATAGGCACGACCCATTTTTCCAGGCCGTCGAATGCCAGCTCCAGGCCTTCGATTGCCGATAGCACGGAGATCGCCGGGGTGATCATGCTGTCGCCGTAAAACAGCGCAGCGCCGCACAAGCCGCACACCACCAGAAAGCTGCGCAATTTCCTGCGCGTGCCTGCCGCACGGCGTGCCAGGGCGGTCAGCGCCATGATGCCGCCCTCGCCCTGGTTATCAGCACGCAGCACGAACAGCATGTACTTGATCGATACGACCCAGATCAGCGACCAGAAGATCAACGCCAGGATCCCCAATACACCGTCATGGTTGACCTGCACTCCATAACCGCCGTTGAACACCTCTTTAAGGGTGTAAAGCGGGCTGGTGCCGATATCGCCATACACCACCCCGACAGCTGCTACCAGCATGCCAATCGGTTTAGCGTTCGAATGCTCGGCACCCGCTGCCTGACTGCTTGCCTGACCCATCAACCACTCCTGCCTTTTGACCTGAGGTCTCTTATAAACAACGTGCTCATACTGCGCCTAGCATGCGCTGTTTTACTTCTCGTAACAGACGTTTTGTTGACGTTAGGTTTTTACTCACGCGCAACGGCGCGAAGCATAGCGCAGCACTCGTCGCATTTCCCTGCATAAAGCTGGTCAAGTGCGTTGCCCACCGCTAGAATTGCGCACTTTTTGATCAGAGGCGTCACAAACGCCCGTCTACCGCCGTGTCGTGCCCGACCGGCGGCGTCATTCAATACCGAGGTTAGACATGTCCACCACCATCGCAAAAGCCAACCCCAAGGTCGGCTTTGTATCCCTGGGTTGCCCGAAGGCTCTCGTTGACTCCGAGCGCATCCTCACGCAACTGCGTATGGAAGGCTATGACGTCGTGTCCACTTACCAGGACGCGGACGTGGTGGTGGTCAACACCTGCGGTTTCATCGACTCGGCCAAGGCAGAGTCGCTGGAAGTAATCGGCGAAGCCATCAAGGAAAACGGCAAGGTCATCGTGACCGGCTGCATGGGCGTGGAAGAAGGCAATATCCGCAACGTGCACCCAAGCGTGCTCGCCGTGACCGGCCCGCAACAGTATGAGCAAGTGGTCAACGCCGTGCACCAAGTGGTGCCGCCACGTCAGGACCACAACCCGCTGATCGACCTGGTGCCGCCGCAAGGCATCAAGCTGACGCCGCGCCACTACGCCTACCTGAAGATCTCCGAAGGCTGCAACCACAGCTGCAGCTTCTGCATCATTCCGTCGATGCGCGGCAAGCTGGTCAGTCGCCCGGTCGGCGACGTGCTGGACGAAGCCCAGCGCCTGGTCAAATCCGGCGTGAAAGAGCTGCTGGTGATTTCCCAGGACACCAGCGCCTATGGCGTCGACGTGAAATATCGCACCGGTTTCTGGAATGGCGCGCCGGTGAAAACCCGCATGACCGAACTCTGCGAAGCGCTCAGCAGCCTGGGCGTGTGGGTGCGCCTGCACTACGTTTACCCGTACCCGCACGTGGACGAGCTGATCCCGTTGATGGCCGCCGGCAAGATCCTGCCGTACCTGGACATCCCGTTCCAGCACGCCAGCCCCAAGGTGCTCAAGGCGATGAAACGCCCGGCGTTCGAAGACAAGACTCTGGCGCGCATCAAGAACTGGCGCGAAATCTGCCCGGAACTGATCATCCGCTCGACCTTCATCGTCGGCTTCCCCGGCGAAACCGAAGAAGACTTCCAGTACCTGCTGGACTGGCTGACCGAGGCCCAGCTGGACCGCGTTGGCTGCTTCCAGTACTCGCCGGTTGAAGGCGCTCCGGCCAACCTGCTGGACCTGGCCGTGGTGCCGGATGACGTCAAGCAGGACCGTTGGGAGCGTTTCATGGCGCACCAGCAGGCGATCAGCTCGGCCCGCCTGCAACTGCGCATCGGCAAGGAGATCGAAGTGCTGATCGACGAAGTCGACGAGCAAGGCGCGGTAGGCCGTTGCTTCTTCGATGCACCGGAAATCGACGGTAACGTGTTTATCGACGACGCCAGTGGTTTGAAGCCGGGCGACAAGGTGTGGTGCACTGTCACCGATGCCGACGAATACGACCTGTGGGCTGAAAAGCGCGACTGATCGCCGGTAACGTAAAAAGCCCTGCATCTGATCAAGATGCGGGGCTTTTTTACGTCTATCGTTTGCCCCATCGCCATTCATCGGCAGGGGCAGCGAGCATGCGTCGGCATTCGGTTATCCACACACCCAAAACCAGCGATTATCAAAAGTTGACGGACATCTGGGAGTCCTCTGTCCGGGCCACCCATGATTTTTTACCGGACAGCTACATCGAATTGCTGAGGAACCTGGTGCTGACGCATTACCTGGACAAGGTGATGCTGATCTGCACCAGGGACGCGAACCAACGCATCACCGGGTTTGCCGGAGTGGCCGCCGGCAAGGTCGAAATGCTGTTCATCGACCCGCAGTACCGGGGCCAGGGGCTGGGGCGGCAATTGCTGCATTATGCGATCGAGCACCTGAATGCCGATGAGCTGGAAGTCAACGAGCAGAACCCCCAGGCATTGGGCTTTTACCTCAAGCTGGGCTTCGAGGTGATCGGGCGCACGGAACATGACGGCCTGGGCCAGCCCTACCCGTTGCTGCATATGCGTCTGCGCCAGCAGCAGATGCACAGCGGCTGACGAAACGCATTCCCCACAAAAAACCGGCAGCACTGAAATGGGGCCGGGATTAACCGGCCCCACACAGGTACAATAGTCGCCCCCTTTTGTTACGGCCCTTGTCATGACTGACCCTATACGCCTCTCCAAACGCCTTATCGAACTGGTCGGTTGCTCCCGTCGGGAGGCTGAGCTGTTTATCGAAGGCGGCTGGGTCTTGGTGGACGGTGAAGTAATCGACGAGCCGCAGTTCAAGGTCACGACCCAGAAGGTCGAGCTGGACCCTGAAGCCAAAGCCACCGTGCCAGAGCCGGTGACCATCCTGCTGCATGCCCCGGCGGGCATGGATGCCGAGACGGCCATGGCGACGATCAGCGCCGAGAGCCTGTCGGAAGAACACCGCTTCAGCAAGCGCCCGCTCAAGGGCCATTTCCTGCGTCTGACCGCCAGCGCCGACCTGCAAGCCAAGGCCAGCGGCCTGCTGGTCTTTACTCAGGATTGGAAAATCCTGCGCAAGTTGACCGCCGATGCCGCCAAGATCGAGCAGGAATACGTGGTGGAAGTCGAAGGCGACATGGTGGCCCACGGCCTCAACCGCCTGAACCACGGCCTGACCTACAAAGGCAAGGAGCTGCCGGCAGTCAAAGCCAGCTGGCAGAACGAGAACCGCCTGCGTTTTGCGCTGAAAAACCCGCAACCGGGTGTGATCGCGCTGTTCTGCGAAGCCGTTGGTTTGAAAGTCGTCGCTATCCGTCGCATCCGCATTGGCGGCGTGTCCATTGGCAAAGTGCCGGTGGGCCAATGGCGCTACCTGTCCAGCAAAGAGAAATTCTGAACCGTAGCCCTTTTTCCCGACACGGCCTGATTGGGCAGTGTCTACCCCGTTGAAAACCAGGATTGCCCACCATGATTCACAACGACGTACTGCGCAGCGTGCGCTACATGCTCGACATCAGCGACAACAAGATGGTCGAGATCATCAAGCTCGGCGGCATGGACGTGACCAAGGAAGACTTGCTGACCTACCTCAAGAAAGATGAGGAAGAAGGCTTTGTGTTCTGCCCGGATGAGGTGATGGCACATTTCCTCGATGGCTTGGTCATCTTCAAGCGCGGCAAGGATGAGAGCCGTCCGCCGCAGCCGATCGAAACCCCGGTGACCAACAACATCATCCTGAAAAAACTGCGCGTCGCCTTCGAACTGAAGGAAGACGACATGCACGCCATCCTCAAGGCCGCCGAGTTCCCGGTGTCCAAGCCCGAGCTGAGCGCGCTGTTCCGCAAGTTCGGCCACACCAACTACCGCACGTGTGGTGACCAGTTGCTGCGCAATTTCCTCAAGGGGCTGACGCTGCGCGTCAGAGCCTAAGAACAGCCATGAGCTTCGAGCGGCAAGTTAAAGCTTGCGGCTTGCAGCTCGCAACTTGAGGCTCAGAAATGGCTTACTCCGTCGCGCCCGTCGGCTTCGTACGCTCCTGCTTCAAGGAGAAGTTCGCCATCCCGCGTCAGCCGCAACTGGCGCCGGCCGCCCGCGGCGTGCTGGAGCTGGTGGCGCCGTTCGATAATGGCGACGCGGTGCAGGGACTGGAGCAGGTCAGCCACGTGTGGCTGCTGTTTCTGTTCCACCAGGCGCTGGAAGACAAGCCACGCCTTAAAGTGCGCCCGCCCCGCCTGGGCGGCAACACCTCCATGGGCGTGTTTGCCACGCGTGCGACCCATCGCCCGAATGGCATCGGCCAGTCGGTGGTGAAGCTGGACAAGGTGGAACCGGGGCGACTGTGGATTTCCGGGATCGACTTGCTCGACGGTACGCCAGTGCTGGATATCAAGCCGTATGTGCCCTATGCCGATATCGTTGATACGGCGACCAACCGGATCGCCAGCGCTGCGCCGCAGTTGATTGAGGTGCAATGGCTCAAGGCCGCGCTGCGGCAGGCGCAGAACCATGCCCAGCGTCTGGGTGAACCGCTGGTGGAGTTGATTGACCAGTGCCTGGCGCAGGATCCGCGCCCGGCCTATCAGACACCCGGGCCTGAGCGTGAGTACGGCGTGCAGTTCTGGGATGTGGATGTGCGTTGGCACTATCCCGAGGCGGGGCTGATCTGTGTGCTTGAAGTGGTGCCGGCCACATAAACCGGGACACAGAAATGTGGGAGGGGGCTTGCTCCCGATTGCGGTGGATCAGTCACAGATGAGTTGACTGGCACACTGCTATCGGGGGCAAGCCCCCTCCCACATTTTTTGATTGCGGTTATTTTTCGACGAACGCGCGCTCGATCAGGTAATCACCCGGCTCACGCATGCGTGGCGAAACTTTCAGGCCGAAGCTGTTCAGCACTTCGCTGGTCTCGTCCAACATGCTTGGGCTACCGCACAACATGGCGCGGTCGTCCTCGGGGTTGATCGGCGGCAGGCCGATGTCGCTGAACAGCTTGCCGCTGCGCATCAGGTCGGTCAGGCGGCCTTCGTTTTCGAACGGCTCGCGGGTCACGGTGGGGTAGTAAATCAACTTGTCACGCAGGGCCTCGCCGAAAAATTCGTTCTGCGGCAGGTGCTCGGTGATGAATTCACGGTAGGCGACTTCGTTGACGTAACGCACGCCGTGGCACAGGATCACTTTTTCGAAGCGCTCGTAGGTCTCCGGGTCCTGGATCACGCTCATGAATGGCGCGAGCCCCGTACCGGTGCTGAGCAGGTACAGGTGTTTGCCCGGCTTCAAATCGTCAAGCACCAGGGTGCCCGTCGGCTTTTTGCTGATGATGATCTCGTCGCCTTCCTTCAAGTGCTGCAACTGGGAAGTCAGCGGGCCATCGGGCACCTTGATGCTGAAGAACTCCAGATGCTCTTCCCAGTTCGGGCTGGCAATGGAGTAGGCGCGCATGAGCGGGCGGCCGTTGGGCTGTTGCAGGCCGATCATCACGAACTGACCGTTCTCGAAGCGCAAACCCGGATCGCGGGTGCACTTGAAGCTGAACAGAGTGTCGTTCCAGTGATGAACACTGAGGACACGCTCGTGGTTCATGTTGCTCATGTACGGGGAACTCCTGGAAATGGGTCTGCGCCAAAGGTGAAGTGCGCAATTGCACAGCATTCTAATGGCGGCGACAATATCTGTTAACTGGATTATTAAGATAAGGGTTATCGGTTATATCGATATGCGATTCACTCTCCGTCAACTGCAAGTCTTCGTCGCCGTCGCCCAGCAGGAAAGCGTGTCCCGCGCTGCTGGCCTTCTGGCCTTATCTCAATCCGCCGCCAGCACGTCGATTACCGAGCTGGAGCGTCAATCCAGCTGCCAATTATTCGACCGCGCCGGCAAACGCCTGAGCCTTAACGCGCTCGGGCATCAATTGTTGCCTCAAGCGGTGGCGCTGCTGGACCAGGCCAAGGAGATCGAGGACCTGCTCAACGGCAAGTCCGGCTTCGGCTCACTGGCAGTGGGCGCCACCCTGACCATCGGCAATTACCTGGCCACCCTGTTGATCGGCAGCTTCATGCAGCAGCACCCCGAGAGCCAGGTGAAACTGCACGTGCAAAACACTGCGCATATCGTGCATCAGGTGGCGCATTACGAAATTGACCTGGGTCTAATCGAAGGCGACTGCAGCCATCCGGACATCGAGGTGCAAACCTGGGTGGAGGATGAACTGGTGGTGTTTTGCGCGCCCCAGCATCATTTGGCCAAGCGTGGCGTGGCGAGCATGGATGAATTGACCCATGAGGCGTGGATCCTGCGCGAACAAGGCTCTGGTACACGCCTGACGTTTGACCAGGCCATGCGCCATCACCGCAGTGCGCTGAATATCCGCCTGGAGCTGGAGCACACCGAGGCGATCAAACGGGCAGTGGAGTCAGGCTTGGGGATTGGCTGCATTTCGCGGCTGGCACTGCGCGATGCGTTCCGTCGCGGCAGCCTGGTGCCGGTAGAAACTCCGGACCTGGACCTGGCCCGGCAGTTCTACTTTATCTGGCACAAACAGAAGTACCAGACTTCGGCGATGCGCGAGTTCCTGGAACTGTGCCGCGCGTTTACCGCCGGGGTTCAGCGCAGCGACGAAATCGTGCTGCCGAGCATCGCCTGATCGCTAGATCAGGATGACCGCCCACACCAGCGTGATCATGGTCAAGGCCACGAACTGCGCGGCGCTGCCCATGTCCTTGGCGTTTTTCGACAGCGGGTGGCGGTCAAGGGAAATGCGGTCGATAGCCGCTTCCACCGCCGAATTGAGCAATTCGACAATCAGGGCCAGCAGGCACACGGCAATCAGCAAGGCCCGTTCGACGCGACTGACGTGCAGGAAGAAACTCAACGGAATCAGGATGACGTTCAGCAGTACCAACTGACGGAACGCCGCCTCGCCGGTGAAAGCCGCGCGCAGGCCATCCAGGGAATAGCCCCCTGCGTTGAAGATACGTTTGATACCGGTTTGACCCTTGAAAGGCGACATAGATGTAGGCAACTGAACCAGAGGAGTGGGGAAGCTAGAGCACGCAAAGTCAAAAAAGCGTGAATCGGTTGTAACTTAATGCTGCGAAATTGACTCAAGTTGTTGCAAGAGCAACGCCGCCTGGGTGCGCGTACGTACGCCTAGCTTGCGAAAAATCGCGGTGACGTGGGCCTTGATAGTCGCTTCCGACACGCTCAGTTCGTAGGCAATCTGCTTGTTCAACAAGCCTTCACAGACCATGGTCAACACCCGGAACTGCTGAGGCGTCAAGCTGGCCAGGCCATCACGGGCTGCCTTGGCTTCGTCGGACACATTGATTTGTTCAAACGCTTGCGGCGGCCACGACACATCGCCGTCCAATACGGCACGCACAGCCTTCTGGATATCTTCCATCGCGCTCGACTTGGGAATGAAGCCGCTGGCGCCGAACTCCTTGGAGCGCACCACCACGTCAGCTTCTTCCTGGGCCGAAACCATCACTACCGGGATCTGCGGGTATTGCCCGCGCAGCAGCACCAACCCGGAGAAACCATAGGCACCGGGCATGTTCAGGTCGAGCAGCACCAGGTCCCAGTCGGATTTTTCGGTCAGGCGCGCTTCCAGCTCGGCAATGCTGGCGACTTCGACCATGCGCACATCCGGGCCAAGGCCCAGCGTTACGGCCTGATGCAGCGCACTGCGAAACAGCGGGTGGTCATCGGCTATCAGGATTTCGTATGTGGCCATTGATTAAATGATCCTGTTTTTTAGGGGAGCCCTGATGGGTTCAGGGTTCGCCAGTACACAAGGCGACGGCCAGGCAGCCATCGCCACGGAGCACGCTCAACGTCAAAAACACGCGAAACAACGTCGAAAAACCAAGCGGGCGCCCCAATCGGCGCCCAGCATGCCCAGCGCGGCCTGGGGGGTCAAGCACTACGCCCAAGGGGATTCTAGCGGGTTGCACGATTGAGGTGCCATCATGCAAACGTCGACTGGTCATACCCTCCGAATAAAGGACGCCAAACGCGTGTGGACACCGTCCGCCTCATTCAAAGGCAGCTGAAACTTGGCGGCCAGGTAGTGCGTGCTGAAGACATCAAGGTAGGCATCCAGGACTTCGCTGGCGAGCTGATCATCGGCCAGCTCCAGACACAGCGCAGCGACCTCGGCGGTGCAGAAGTGATCATCGCGCTTGGAGCGGCGCAATTTGTAACGTGACAGCTGCTCCGGCGCCAGGCTCAACACCGGCAAATGCTCCAGGTACGGGCTCTTGCGAAACATCTTGCGCGCTTCGCTCCAGGTGCCGTCCAGCAGGATAAACAGCGGGCGCTTGCCCTCTTCTGTATTCACCACGCTGACCACTCGCTCAGGCGCCACGAATTCGCCAGGGAATACGATATACGGTTGCCATTGTGGATCGGCCAGCAAGGTGAGCAGGTCCGGATCGACTTCGGTTCGCGACCAGGCGAACGCAGTGGTGTCGCCGATAACATCGGCGATCAACCATCCGGTGTTGCTGGGCTTCATGGGTTCGACGTCGTGCATCAACAGGCACATCGCAGATTTGGCTTCAACCGTTGGTCGCCACGCGCACAGGCAATACTCGGGAATCACCCGGCAACCGGCACAACGCTCGGCACGCGAACCGCGATTGAGGAACGGCCTGACGGCTCGGGCCAGGCGCTGGGTACGCAAGCGGGAGACGGCGTGGCTCATTGAATGCGCCATAGAGACGGGTAAATCGACACGGGGTAACTCGAGAGCAATTGAAGTGGCCGCAGTTTACCAGCGATACGCCTGGCTGTAGTGGCCGGCGCTCACCTATAATTGCGCGCCACTGAACGCACAGCGCAGTGGCTGGTCTATGCACCAGTAACCGAATCAGGAGAGTTTGATGCTGCGTTCCATGCTGCGCCTCGTTGTCCCATCCGTCGCTATTGCGCTGGCCTTGCCTATGGGCGCCCACGCAGCCTCGCTGCTGGAGGCGCAAATGAACCGCAAGCTACAAAGCGTCGCGGCCGAAAGCAACAAGGACCTGCCCCGGGAAATCGATGAAAAAACCCTGGAAGTGGCCTACACCGTGGAAGGCATGCAACTGATCGATCATCTCAGCGTGCTGCCTGACCGCGCCGAACAGATGCGTGCCAACCCCAAGGCCGTGTATTTCCAGCTGGGCCGCAGCGTATGCACCAACCCAGGCTACCGCGAACTGATGGCGAAGGGCGCGGTGATGCGCTACGAAATCACCGAGAACAAGACCAACCGTCCTGTAGCCTCGGTAAAATTCGCCGAAGCCGACTGCCCCGCTCCAGCCAAGAAGAAAAAGTAACCCTGGCCTGCCTTTCGCGCGTCGCTGCCTTGCGGCGCGCACTTCCCCCGTTCTTACACCCGCTTACGACTAAACGCCATGACGAGTGACCAATAAGCGGTTGCCAGCCAAGGGTTTTTCGGCCCATGATCACCTCATTCCATCCGCCCGCCCTCAGCAGTATTCGATGCTGCGCTGTAACATTTTCAGGGCAAAAGAGGCCTGCCCTCCCGCGGCAAATAGCGACACATACAGTGTCGTGGCGCCTGCCGACTCTCGTCGGCTACCCAGGCCCTGTGAAGAAGGAGAAGTTGAATGCCTGATGAATCGAATGACCCTCTGCTCGAACTGTTTGAACAAAACGGCACTGACCTCACACAGCAGGTTGACGCGCAACTCCAGCTGATCGCCCCCGACAGCCCCAATATTCCCTTATATCGCGACATGATCCTCACTGTTATGCGCATGGCCCGGGACGACCGTGATCGTTGGAACGCCAAGATCACATTGCGCGCCATACGTGAGCTTGATCATGCCTTTCGTGTACTCGAACAGTTCAAGGGGCGACGTAAAGTCACGGTATTCGGCTCGGCACGTACGCCAATAGAAAGCCCGCTGTATGCATTGGCTCGAGAAGTCGGTGCGACGTTGGCGCGCTCCGACATGATGGTTATCACCGGCGGTGGCGGTGGCATCATGGCTGCGGCGCATGAAGGCGCGGGCCTGGAACACAGCCTGGGGTTCAACATCACACTGCCGTTCGAACAGCATGCCAATCCGACCATCGATGGCACCGACAACCTGCTGTCCTTCCACTTCTTCTTTACCCGCAAACTGTTCTTCGTCAAAGAAGCTGACGCGCTGGTCCTGTGCCCAGGTGGTTTTGGCACCCTGGACGAAGCCCTGGAAGTGCTGACCCTGATCCAGACCGGCAAAAGCCCGCTGGTGCCAGTGGTCTTGCTGGACGCACCGGGCGGCGGCTTCTGGCAAGGCGCCCTGGACTTTATCCGCAGCCAGTTGGAGGCTAATCGCTACATCCTGCCGACCGATCTCAAGCTCATACGCCTGGTATACAGCGCAGAAGAAGCAGTGGATGAGATCAACCGGTTTTATGCCAACTTCCACTCCACGCGCTGGTTGAAGCGCGAGTTTGTAGTCCGCATGAATCATCCGCTCAGTGATCACGCCCTGGCCCATTTGCAGGATGAATTCGCCAGCCTGCGGCTGAGCGGAGCGTTCCAGCAGCTTGCCTACACCGGTGAAGACCATGACGAACCGAGGTTCAGCCATTTGACCCGGCTGGTATTCAACTTCAACGGCCGCGATCAGGGCCGGTTGCGCGAGCTAGTGGACTACATCAACTTGCCGGAAAATTGGGTTCAGTCTCAGGACGAGGCGCAACAGCGCGTGGCGCCACAGCCCGCGTGAGTTTTCTGTAGACGAAAAAAAAGGCCCACTATTTTCATAGTGGGCCTTTCGTTTTGTGGCGCTCAGTCATCCATGTCTCTGCCGCTTAACAAGCGACTGATCATGTCCATCGAAAACCCGCGATAACTCAGGAAACGCCCTTGCTTGGCGCGCTCTTTAGCATCCATAGGGAGATGACCTGAAAACTTGCGGCGCCAGGTCTCTTCCAACTGCGACTGCCAACTGATACCGCACTCACGCAAGGCGAGGTCGATATCGGCACGTTGCAGGCCTCGCTGGCTCAACTCTTCGCGAATTCGCGCAGGGCCATAACCGGAGCGTGCGCGGTAGGATAAAAAGCTTTCGAGGTATCGGGACTCTGACAGCAGCCCCTCTTCCGTCAAACGGTCGAGGGCTGTTTCGATCATTTCAGCCTCTGCGCCGCGCTGACGCAATTTGCGCGTCAGCTCGACTCGACCATGCTCGCGACGTGCGAGCAGGTCCATCGCAGTGCGCCGAACGGCGACCAGTGTATCCAGTACAACAGTCATCGTTTGCTTCAGACGTCAGTGTCGGCTTCTTCCATCTCGTCAACCGGCTCGCGGTTGGCAGCGGCTTTGACGTCGGGCGCAGGGGTCAGCAGCTTGTCGCGAATCTGCTTCTCAAGCGTGGCGGCGATATCCGGGTTGTCCGCCAGGAACTTGGCCGAGTTGGCCTTGCCCTGACCGATCTTGCTGCCGTTATAGGCATACCAGGCACCGGACTTCTCGACGAAACCATGCAGCACGCCCAGGTCGATCATCTCGCCATTCAGGTAGATACCCTTGCCATACAGAATCTGGAACTCTGCCTGACGGAAAGGTGGAGCTACCTTGTTCTTCACGACTTTAACGCGGGTTTCGCTACCGACAACCTCGTCACCTTCTTTCACCGCGCCGGTACGGCGGATATCCAGACGGACCGAAGCGTAGAACTTCAGCGCGTTACCACCGGTGGTGGTTTCCGGACTGCCGAACATCACACCGATCTTCATACGAATCTGGTTGATGAAGATCACCAGGCAGTTGGCGTTCTTGATGTTGCCGGTGATTTTACGCAGCGCCTGGGACATCAGACGGGCTTGCAGGCCCACGTGCATGTCGCCCATTTCGCCTTCGATTTCTGCCTTCGGTACCAGCGCCGCCACGGAGTCGACCACGATCACGTCGATGGCGTTGGAGCGCACCAGCATGTCGGTGATTTCCAGGGCTTGCTCGCCGGTGTCCGGCTGGGAAACCAGCAGGTCATCAACGTTGACGCCCAGCTTGCCGGCGTATTCAGGATCCAGGGCGTGCTCGGCGTCGACGAACGCGCAGGTAGCCCCCATTTTCTGAGCCTGGGCAATCACCGACAGGGTCAGGGTAGTTTTACCGGAAGATTCAGGACCGTAGATTTCAACGATACGGCCTTTTGGCAGGCCGCCAATGCCGAGCGCGATGTCCAGACCCAGAGAGCCAGTGGAGATAGCCGGGATCGCCTGACGGTCGTGATCGCCCATACGCATTACGGCACCCTTGCCGAATTGACGTTCGATCTGACCCAGGGCCGCAGCCAAGGCTTTCTTCTTGTTGTCGTCCATTAAAGTCCTCACGTAATCAATAAGGCCTGACGGCCAACACCTGTATAAGTAGACAGTATTGTTCCACAAAGATCGAAGATCGCCTACCCCTGATTGTCTATTTCTGCTGCAGCTCGTCGCAACAAGCCCTCCAGTGCGGCCTTTACCGTTTGTCGGCGGACCTCATCGCGGTTGCCGGGAAAGTGCGCAAGCTCGGCCGTGACCTCCTCTCCCACGCCAAACGCCAGCCACACCGTGCCCACCGGCTTGTCCGGCGAGCCACCGTCCGGGCCCGCCACGCCGCTGACCGCCACGGCAAAGCGCGCCAGGCTTTTTTCCTGCGCCCCCCGCACCATCGCTTCCACCACGTCCTGGCTGACGGCGCCGACTTTGGCAAACAGCTTTTCCGGCACATTCAATTGCCGGGTCTTCTGCCGGTTGGAATAGGTGACGTAGCCCGCCTCGAACCACGCCGAACTGCCCGGTATCCGCGTAATGGCTTCGGCAATACCGCCGCCGGTGCAGGACTCGGCGGTGGTGACGTGGGCATTGAGCACCTGCAAACGGCGCCCCAGTTCAGCAGCCAGTTGAGTGATTTCCTTCACGGTCGTCTCCAGGAATGGGCGGTGGTTCGCCTACCCTACAGCAGCCCATCGGCCATGCAAGTTGCAGAATGCATCAAAAGACTAACGCGCGACGGCCTGCACATAGGCCTGGCAGGCACGCAAGGCGATCAGGGCGTTATCGCCGTCGTCGGTGATGCGGATAATTCGTTGAGCATGCGCCGGGTCAAGTCGGGCTCGTGTGGCTGCATGAACCACGCCGCCGGGGGTGGCGGAGGTGGGCAGCGCAGCGCAGCTGGCGGTGTCGGTGGCGTCGAGAAGGACTGACAACCGCACATCAGCAGTGGCCAGACGGTCGCGCAGAGCCGCTTGGTTACGTTGGGCATCGCTCAACTCCTGAGCATGGTGTTGGTCGTTGGCGCTGAGTTGCTGCTCCAGGGCCAGGCGTTTGTGCTTGTCTGCCTGTTGCTGCGCGAACGCGGCCTGACTCTGCTGGCTGAGCGCCAACGCATGCCCGGCCGCCTGACGCTCAAGCTGCGCACCATAGCGCCAGGCCTGAACTTGCCAGACCAGCGCAAGCAGCAGACAAACGCCAACCCAACGCCACAAGTCTAGGAAACGCATAACACCGCCTTCGCCCGCTCCCACAATTGCAATCGGTCCTGCAGCCCGTTCAAGCCACCGTTGATGCGCCGGGTGATGGTGGTGAACTGGTCCTTGTCGGCCAATTCGTTGAGGCCGTTGGTTTGCCAGAACCAGGCGGCGGACTCGCAGGCCCATTCGGGCTGCTCCAGCAGTTGCGGTTGTTGCAGCAGGCGATCATCGCCAAACAAAGCCTGGCTGCAAGACAGGTAGTTACGGCGACCAGTGACCTGAATCAGCCCCCGCCCCCGGTATTTCTGGCCATCGCCATCCGCCTCGGGGGTATTGCCCAAGCGTGCAGCCAGGGTGCCGGTGTCGTACTTGCTGAGGTACTGGTCGCTACCGAGTTCACGCACGTAGCGCAGTTCGGCGGATTCATGGCCGACTTGGGCGAGGAAGGCGGCGATGCGCTTGGCATTGCTAATCTCGTACCGAACGAAGGCTGCGTTTAAAGGGGACAAAAAAATGCCCGCTCGAAGGCGGGCCCCAGGCATCACACCCAGAAGCTGGGCAAGTGTCATCAGCATTGGCTTTACTCTGAATAAGTGTCTACACCGACAAACCGCTGGCCTGGATCGTGCACCGGTAGCCGCCTGCTCGTTTACCGCTGGCCGTCACCTTCTTGATCGACCAGCGCCCCTGCATAAAGCCCGGCCATGACTCGTCCAGCAGCAGCAACCCTTCAGCGGCCAACGACGGATTACCGGGACATACCACATCGATCAGCAGCCCTTCTCGCCACACGCGCCGCATCTCGCCCTGCGCAGCCGAGCGCGCTTCGTCTTCGCTCTGGTAGCGCTGAGTGACTATCTTGAAGGGTGCGATGCCCACGTCCACGACCTGCTTTTTGCCGGCCGCCGCATCCCACCAGGACGCTTGGGCGCCGCTGTATTTGGCGCGACTGTCTTCGGTAAGCTTGGCGCTGATGAACGCGCGGTCACCCGGGCGATTGTCATGGGTTACGGACAACCGCACATCCGGCAGCGCCTTGCCCGACAACGACTTGACCTGGCCTTTGCGCCCCAGCACATACAGCTCGTCGACAGGCTTGGCCACCGCATCGAAGCGCTTGGCCAGCCGGGTCAGAAAAGCCATATCGCTTTCATTGGTCTGATCGATGTGCGCGATCTGCTCGCCATCGAGTTCAGGCGCCACACGCGGGGAAAACCCGTAGCGGCTGGTCAATTGGCGAAACAGTGCGCCCAGGGTTATCGGCCCATGGCTAGCGGTGCGGCGCTGCTTGAAGGAGGGCTCATCGAACGGTGCCGCGGTGGCCACCAGCGCCAGCCGCATCGGGAAGAGTGACGGTGTACGCTGAGTGATCGTGAAGACGCCCTTATCCACCAGGCCGGACTCAAGGTAACCCACGCGCAAACCGATCTTCCCGCCCAGATCGGGCAAGCCTTCAAGGCCCTCGATATCCAGGGTCAACTTGAGTTGGTCGGATACAAATCCGGCTACGTCGGTATGTTCCCATTCCACTAGCCGCTCGTTGAACAACGCGGCATTGGCGCCATAAAGCTCCACTGCGGGTGTGAATCCAAGTGCCATGATCGCTCCTTAATCCCAGGCTGAAACCGGCCGGTTCGCGACCGGCTGCGCCGCCAGTTCAGGCACCAGCACGCTGACGCCTGCGGGCAATACCGCGCCTTTTTCCGCCAGTTCCGGATTCAAGCGCCACAGCGCTTCCTCCGCGGCATCATCACAACGCCCCAGCTCTCGATAGAGCAGCAGGTTCACCGAGTCGCCAGCAATACTTCGGACCCTACGCATTGACGAACTCCTCCAATACCAGCGACCAACCGATCGCCATTGCGGTACCGTCGTCGATCACGCCGGCTTGTTTTTCGTTGACCGACTTGATCGTCCACAATCCCCAGTTACGTCCCAAGCCGTCCACCAGCGGCAACGGTGCCCGCAGATCTTGCAGGGCACGCAACTCATCCAGGCGCTGCATGCCCTTGGCACGCACCGCCTTGCCGCCCAGGGTCAAGGTTTCGAGGCCCTGCCCCACTTGGCTGGACTTGGGCTTGCCGGCAATGATGTCCAGGCTGACCCAGCCACCCGTGCTTCCACGATCAAGGGTGTCGTAGGCGAACCCGCGTGACAGCCCGAAAATAAAAGTACCCAGCACCATCTGTTGTCGCATCACACAGCTCCATCGGTGAGTGCCGAACCACGTCGCGTCGCCAGCAGGTTATCCATCGACAGCGGCGTAAATTGCGCTTCGATCTGTTGCACCACGAGCGTCGCCAATTGTTCATAGCTGGCTTGTTCCGGCGCGTTGATAGTGATTTGCGGAGCGAAGTTGATTTGGCGGTTATCGGCTTGAGGGTTGGTGAGGGTGTCGCTGACCTGCGACGGAGGCGGCAAGCGATCCTCGGAGCCCATGACTTTTTCAGCCAGCCAGGCGCCCACGTCGCTGCCGACGAACGTCCCCACGGCACCGCCAACCACCTTGCCGATGGCACCACCGGCAACGCCGCCCATCACACCACCCAGCACGGTGCCGGCACCCGGTACCACCGAACCGATCACCGCCCCCGCTAGCGTACCCACCGCTCGGCCCAGCGCCATGCCGGCGAATTCACCGGCAAAACCACCGGCGACGCCGCCGCCTATCGAGCCCACGCTAGTGCCAACCGCTTCGCTCAGATTCCCCGACCGCGCGCCTTGGACGACGTCGACTGCGGCGTTTGCCAGCAACAACCCCGACGAAACCCGTCTGGTAATTTTGCTGACCCGCCCCGCTTTACCCGGGCTCTGGGGCGCCGAATCCTGCGTGCGCTTGCCTGTAGGTGCGTCGTTACCCGCAGAGGGCTGCGGGCGGGTGGGCGAGTTGCCGCCGGCAGCACCCTCGCCAAAAATTTTCCCCGCGACCTTTTCAAATACCTTGTCTTTCACGGCGTCGAACACGCCGGCAATCAAAGGCCCCAGCGCAGCACCTGCCAACGTGACCGCGGCGGTGGCCTGAGGCAGGGCTTCGGCCAACCAGCTCACAGCATTGACCAAACCGGTCATCGCCGTCAGCGAGGTATCCACAAGGGGCGCCAAGGCGGCGTCGGTGGCGGTGTCCAGGCGAGTCGTGCTGGCCTCGTAAGCCTGCCGGCGTGCCTGGGTGGAATCGGCGCGAACCGCTGCCAGGCGGGCAACAGAGCTCTGATCCCCCAGCGCCGAGGTGGCGTAGCTGGAGGGTTCGGCCACCAGCGAAAAAGCCTGCTTCACGCGGTCGATGGTCGGTACCAGGCTCAGAATCGTTTGGTTACCGTCGAACAGTTGCGTCGCCAGCGCCGCCTGCCTTTGCGCCGGTTGCGACTTGAGCGCTTGCAGCACGGTCACCAGGGTCTGCGCAGCATCGTGTTTCATCCCGACAGCCAAGGCTTCGGGATCAAGTTTGAGCGCTGCCCAGGCACTGCGCTGCCCAGGGGAGGCGCTGTCGCCTTTAGCCAGGGCGGTACTGATTTTTTCCAGGCCGAGGCCTGCAGCGCCTTTGCTGTTACCCGCGCTCAGCAACGCCGCCGACAGCGCCGCCGCCTGCGCGGGGCTCATGCCCGCCTGCGTCGCGGCAGCGCCCTGGTGTTGTACGATCGCCGCGATATCCGCCGACTCGGCCTTGAGCGTGACCACATTGCCCAACACGTTTGTGGCGTCGGCCAAATCCAGGGTTTGTGCACGGTCGAGGTGCATCGACTCGCGCCAGCCCCCCATGAGTTCGCCGGCATTCTTGATATCAATCTTGAAGGCCGTCGCCATTATTGCGGCGTCGCGGGCGAACTGTTGCAAGTCTGCCTGGCGCCCGGCCTTGTCAATATTGCCAGCCGCGTCAACCCGGTCGCTGCCGATACCCGACTTGGCGGCCACATACTCGACCTTCGCAAGGTCAACGGCGCTCGCGCCACTGGCCGCCACCATCGGCTCGGATGCCATGGCAAGGTTGGCTTCGCGCATCGTCTTGCGCTCGCGCGCGGCGAACTGCAACAGCTGGTCCAGGTCGGTCATCGCGGCGTCCAGTGCCTGCGACGGTGTGCCCGTATCAGCCGCCTTATGGGCCGGTGTATCGCTCGCCCCCGCCGCATCGGCGGCGTCGATTTGCCGAGCGTCCATCAGTTTGAGCAACGAGGCGTTGAACAGCTCGAGCGTGTCCACCAGCCGCGCCTGGCCGGTGGCCAAGAGGTTGATCTCCAGGCTGGCATCGGCCAATGCCAACGCCAGGTTGCCAGTACTGCCCGGCACAGCCTCGGACGAACTCGACAGCGTTTGTGCGATAGGTTTGAGGCTGGCCTGCGCACCACTTTTTTCCAGTGGGCCCAGAGTCAGCGGGTCGTCCTTGACGATGGCTGACTCAGCCGCGTGATTACTGTCTGCCATCCCGCTCTACTCCTGTTTGACGCCAAGGCGACTGATCGCGATGTCGTAGCGGCGCAAGGCTTTGCCGGCGTCCCAATCGAGAATTTCCGCTTCGTTTACCGAGTAAACCAGCGGCACTACATCGAGGATCACTTCGATGTCGCGCTCCGAAAGAAGTCCGCCGGTTTGTTTAAAAAATCGTCGATGAGCCCCTGCAGTTCGGTCCAGTCGGGCACGGTCAGGCCGGCGAGGTCAGGAATCATCAGGCCGGCGCAATGAGCGGTGATGAACTCGGCACGCTCTTTGTTGGTGGGCAGTTTTTTCATCACTTTGGTGGCGCGCAGCGCAGGCATTTCCAGGGCGATGTGAGTAAGGGTGCGACCGCTCGCTTGAAGGGGAAGCAGCAGCGCGACCTGCTCGGCCGTCAACGATTCGCGCGGCACAGCAGCTTGATCGAGAAAGAACGATGCAGGCTGGGTCGACATCTCGTGTACGTATTGCGCAATGCTTACGTAGTCCGGACGCTTGAGTTGGTCCAGTTCTTTTTCCGACAGGCCGGTGGCGAGTTTCGCCAGTTCGAAGAACTGGTCATCCTCGTCGTCACCGGCGCGTGCCAGGGCTTCTTTCTGTGGCGCGTAGAACAACGGCTTGAGTTGAATCTGCTCGATCACGGCACCGGTGTCGGCGGTGATCGGGGACAGCAGGGTATGTAGCGCAGGCTTCCAGGCCATGGGGCAATTCCTTGTTTATCTATTGAAACGCATCAACGGGCCGAGGTGGGCGCAGTGAATGTGGGAGCGGGTATCGCCTGGGTACTGCAGGCAAACTGCGTCGCCTGCATCGCGGGCAAGCCCGGCTCCTACATTGACCGTGCCCGCTTTGGGCTGCGGTAGCCGTTAAGGCATCAGCACCGCGCGGCGGGCATCGCCGAGGATGTCGACACCGTTGAGCACGAACTTCTGGGTGCGCACGTCGATGTCGATCACCGGAATACCGTTTTCCAGGCGGTTATAGGTGCGGCAGGACAGTTCCAGGGTGGTGACGGGCTTGGCATTCATCGTCAGCGCAGTTTCGGTCAGTGACTTCAACTTGCCGCCCACGGTGTGGTAGGTGAAGTAGGTCTTGCCATCCTGGTCCTGACCGGCTTCTCGCACGTTCAACAGGATGTCATCACCCTGCGTGACGCCAAGCGCCAACAACACTTGTGCGCCAACTCCTTGCAGCACCAGGGTTGCGCCCAGCACCTTGGCGCTTTTGGCCACCTCCTCGGCGATAAAGCGCCCGCCGGTCATCGCGTCCATTTCGAACTCGATCTTCGGCGGCGTAAAGGAATCGACCGTGGCCGACAACGGCAGGCCTTGAAGGGTGGCCGCAATGGCCTGTCTGACTCGGTTGGTAAACATTAGAGAACGTCCTCCAGGAACTGCTCGATGATTTCATCGCGGGCGTTGAGTTGATAAACCATGTGTTCGTTCGGCGCGTAGCGGCCGTAGTCGATGACGATGAACCAGGTGCCGTTCTTGTACTTCTCGACGCTGTTCAACTCCGGGTGCAGGTACACGCTGCCGCCAGGGATGGTTTCGTCGGCGATCAGGGTTTGCAGCCAGTCGTTGATGCGCTTGACCTCCTGGTCCATGAAGGACTTGGTGAGGTTCTTGGCCATGGCCTTCTGGCCGGCCTTGACCAGCTTGCGGCTGATGGCGTCTTCCAGGCCGACGTAGCTGATGAACTTGCCGGTGATGGAGCGGTTGCCCAGCAGCGAGAAACCGCCGAGAACCGTGCGCGCGTAGTAGCTCACGCCGTAACGGTTGAGCAGGTCGCCTTCGGTGGAAGTGTCGAGGATGTTGTACTCGACGACGCGGGAAACGTCTTCGGCGAAGGTCACCTGATTACCTGGGCTTTCCCATTGCTTGACCTTGGCAAGCGCGGCGATGGCCAACGAAGACGGCGACAGGAACACATTCTTTTTCGCCGCCTTGGAGTACACCGACGGCATGTTGTGCACCAGCAGGCAACGGTCGAAGCCGAGGTCGGCACCGCCCAGTTCGCCGCTGTACGTCACTTGATCAGCGACCGAAGCGTCCTTGCCATCCAGCACCACACGGGCCTTGATGCGCTTGCCGAAGGCGGCGAACTCGCCGGCCACGGCCTTGGTGCCGGTGAAGCCTGGGGCGCCGATGATGGTCAGGTCTTCAGGTACGCTGCTCAGGGCCGCCAGGCCAAGTTTGCGACCGGTGACGGGGTCGTTGCCGCCGATCACGTTGTTGACCGTGTCAGCCGGGGTGGCGCCTTCTTCGACGATAACCACATAGACCGGCACCTTCACCACTTTGAGGATCTGGTACACCGCCTGAAACAGCGTGCCCGACTCGGTACCGGTAGGGTCCAGCAACGCCTGCGTGGTGAAACTGTTGATGCGGAACGGGGCGTTTTTGGGGATAGAGGCATGGGCGTTGGGGGCGGTACCCACCAGGCCAATGACGTTATCGCCCAGGCCACCCATGGCCTCGGGAGATTCGGTGGCATTCACAGTGATGCCGTTGTGCTCGAAGTTCAAAACCTCAGCCATGATTAGTCAGCCTTCTTGGGGGTGGAGTTGAGGACGCTGGTCAGTTCCAGACGGCCAGCGATGCGCAGCGCGGATGCTTCGACGTCCAGCAGTTCCAGCTCCTCGCCAGCGGTAGACCAATGGCCGTTACCGATGGGGAAAGGGATAAGGACGGTGTAGGTTTGGCGGGTGGGCATGGGTAGGATTCTCCGGGTGAGAAACGCCAAAGCCCCTGCGGGGAGGGGCTTTGGGGGGGCGAAAAAAAACCGCTTTCGCGGTCATCTTTATTTGAGAAAACTTGGCTTGTCTGGCCATACAACGGTGAAGGGATCTCCTACATCTTGCGGGACGTTTCGCAACAATTTTCGATATGTAGCGGCCTCAGCACGCTGGACGTCAGTTAGGGGGCTGTCTTGAACTTGGGTGTGATCGGTGTCGCGCAACAGTCGATCACGACGAACTCGAATGGAAGACCACTCCAAAAGCTCCAACCCCTCTTTACTAACCACAAGAGAAGGAAAAACATCCATAGAAATGTCGCTCATTTAAAATTCCACCGTCGGAGAAAGAGAAAGTTTTGACTTGATATCCCCAAGTTTAATCGACCGATAGCGGCCGATCTGCATCGTATCAATTCGTAGCGAAGTCACATACACATTAGGGATCTTAATCCTACAAACAGCATTACCAGCAGCGTCGGCATAAATAGCAGGGTCAAATTTTCCGAAACATGACTGATTAAGCACTGCTCGCTGAGGCGAATAAACATAACCTGCGAAAGTTTCATCGAGCACCAGCGAACTACCGTAACTGTAGCCACGAACATTCAGCCAAAACATCTGATCATCGGTGTTAATTGAGAATGGCAATTTGAAATGCGCGTACACATTCATCGAGGACCCCAAGTCCGTGGCAACCATCCCGCCCGTTGCGCCGACGTCATAAGGGGCGCCTGTTCCCCAAATAAGGCCTTGGAAGACGCTCATTAGCAACGTACCGGGCGCACCCGCTTCGCCTACAACATCTTTGAGAGAACGAAACTGATCAAACTCTGCGCGCGCCTGATCCATTCGTGCATCTATAGAACCAATTTTACCATTTACAGCATTTGTCAGACTATTAGAAGCCTGGACAAGACTTGCAATTTGCGTTTCCGTGCTCAAAATATTTACTCCCTTGTTTATCCCCAGTGGACATGGCGTCATAGAAAGCCATAGAACAGCTACCTATTGATTAACGCCAAGCCCTATTTAGACTCAAGTTTCATGACGCGAAACAGCACATCAAGATGACGAGCCATATTATCAATATTTGCCGACGCCACCGACGCCAACTCTTCAGCTATCAAGATATTCAGGTTTTCCGACCCTACAATTACCGTCACGCTATCCACCGGCAACGGCGAAATATCCAGCGTGAACTTCTGCAGTACCCGAGCCGCCGCCGCTTTATACGTCAGCAACTTCCCTGCCACGGAATACACCGCCAGCAAGGTCCCGCTGGCGAGGTAAAAGCCGAACTCGCCAATCTCGTACTCATCGTCGCCGTCGAACAGCGCGGCCATGCGGAGTTGGCGTTCGCCCAGGTCTTCGTAATCCACAATGGCGACCCGTTGGCGCTCATCGCGCAAGGCCTCTTCCGTGCCGTCGGGGTTGTAGCGGCCGGTACCGGCGCCGATGTGGGTGATTTCGCCTTTGAGGCCCTGATTCTTTGCCTGCAGCACTTCATCCAAACCCTTGGAGGTGAAGCGCACCAGGCGCGTGATGTCATCTGTCATGGCTGCGCCCTGAGGTCGTAGTCGTTAATGGTGTGGTGCCGGGCAACCCCGGCACCGTTTAGCCGGGCGCCAAGCCCGAGTTCCGGCAGCACGCCTTCAAGCAGCAGCTCGCCATCGCTCAGGGGGATATGAGCGGCGCTGTTGAGGGAGAACGCACCGTGTAGCTTCACTTCGGGCAAGGCGCCGGGAGGGCTGTCTTCGCCGATGCTCAACCCAGGATCAGCCGCGCCGGCCAGTCGCAGGCCCTGGGTGGTTTCATGCACGACGGTAATCGTGGCCTGGTCCCGCTCGCTCTTGGCTGCGTTGATGCGACGGATCAGCCGGTTGTGATCGCCACTGGACCAACTGCGCCCAATGATCGCCTGCACGTCGAAGGTATAAGGTGTGCCGATTGGCCGCTGCTGATACCAGGCGCTGATATTGGGGGTGAAGCCCAGTGACTCCACGGCATAACTCAAGGCCTTGGGCGTGCCGGCCTGGCGCTGGATCTGCCAGGACAAGGCCACGGTCAGGCGCTTTTCCGATTCGCTGGCGTCGGCATCCCATTCGCTGACACCCCGGTCGGCGGCCAGGTAAGGCAGAAATTCGCTGGGGGTTTGCAATGGGTTCATCAGCGCTGGAAACGGCGGCGTGACTCGCTCAAGCAATTTGCCGAAACCCAGGTCCAGAGCCTTTTCCAGCGGTGAACTGTTGGCCGGCAACAAACTCGCGTCGGATTCACTCATAGCGTACGCACCTCCACCTCGACACCCGTGCAATACGGGGCCTGGAACGCACTGCTGACAATCGGCACCAGCGGTTCAAGGATTTGCAGCTGCGCCGCCCCTGCACTGTGGATGGCGTAGTCGATCCAGCTGGGGTCGACGCGCCCTTCCAGGCGATGACAGGAATCAGCGTAGTTTTGCAGCAGCTGCTGCGCCGCCACCTGGGTCAGGCCCGAGTCCGGGCCGGCGTTGATCTTGGCGATGACGCGGATCTTGTAAGGCTGAATCTGTGCGCCCTGGACCGCGACCAGATCGGTTTCCGGCCGTACATCGGGCCGTGCGAAATGTCGTCGTACACCGTCAAGCAAATCCGCAGACGGGGTACCGTCGCCCTCACGAGACAGCACGGTGACCATCACCTCGCCGGGCGCGGTGCGGCGGCCATTGCCATCCTTGACCTGAGCCGCATAGCCGTCCGGGTCGAAGGTGTAGTTGACCGTCACCACACCCGGCGATGCGCTCTGAACCTTTACGGTGGGTCGCTCGCCGAGGGTGAATACTTCGCGGCGATACTGCATCCGCGAGCCCGCGGCCGGAGCGTGGGGTGCCAGGTAGTAACGCAAGCGGGCGTCGTCGTCGCTTTCCAGCGTCGGCGGCACGGGCGGGAAAGCCGCCGGGTCGCCGGGATCGAGCACTTGGCGTTCCAGGCCCATGTCCGCCAGGCGCGCATCCAGGTTGCTGCCGGTCGCCCACCACGCCAGCATCTGCTTGATACGCGCATTGTATTTACGCTCGTGGGTTTGCAAGCGCACGCAAAACGCCTCAAGCGCCAATGTCAGTAGCTCACTTTCGTTGTCGAGGCTGACTTTGAGTTTTGCCGCGCTTTGCGGCGCCCGGGTGGCGACGTAATCGACCACGAACGTCTTGAATTCGGCCAACAGCGGCTCGAACTCATCGACCGCGATAATCGCCGGCTCGGCCAGCTGGTTCTGGCCAGGGATCAGCATGCTCATGTCACGACCTCAAAGGATTGTTGGCGGTTTTTCCAGGTGCCGGCAAAACGCAGCAGCAGCCCGGCGCCCTGGCGGGTGGCAACGATGACCTGGGGCTGAAAGTCGCCGATGCCGTTCTGCGCGTTATAGAACGCCTGGGCGGCATGGCTCTGGGCGAGCAGCAGCAGGTCATCGCCAAGGTTTTGCCCGAGCAGCTGCGGAATCAGCGAGCCATACAGCGGACGCTTCTGCCGCGTACCGATGGGTGTGGTCAGCGCTCGGGTGGCGCGCTGCACGAATTGCAGCCAGTCATCGACGGCTGCCCCGGTGTTGCGATCGATACCGATCATGGGATGTCCTTGTCACGGGCTGATGACCCGACCCTGTTGGTCTATCACCGGGCCGCTGAAGTGAGCACCGCCAGCATCCAGCAGCAATGCGGTGCCACCGATCTGCAGCGTGATGCCCTGCGGATTGAGGGTCAGGCTGGCGGCGCCGACCTTGAGGTCGACCTGCTCGCGGGAGCCGCTGAACGTCGTCGGCCCATTGGCCCAGTTGAAGGTGTGACTGGCGTCGTCGTAATCGCTTTGCGTGCCGTCTTGATGGCGCCGCCGGGTCAACGAGGGAACAGTGGAGACCGGCGGAAAAAGACTACTGTTGAGGCCGAACAAAGCCACGGACTGCGAGCCCCCTTCCCCACCGCCGTAGTTGAGCAGCAGGCATTGTTCGCCTACTGAAGGGATACGGGTTTCGGTTTGCGCACCGGCGCTGGGGTTGAAAAAGCGGATAGCCGGCGTCAGCAACTCACCGTGGCTGACCCTGCAGGTATTGCTGGCGGCGTCGACCTGCTGGCAAACGCCAATCCGGCAGAAGCTTTCAGCGCGCCGGTAGAGGTCTTCGAGCTGGGCTTCCATCTCCGCCAGGCGCTCGACGATAGGCCCCAGTTGCATACGTAACAGCGCGTCGAACATGGGCTACTCCGCCAGTGGCTTGTATTGGTCGGGGTCGTCGATGCTCAAGACGTCCCAGGTGCAGGCGAACAGCGGTTGGCCTGTAGGATCGTTGAGCAACGCAGGTCCGAGGTAGAGGGTTTGGGTGAAGGACACAGTCCAGGTGTCATAGTCCGTTGCCGCTGCAGTGCGCATAGAGGGCGCAGCTACAATGTTCGCGGGCAAATCGCACTGGGACTGAGGCAGGTTCCAACGGTTATCCAGCACCAGGTCCATCAACTGGCTGGCCAGGTCGCAGGCATCGAACGGCAATGCACCGGGGGCAACCATGGCCTTGAGCGAAATGCTCAGGACGTGGGCCTTGCGTCCTTCGCGGGAACGAATGCCCGGGCCGTTACCTTCAACCGCGACCATCACGCCGGTGTTTTCCCCGTCGCCCTGGAAGTCCTGGTGGCTACCGACCCTGAGGTCCGGGAAGGCCGCATGCAGCGCCACGCCGATGGCTTGGGGCAGTTGGGATGGCTTTTCGATAAAGGTCATGTGAGTAGCGTCCTTGCGATTACTGCGGGTCCTGGCGGGAACCTTGGTTGATCCCGATGCGCTTGGCCGCCCAGCGCTCATAAAGGCCGATGGCCACGTCTGCACCGGCCATGGCGGTGAGGCAGCCAATGGCGCCGGCGGTCCAGATCGACATACCGGCGGCGTAACACAGCATCAAGGCCGAGACCCCACATACCATGCACGCCCCGGAGCGCAGTGCCAGGCGCCGAATCAGCGACCAGCCGCGGGCGCCCTCCTTGTCGGCCCGCCACATTTCACCGGAAACCCCGCCGATCAAGGCCAATATGATCACCAGCCAGATGGGCATTTCCGCTAACGCTTGTTGTTCGTTTGTCATGTCACGCCTCCTGGCTGAGCACTGATAGTCCGTTTTTTTCAATTGCACATACTTCGATAGGTAGGCATTCCAAAAAGCCCGGTTGCCCGGGCTTTTCAGTAATGATGTCCTCGGACTGTCGGCGCTACTGGCGCGGTACGGTCCTTTCCTCAATGTTTTTCCGACCACGATCCCTGTCTGCCGGATAACTGCTTCTGGTGCTTTACGCTGCACACCCGGGTCAGTTGCCAACCCTCTGAACCGTCAAGGCCGGTTCATCGCTGCCTGTTTTTGAAGCGGTACTACTAAAGAGCGTCGGCATCCTTGCCGGTGTTGCCTGGCATCCCTGCCATCGCTTCGATGGCGTCCTTGCCGGTATTGCGTGCCTTCCTTGTCTTCCTTGGCAGCATCCTTGCCGCCTCCACCAGGCCTTGTTGGCTGGCTTGAGATGAAGAATATGCATGTATGCATATACAGTCAATGCGTAAATGCATTTATTTTGGCTATTGAAATGCGCCAGCGCATAGAAGGCCAGCAGCCACAGGGGTTGCCGGTTTTTTAAAGCCGAAAAAAAACCCGCTCGATGGCGGGCTTTGTCTTACGTAAGGAGGTTACCGGGCGTACATGCCCCACCAAAACACATGACCGAGGATGCTGATCTGCTCATCCTGGATATCCTGGAAGCTGTAGTCTTCATCCGGATGCTCATCGCGATTGAAGCTGCGCAGGCGAATCCCGGAAGGCAGGCGGTAGAGCTGTTTAACCCGCAGCTGGCCATTGTGGTTGATGGCATAGAGGTCACCATCGACGATGTCACCAATCCCGCTCTTGCCGGCATTGACCCCCACCGTCGCGCCATCGCGCAGCACCGGTAACATACTGTTGCCACGCACCGTCACGCACTTGGCCTGATCGAACTGCACGCCGTTGTGCCGCAGGCTGCGCTTTCCAAAGCGCAGGCTGGCCTTTTCGCTTTCCTCGATGACGAATCTTCCTGATCCAGCAGCCAATTCAACCTCGCGCAGAAAGGGGATCGACACCTCGTCATCATTAACGGGCGTGTCGTCGTCCCACAGGCTTATGTCCTTGAGTTCCGAATGCATCGGGTCGCGCCCATCATCGCGCAAAGCCCCAACAGCTGCGCGCCCGCGCAGGTAATCGGTGCTCACGCCAAAGTACTCGGCAATGCGAGAGATGTGTTTGTCCGACGGATCAACGATCTTGCCGCTGAGGATCCGGGACAGGGTGGATTGAGGCACGCCAGTGCGCCGATGAAGCTCCGTGGGAGAGATTCGGTCGCGATCCAGCAGCTCTTTCAAGACGATAGAAACGTTGCGTTTTTGCATAAAGCGGATAGTGACGAGAGTTTTTGAGCTTTGCAAATGCTAAATCGCATATTTATGCATTAAACAGCCGATTCCGATGAGCCTGAAACAAAATACTGTATATACGAACAGTTAATCTACCTCTATTATCTCGTGCAGCTCGATATACCCAAAGCGCAACGGGATGTAACAGGGCACAGATTGACAGTCGCCCTTGCTTATCGACAATTCAGGGCCTATGTATAAAGCTCTGTAATAACTTAGCCAGCAACGCCGGAGGTGCTCATGGCTTATTCAGCTCTAGCTGTCGCTAACGCCTTCATTGAACGCGCGAAGGAAGGCAAGCTTTCAGGCCTGACGCCAATGAAGCTGCAAAAACTGCTGTTCTATACCCAGTCCTGGCACCTGCGCGAGCGGGATCAACCGCTTATGGATGACCACTTTGCCCGCTGGCAATATGGCCCGGTGATTCCATCGCTGTACCATGAGTTGAAATCTTACGGTAATCGCCCGGTGACGTCGCTGCTCAGCAACCTGAAGCCCGACGCCGAAGACGTTGTCTTCGTTACACCGAGGGTTCCTGAAAGCGATACCTACACCCATCGTTTGATTGACCGGATCATTAACAAATACGGCAAATGGTCTGGCACTCAACTGTCCAACCTTTCGCATGAGGACGGCACAGCCTGGGCCCTCAAGGGCGCCGACGGTTCCGCCATTGACTGGGAAGACATGGCAGCACTCATTCATCCAAAGAGCCGCATCCGTGAGTGAAGAACTCGACAATCTGGAACTCACCCTGCCCCCCGTGGCAGGGCCTGACCAGGACTCCCAAGCCGGTGGCGAGCAAGCCATAGGCACCGACGATGAAAGAAACCAGAATCTGAAAGACCAGAAAGCCGAAAGGCAGTTGCGCAAGAAATATGCGGGACGCGCCTTTTGGTTTGCTGCCTGCGGCGTGATCTTCTGGGCAGTCCTCCTGGTATGGAATGGCTGGTCGACGTATTACTCCGGTAAAGCGCCGTTCTCGGATAACGTATTGATGGCCATCACCACTGCAACTTCGATCAATCTGTTTGCGGCTTTCCTTGGGGTTATCAGAGGTTTGTTCCCTGCCAGCGGCCGCAGGTCAAAGTAAAGCCTCTACAGACGGCACTTCATGCACCTTTAATGCACAGCCGCTTTTCTTCCCGCGTAGTACCTGGTTTTTTTGCAACCTGCGAACCCTCGACCTTGCGTGTTAACCTTGCCGCCATCGCAAAAAATGCTGGGCCAAGCGCCCCCTTTGCCCCATCACTTTCAACGAACTTGCCTATTACCCAATGAGTAAAAACACCTCCGATCTATCCTCCCACACCCCGATGATGCAGCAGTACTGGCGCCTGAAGAACCAGCACCCTGATCAGTTGATGTTCTATCGCATGGGCGATTTCTACGAGATCTTCTATGAGGATGCGAAGAAGGCCGCCAAGTTGCTGGACATCACCTTGACCGCCCGCGGGCAGTCGGCGGGGCAGTCGATTCCGATGTGTGGGATTCCTTACCATTCGCTGGAAGGGTATCTGGTTAAGCTGGTGAAACTGGGCGAGTCGGTGGTGATCTGTGAGCAGATCGGCGACCCGGCGACCAGCAAGGGGCCGGTGGAGCGGCAGGTGGTGCGCATTATTACACCGGGCACGGTGAGTGATGAGGCGCTGCTCGATGAGCGCCGCGATAACTTGATCGCGGCGGTTCTGGGTGATGAGCGTTTGTTCGGACTGTCGGTACTGGATATCACCAGCGGCAATTTCAGCGTGCTGGAGATCAAGGGCTGGGAGAACCTGCTGGCGGAGTTGGAGCGTATCAATCCGGTGGAGCTGCTGATCCCGGACGATTGGCCCAAGGACCTGCCGGCAGAGAAGCGACGTGGGACCAAGCGGCGTGCGCCGTGGGATTTCGAGCGCGATTCGGCACTGAAAAGTCTGTGTCAGCAATTCTCCGTGCAGGACCTCAAGGGCTTCGGCTGTGAGACCTTGACCTTGGCCATCGGCGCGGCCGGCTGCTTGCTCAGTTATGCCAAGGAAACCCAGCGCACTGCCTTGCCACACTTGCGCAGCCTGCGCCATGAGCGTCTGGACGATACCGTGGTACTGGACGGCGCCAGCCGTCGCAACCTGGAACTGGATACCAACCTGGCGGGCGGGCGTGACAACACCCTGCAGTCGGTGGTCGACCGCTGCCAGACCGCCATGGGCAGCCGCCTGCTGACCCGTTGGCTGAACCGTCCATTGCGCGATCTGAGTGTGCTGCAGGCGCGTCAGTCGTCCATTACCTGCCTGCTGGACGGCTATCGCTTTGAAAAGCTGCAGCCGCAGTTGAAAGAAATCGGGGACATAGAGCGCATCCTGGCGCGAATCGGCCTACGCAATGCGCGCCCACGTGATCTGGCGCGCCTGCGTGATGCCCTCGGTGCTCTGCCACAACTGCAGGCGGCGATGACCGAGCTGGACACTGCGCACCTGCAACAGCTGGCCGCCACCGCCGGCACCTATCCGGACCTCGCGGCGCTGCTGGAAAAGGCCATTATCGATAACCCGCCGGCGATCATCCGTGATGGCGGTGTTCTGAAAACCGGCTACGACAGTGAACTGGACGAACTGCAATCGCTGAGCGAAAACGCCGGGCAATTCCTGATTGACCTGGAGGCGCGGGAAAAAGCCCGCACTGGGCTGGCCAACCTTAAGGTCGGCTACAACCGTGTGCACGGCTACTTTATCGAGCTGCCAAGCAAGCAGGCCGAATCCGCGCCTATCGACTATCAACGTCGCCAGACCCTCAAAGGCGCCGAGCGCTTTATCACCCCAGAGCTCAAAGCGTTCGAAGACAAGGCGCTGTCGGCCAAGAGCCGTGCCCTGGCGCGGGAAAAAATGCTCTATGAAGCCTTGCTCGAAGACTTGATCAGCCGCCTGGCACCGCTGCAAGACACCGCAGCCGCCCTGGCGGAGCTGGATGTGCTGAGCAACCTTGCGGAACGTGCGCTGAACCTGGATTTGAACTGCCCGCGGTTTATCAGCGAACCGTGCATGCGCATCGTGCAGGGACGCCATCCGGTGGTAGAGCAGGTGCTGACCACGCCGTTCGTCGCCAACGACCTGTCGCTGGACGACGATACCCGCATGCTGGTGATTACCGGTCCGAACATGGGCGGTAAATCGACCTATATGCGCCAGACTGCATTGATCGTGCTGCTGGCACACATCGGCAGTTTCGTGCCGGCGGCCAGTTGCGAGCTGTCCCTGGTGGACCGGATTTTCACCCGGATCGGCTCGAGCGACGATTTGGCCGGTGGGCGCTCGACGTTCATGGTGGAAATGAGCGAGACCGCCAACATTCTGCATAACGCCACCGACCGCAGCCTGGTGCTGATGGACGAAGTGGGGCGCGGCACCAGCACGTTCGACGGCTTGTCGCTGGCATGGGCGGCGGCCGAGCGCCTGGCACATTTGCGCGCCTATACGTTGTTCGCTACCCATTACTTCGAACTGACCGTCTTGCCGGAAAGCGAGCCACTGGTAGCCAACGTGCATCTCAATGCCACCGAGCACAATGAGCGCATTGTGTTTCTGCACCATGTGCTGCCGGGCCCGGCCAGCCAGAGCTACGGCTTGGCGGTCGCACAGTTGGCCGGCGTGCCGACGGATGTCATCACCCGCGCCCGCGAGCACCTCAGCCGTCTGGAAACCACGGCGCTGCCCCATGAAACCATGGTCGCCAGCCCTGCCAAGGCCAGCAAAAAAACCGCCGCGCCGCACCAGAGCGACCTGTTCGCCAGCCTGCCTCATCCGGTACTGGATGAGTTGGCTAAGCTTGATCTGGATGACGTGACGCCGCGCAAAGCGCTCGAAATGTTATATGCACTGAAGACTCGGATATAACGCAGACGCTTGCAAGCTGGTAGACTCTCGCGCGGTTTGGGATGCTGTGGGCTTTTAGCCGGGCCTGCAGACTATCGCTCCCGAACCTCGCGAGCCCTGCCATAAAGGGTTTCGCTGCCGCCGCCTGAGGAGAAAATTAGAAATGACCTTCGTCGTCACCGACAACTGCATCAAGTGCAAATACACCGACTGCGTAGAAGTGTGTCCGGTGGACTGCTTCTACGAAGGCCCGAATTTCCTGGTCATCCACCCGGACGAGTGCATTGACTGCGCCCTGTGTGAGCCAGAATGCCCGGCCGTTGCGATTTTCTCCGAGGACGAAGTCCCGGCAGAGATGCAGGAATTTATTCAGTTGAATGTTGAGCTGGCGGAAATTTGGCCGAACATCACCGAGCGCAAAGACCCGATGCCCGATGCAGCGGAGTGGGACGGCAAAAAAGGTAAGATTGCACACCTCGAACGCTGATAGCGTCGTCGCCCTATAAAAAGGCCCCTTGCGGGCCTTTTTGCGTTTCTATGTGGCCGGTTTCACTTTTCTACAGGCGAAAAAAGGGGCGGTATGACCCGCCCACATTTTTTCCCTAGTCCCTGTATTCCTTTTCATCATCCTGATGAATCGCATCCTGCGACATTCCTTCGAACCATCGTTCCTTGATGGCCGTGCCAATCCGTGGACACAGGGCTGATGTTAGAGAGTCCTGAAATAAGTTCAACGGCACCCAACTGGGCAACTGCCTGGCGCGGACGCTCAAGCAGCGTTAAATAATTGTTCTATTTCAAATGGTTAGAAACATCTCTCACGAATTCGAGGCGCTCATTCCCTGTAAAAAGCCCTAATACTTACGTAAAAGTAAGCGAATGCTTACATCAGTTATTGGGCAAAAGCGTAACAAGCCTAGCGTGCGCCTCCCTATACAGGAAGGATTCAGTCATCGCTGACCGTAATCGTCGGCATCGCAGGAGCAGCCGCTTCCTGCAGCACTATCCGAGCCCCCACATGGCGGGCCAGCTCCTGATAGACCATGGCAATCTGGCCATCGGGCTCGGCGGCCACGGTGGGCTTGCCGCCATCGGCCTGCTCACGGATCGCCATCGACAGCGGAAGAGAGGCCAGCAGTTCGACGCCATATTGAGTCGCCAGCTTCTCGCCTCCTCCCTCACCGAACAGGTGCTCGGCATGGCCGCAGTTGGAGCAGATGTGCACCGCCATGTTTTCCACCACCCCCAGCACCGGAATGTTGACCTTGCGGAACATCTCTACGCCTTTCTTTGCGTCCAGCAGTGCCAGGTCCTGAGGCGTGGTAACGATCACCGAGCCGGCCACCGGGACTTTCTGCGCCAGGGTCAGCTGGATATCACCCGTACCAGGCGGCATATCGATCACCAGGTAGTCCAAATCGCCCCAGGCGGTCTGGGTAACCAGTTGCAGCAGCGCACCGGACACCATCGGCCCGCGCCACACCATCGGGGTGTTATCGTCGGTGAGGAAGGCCATGGACATGACCTCCACGCCCAACGACTCGATGGGCACAAACCACTTCTGGTCCTTTACCTTCGGCCGTGTGCCTTCGGCAATGCCGAACATCACACCCTGGCTCGGGCCATAGATGTCGGCATCGAGGATACCCACACGGGCACCTTCACGGGCCAGGGCCAGGGCCAGGTTGGCGGCGGTGGTGGATTTGCCCACGCCGCCCTTGCCCGAGGCCACGGCAATCACATTCTTGACGTTAGCCAGGCCTGGGATCTGCGCCTGCGCCTTGTGCGGCGCGATCACGCATTGGATGTCGACCTGGGCCGAGCGCACCCCATCGAGGCCTTCGATGGCGATTTGCAGCATCTGCGCCCATCCCTTCTTGAACAGGCCGGCGGCATAGCCCAACTCAAGCTGGACCGATACCTGGTCACCCCGCACCTCGATAGCCCGTACACAACCGGCCGTGACCGGGTCCTGGTTCAAATAGGGGTCGGTGTACTGGCGAAGAACGGCTTCCACCGCTGCGCGATTGACGGCGCTCATGGGCAACTCCCGAAAAAGACTGACTGAAACAGGCGGCTATCCTAACCGTTCCAGGCCGCCAGCGGCATGCTTTTGCAGGTTGCGAAAATTCTGAAACAGCACCACGGGGTGAAATAAATTTCCCGGCGCTTTATAGTGGCCGACCTCCGTTTCATCAAGTAGCCGAGCCCCATGTCCGAGCCACGCAAGATCCTCGTCACCAGCGCCCTGCCCTATGCCAATGGTTCCATCCATCTTGGCCATATGCTTGAGTACATCCAGACCGATATGTGGGTGCGCTTCCAGAAGCACCGCGGCAACCAATGCATTTATGTCTGCGCGGACGACGCCCACGGTTCGGCCATCATGTTGCGCGCCGAAAAGGAAGGCATCACCCCGGAACAATTGATCGCCAATGTGCAGGCTGAACACAGCGCCGACTTTGCCGAGTTCCTGGTGGATTTCGACAACTTCCATTCGACCCACTCCGACGAAAATCGTGAGCTGTCGAGCCAGATCTACCTGCGATTGAAGGAAGCCGGGCACATCGACCAGCGGTCGGTCACCCAGTATTTCGACCCGGAAAAGAAAATGTTCCTGGCCGACCGTTTCATCAAGGGCACCTGCCCGAAATGCGGCACCGCAGACCAGTACGGCGACAACTGCGAAAAATGCGGCGCAACCTACGCACCGACTGACCTGAAGGATCCGAAGTCGGCGATCTCCGGCGCCACCCCGGTGCTCAAGGACTCCCAGCACTTCTTCTTCAAGCTTCCCGATTTCCAGCAGATGCTGCAAACCTGGACGCGCAGCGGCACCCTGCAGGACGCCGTGGCCAACAAACTCTCCGAATGGCTCGACAGCGGCTTGCAGCAATGGGATATCTCCCGCGATGCGCCGTACTTCGGCTTCGAAATTCCAGGCGAACCGGGCAAGTACTTCTACGTCTGGCTGGATGCGCCAATCGGCTACATGGCCAGCTTCAAGAACCTCTGCGACCGCACGCCGGAGCTGGACTTCGATGCGTTCTGGGGCAAGGACTCCACCGCCGAGCTGTACCACTTCATCGGCAAGGACATCGTCAACTTCCACGCGCTGTTCTGGCCGGCGATGCTCGAAGGTTCGGGTTACCGCAAGCCGACCGGCATTGCCGTGCACGGTTACCTCACCGTAAACGGGCAGAAGATGTCCAAGTCCCGCGGCACCTTTATCAAGGCGCGTACCTACCTGGACCACCTGTCGCCGGAATACTTGCGTTACTACTACGCGTCCAAGCTGGGCCGTGGCGTCGACGACCTCGACCTGAACCTGGAAGACTTCGTACAGAAGGTCAACTCGGACCTGGTCGGCAAGGTCGTCAATATCGCCAGCCGTTGTGCCGGGTTTATCCACAAGGGTAACGCGGGTGTACTGGTCGCTGAAAACGCTGCGCCGGAACTGACCGATGCATTCCTGGCGGCCGCACCGAGCATCGCCGACGCCTATGAAGCCCGTGACTTTGCCCGTGCGATGCGTGAAATCATGGGCCTGGCTGACCGTGCCAATGCCTGGATTGCCGACAAAGCGCCATGGTCGCTGAACAAGCAGGAAGGCAAAGAGGCTGAGGTTCAGGCGATCTGCGCCACTGGCGTCAACCTGTTCCGTCAGTTGGTGATCTTCCTCAAGCCGGTGCTGCCGCTGCTGGCCGCCGACGCAGAAGCGTTCCTCAACGTTGCGCCACTGACCTGGAACGACCACACCACGCTGCTCGGCAACCATCAGCTGAACGCGTTCAAGCCACTGATGACGCGCATCGACCCGGTGAAGGTCCAGGCCATGACCGACGCTTCGAAAGAAGACCTGGTCGCCAGCCAGACCGATACCGGCGCGACCGCGCCTGCAACTGACAGCGAGTTGGCCAAGGACCCGATCTGCGCTGAAATCGAGTTCGACGCCTTTGCCGCCGTTGACCTGCGGGTTGCACTGATCGTCAAGGCAGAAGCCGTGGAGGGTGCCGACAAGCTGCTGCGCCTGACCCTGGATCTGGGTGGCGAGCAGCGCAACGTGTTCTCCGGCATCAAGAGCGCCTACCCGGACCCGTCCAAGCTCGATGGCCGCCTGACCATGATGATCGCCAACCTCAAGCCACGGAAGATGAAATTCGGCATTTCCGAAGGCATGGTGATGGCGGCCGGCCCTGGCGGGGAAGAGATCTACCTGCTGAGCCCGGACAGCGGCGCCAAGCCGGGTCAACGCATCAAGTAAACCCTGCAAGATGCCCCGGCGTTTCGGCGCCGGGGCTTTTCAGCCTGCCTGCATCGGTGGGCCGGGCGTCAACGCTATGATCAAAGCATGAACCTCATTCAACGTATCGACGCGCTGCTACCGCAGACTCAATGCGGCAAGTGCGGGCACCCGGGTTGCAAGCCTTACGCCGAAGGCATCGCCAACGGCGAGGCAATCAACAAGTGCCCACCCGGCGGCCAGGAAACCATCGCCGGGCTTGCGCAATTGCTGCGCTTGCCGGTGCTGGCCCTGGATACCAGCCGCGGCGACGCGCCGGCACAGATCGCCTATATCCGTGAGGCCGAATGCATCGGCTGCACCAAATGCATCCAGGCTTGCCCTGTGGACGCCATCATCGGCGCCGCCAAGTTGATGCACACGGTGATTATCGACGAATGCACCGGTTGCGACCTGTGTGTCGCGCCCTGCCCTGTCGACTGCATAGAGATGCGCCCACTCGTGGAAGGTCTGCCTATCGTGGGCGGCCTGGCGGCTAGCGACGACGAACGGCGCGAACGTGGACTCAAACGCGACCGTGCGCGACGGCGTTTCGAGCAGCGCAACGCACGCCTGCAACGTGAGGAAGCCAATAAGCTCGCCGAACGCCTGGCCCGCGCTAAACGCACAACACCCGTGGCGGCAGCACAAGCCGATACCGCTGGGGATTCCGTGATCAAGCAAGCCAAAATCAGTGTCGCCATGAGCCGCGCTCAACTGCACAAGTCCCTGAAAGCGTTTGGGCACCCTCCGACCTTCGAGCAACAGTCGCAATTGATTGTCCTGCAACGGCAGTTCGAGGCCTCGGAGCGGGCGCTTGCAGCGCTGGAAGACAACAGCCCAGCGCTGCCGCCCCCGGCCATCAAGAGCCCTGAACTCAAGCGCGCGAAGATCCAACTGGCGATGCGCCGGGCCGAGCTGAAAAAGGCCCAGGATCAACAGGCTGATGAACAACAATTGGCACGCCTGAGCGCGGCGTTGAACGCCGCCGAGCAAACGTTGCATGATCTCGCAGCTGAGTGATGGAGACTCCTCCCACAGGGGATTACAGCTGATGCTGCGCTGTGTATTGCGATAATCAAGTCGACCGCCTGCAAGGAAACATCCACTCCTATGAATGCCGCCAAACGCCTGGAAATCTTCCGCCGGTTCCATGAAGACAATCCGGAACCCAAGACCGAACTGGCCTACTCCTCGCCGTTCGAGCTGCTGATAGCGGTGATCCTGTCGGCCCAATCCACCGACGTGGGCGTGAACAAGGCCACGGCCAAGCTATTTCCAGTAGCCAATACGCCGGAGGCGATTTATGCCCTCGGTGTGGAAGGGTTATCGGAGTACATCAAGACCATCGGCTTGTACAACAGCAAGGCCAAGAACGTGATCGAGACGTGCCGCCTGTTGATGGAGTTGCACGCCAGTGAAGTACCGCAAACCCGAGAAGCACTGGAAGCGTTGCCCGGAGTCGGCCGCAAGACCGCCAACGTGGTGCTCAATACCGCGTTCAGGCAGCTCACCATGGCCGTGGACACCCATATTTTTCGCGTCAGTAACCGAACCGGCATCGCTCGCGGCAAGAATGTGGTCGAGGTCGAAAGGCAGCTGATGAAGTTTGTACCCAAGCCCTATCTGCTCGACTCCCATCATTGGCTGATTCTTCACGGACGCTATGTCTGCCAGGCGCGCAAGCCACGGTGTGGCAGCTGCAGGATCGAAGATTTGTGTGAATACAAGGACAAGACATCTGACGATTGAGGATTACGGGCTTTTCTCTATCGGTCGATTGAAAAAATCTTTTTTACCCGTTCGTGGAATATCGTTATAAGGGGCGCCAACGGCAGTCTTAGCCTGGAGTGAACCTTATGAGCACTGGCAAAGAAGAACTGGAAGTCGATGACGACCTGGTGGAGTTGGAAGACGATGAGGCGCCAGCGCCCGTCGTAGAGGTGGCGAAGACCAATTTGAGCAAACGCCGGACTATCGACAACCTGCTTGAAGAGCGACGCTTGCAAAGACAGTTGGCCGATTACGACTTCGATCTTTGACCACCTGCCAGATGGCCGGAAGCCTCCCTGACGGAGGCTTTTTTGTGCCGGTTGTTACACACGTGTCGGAACGTTGAGCGCCCTCCTCACACCAGACCATTACGCTGGGCCAGTTCTATCAGGTCGACCAGAGAGCGGGCATTAAGCTTTAATAGCAGGCGCGTCTTGTAAGTGCTGACGGTCTTGTTGCTGAGGAACATGCCATCGGCAATCTCCTTATTGGTTTTGCCGCGGGCGAGCTGTTGCAGCACCATCATTTCCCGCCCGGACAAACGTTCAACCATGTCAGCTTCACTGGCGTTGCCCATGGTGGAGCGCACCGAGTTGAGCGCCTGGTTCGGGAAATAGCTGTAGCCGGAAAGCACTGCCTTGATGGCGCTCAGCAACTCGGTCAGGTCCTGCTGCTTGCACACATAGCCGGCGGCCCCGGCCTGCATGCAGCGCATGGAAAAGTGCCCAGGCGCCTGGGACGTCAGCACCAGCACCTTGAACGATACAGCTTGCTTGGTCGAGGCCAACCGGCAAATAACTTCAAGGCCATCAAGTTTGGGGATTCCAATATCCAGTATGACAATGTCCGGCATATGTTCCCGCGCAAGTTGCAACGCATCGACACCGTTATCAGTCTCGGCAACGACCTCATAACCATGACGTTCCATTAGCATGCGCACAGCAAGCCGAATGACGGGATGATCATCCACGATCAGCACTTTATTCATGAGAAAGTCCAATTTCGCTGTTCGAATTATTTAGAGAAAGCACAATAGCCTAGTCGTCTACTAGTTGGCATAGCGTTCCCCCCCAAGCAACAGCAGGCAGAGACCCAACCCACAACAAGATAGGAATTGACCTACAAAAATTCGCCAACTTGGATGTATTCAGCTTTATGGAGCCTTTCAGACTTTTCCCTGCCTGTACATATTTTGAATGAAATGTCCTCACTCCCAGGCATACTCGGTAAACGTGGCGCACAGGCCTTTCAGGAAATGCCCCTTGTACGCTACTGCGATCTAAATGAGGGGCTGAAAAAACCGTATCGACTTTAGTTCCATTTAACATATTTATTTACACTCCATTTTCCTACAGAAAATTCTATAAATTACATGTCCATTGCTCCTGCATGAGTGAAATTTCTTTAAGACATAGTTCCTATTCATATGTAAAAAACCTTTCCTTAGAAAAGCAAAAATTCGGAACCGGAAAAGTTTTCAAAGACGTGAAGCAAAATTCTTAAACACGTGTTAAACATTTGTAAACGCCGCCTTGATTAATGCTCCCATGGGTATATTCAGGGCAAAAAAAAAGCCCCTTGCATAAGGGGCTTTTTCACCACAGGCAAAACACTCAGAACAACTTGCGTCCTTTGTTGGCCGCGATGCGCATGCGCAAGGCGTTCAACTTGATGAAGCCTGCTGCATCCGCCTGGTTGTAGGCACCGCCATCTTCCTCGAAGGTCGCGATGTTGGCATCGAACAGCGACTCGTCGGATTTGCGACCGGTAACGATTACATTGCCCTTGTACAGTTTCAGGCGCACGACGCCGTTCACGTGGGCCTGGGAGGCGTCGATCATCTGCTGCAGCATCAGACGCTCAGGGCTCCACCAATAGCCGGTGTAGATCAGGCTGGCGTATTTCGGCATCAGCTCATCTTTGAGGTGAGCGACTTCGCGGTCCAGGGTGATCGATTCGATCGCACGGTGAGCGCGCAGCATGATGGTGCCGCCCGGTGTTTCATAGCAGCCACGGGACTTCATGCCCACGTAACGGTTCTCGACGATGTCGAGACGACCGATACCGTGTTCACCACCGATACGGTTCAGGGTCGCCAACACGGTGGCTGGAGTCATCTCGACGCCATCCAGCGCGACGATGTCGCCGTTGCGGTAGGTCAGTTCCAGGTACTGCGGCTTATCTGGAGCGTTCTCCGGGGAGACGGTCCATTTCCACATGTCTTCTTCGTGCTCGGTCCAGGTGTCTTCCAGCACGCCGCCTTCATAGGAGATGTGCAGCAGGTTGGCATCCATCGAGTACGGGGATTTCTTCTTGCCGTGACGCTCGATCGGGATCGCGTGCTTTTCAGCGTAATCCATCAGCTTTTCACGGGACAGAAGGTCCCATTCACGCCAAGGGGCGATCACTTTTACGCCGGGCTTGAGGGCGTAGGCACCCAGTTCGAAACGCACCTGGTCGTTGCCCTTGCCGGTGGCGCCATGGGAAATGGCATCGGCGCCGGTTTCGTTGGCAATTTCGATCAGGCGCTTGGCGATCAGCGGACGGGCGATGGAGGTACCCAGCAGGTACTCGCCTTCGTAGACGGTATTGGCGCGAAACATCGGATAAACGAAATCGCGGACGAACTCTTCGCGCAGGTCGTCAATGTAGATCTCTTTCACGCCCATGGCTTGCGCCTTGGCACGTGCAGGTTCGACCTCTTCGCCCTGACCCAGGTCAGCGGTGAAGGTCACCACTTCACAGTTATAAGTATCCTGCAGCCACTTGAGGATCACCGAAGTGTCCAGGCCGCCGGAATACGCGAGAACGACCTTGTTTACGTCGGCCATGCCATCACTCCACGGGGTTGTACGGAAAGGCGACGATTCTACCGATCAAAACCGCGAAATTACAGGGGCGCGACAGCAAATGAAGATAAAGCGACAGATTATGTCAAGCGCGCGACCGATGGTCGCACTTACGAGGTCGCTGCGGGGTTGCTCGGCGCAGTTGCTTGGGACGCTGGTTTCTCAGGCGCAGCCACGCGCTCAAGCTGCACGTTGACCCGACGGTTGCGGGCTCGGTTGGCGGCGTTGGTGTTGGGCGCCAAGGGGTAGCTTTCACCGTGAAACCGCAGGGTGACCTGCGATTCCTGGATGCCGTTGGCCTTGAAGTAGTCCATCACCGCCAGGGCTCGGCGTCGCGAGACATCACGGTTGGTCAGGCGGTTGCCGCTGTTGTCCGAGTGGCCGTTCAACTCGATGTGGTTCACGGTGGGGTCAGCTTTCATGAAAGCGACAATCACCGACAGCTTCTTCTTGGCTGCTGCATCCAGCTCAATGCCCCCCCCAGGGAAACCCACTTCCGTCTGCTTGACCTGATCGTAGTTCATCGGCAACAGCTTGGCCGTACATAGCTGATAGTCGTTGTAGGCCTTGTTGAACTTCACCGGCAGCAGGCGTATTTCCGAGTACCCCCCCTCGCGGCCGTAATGCCGTACGGTCGGGCTGCGGCCTTCGAGCAAGCCGGTGAACAGCCGCCCGGCCTGGGCCTGAGAGCTGTTGAACAACACATCGCCACTGCCCACGCGCACCGCACCGAGGTTGATATCACCGCGCCCCGGTTGCCAGGGCGCAGCGGCGGCCAACAACGTGGCGGAGCCGGCACCGAGCGAACCGTTATAGGCTTTCAGACGAAATGTCGCCTGCTCGCCCGCCCGACGCACGAACTCACCCGAGCCGAAATCGGTGATCGGCTGGGTCAGGCGGCATTCGAACTGATCGCCCTCCACCTTCCACTCAATATTTTCCAGACGTGTCTGGAACGTGAGGGCCATCGCAGGCAGGCTGGCGAACACACTGAGCAGGGCTAGATAATGCTGGCGCACGGGAGGCTCCACTGGTTTCTACAACACTTCAAAGCGTCATACATCGTTAAGGCATACCCAGTGCTATCGGTCGTATCCTGCAAAACTTGATAGCGAGTGCCTGCACGAGTCTTTTCCGGTAGCATTCCCACCAGATTGACCCGCCTGGAATCCCCAATGTCCGACCGCCTGACCCTGCTGCGTCCCGACGACTGGCATATTCATCTTCGCGATGGTGCTGCGTTGCCCCAAACCGTGGCCGATGTAGCGCGCACGTTTGGCCGCGCCATCATCATGCCTAACCTGGTACCACCGGTGCGTAACGCAGCCGAAGCCGATGCCTATCGCCAGCGAATCCTCGCTGCGCGCCCGGCCGGCAGTCGCTTTGAACCGCTGATGGTGCTCTACCTTACCGACCGCACCCAGCCCGAAGAAATTCGTGAGGCCAAGGCCAGCGGTTATGTTCACGCCGCCAAGCTGTACCCGGCGGGCGCGACCACCAACTCCGATTCCGGCGTGACCAGTATCGACAAGATCCTGCCGGCCATCGAAGCCATGGCCGAGGTCGGCATGCCGCTGTTGATCCACGGTGAAGTTACACGTGGCGATGTCGACGTGTTCGATCGCGAGAAGATCTTCATCGACGAGCATATGCGCCGAGTGGTCGAGCTGTTCCCGACCCTCAAGGTGGTGTTCGAACACATCACCACCGCAGATGCCGTGCAGTTCGTCACCGAGGCTTCGGCCAACGTCGGCGCGACCATCACCGCCCATCACCTGCTGTACAACCGCAACCACATGCTGGTGGGCGGGATTCGACCGCACTTTTATTGCTTGCCGATCCTCAAGCGCAACACCCACCAGGTGGCTTTGCTGGACGCCGCCACCAGCGGCAACCCGAAGTTCTTCCTCGGTACAGACTCGGCGCCCCACGCGCAGCACGCCAAGGAAGCCGCCTGCGGTTGCGCGGGGTGCTACACCGCGTTTGCCGCCATCGAGCTGTACGCCGAAGCGTTCGAACAACGCAACGCCCTGGACAAGCTCGAAGGCTTCGCCAGCCTCAACGGCCCGCGCTTCTATGGCCTGCCGGCGAATACCGACCGCATCACCCTGGTTCGTGAAGACTGGACCGCCCCTGCCAGCCTGCCCTTTGGCGAGTTGACCGTTATCCCGCTGCGCGCCGGTGAAACACTGCGCTGGCGCCTGCTGGAGGAAAGCAAGTGAGTGAAGACCATTACGATGACGAACAGGAACATGGCGGTGGCGGCGGTTCGCGCCATCCGATGGCCGAACGTTTCCGCGGCTACCTGCCTGTGGTTATCGACGTAGAAACCGGCGGCTTCAACTGCGCCACCGATGCCTTGCTGGAAATTGCCGCGACGACTATCGGCATGGACGAGCAGGGCTTCGTGTACCCGGAACACACCCACTTCTTCCGCGTCGAGCCGTTTGAAGGCGCCAACATCGAAGCGGCGGCCCTGGAGTTCACCGGGATCAAGCTCGATCACCCATTGCGCATGGCGGTGAGTGAAGAAGCGGCGCTCACCGACATTTTCCGCGGCGTACGCAAGGCGCTGAAGGCCAATGGCTGCAAACGCGCGATCCTGGTAGGGCACAACAGCAGCTTCGACCTGGGTTTCCTGAACGCCGCCGTGGCGCGCCTGGACATGAAACGCAACCCGTTCCATCCCTTCTCCAGCTTCGACACCGCCACCCTCGCCGGCCTCGCCTACGGTCAGACCGTACTGGCAAAAGCCTGCCAGGCCGCCGGTATCGACTTCGACGGCCGCGAGGCTCACTCGGCCCGCTACGACACCGAGAAGACCGCCGAGCTGTTCTGCGGCATCGTCAACCGCTGGAAACAGATGGGCGGCTGGGAAGACTTCAACGATTGAAGTTAATCCCGCGCATAAAAAAACCGGCCTTTTCAGGCCGGTTTTTTTTACCTTGAATCTGGCTTACAGCTTGCCAGCGTTCTCGGTCAGGTAAGCCGCAACACCTTCGGTGGAAGCGGTCATGCCTTTGTCGCCTTTTTTCCAGTTGGCAGGGCAGACTTCGCCGTGCTCTTCGTGGAATTGCAGAGCGTCGACCAGACGAATCAGCTCTTCCATGTTACGGCCCAGTGGCAGGTCGTTGATGATCTGCGAGCGCACAACGCCCTTATCGTCGATCAGGAACGCGCCACGGAACGCTACGCCGCCTTCGGACTCAACGTCGTAGGCCTTGGCGATATCGTGCTTCATATCGGCTGCCATGGTGTATTTGACTTTGCCGATGCCGCCATCGTTGATGGCGGTGTTGCGCCAGGCGTTGTGGGTGAAGTGGGAGTCGATGGAAACGGCGACCACTTCAACGTTACGCGCCTTGAAATCGTCCATGCGGTGATCCAGAGCGATCAGCTCGGATGGGCAGACGAAGGTGAAGTCCAGCGGGTAGAAGAACACCAGGCCGTATTTGCCTTTGATGGCTTCAGACAGTTTGAAGCTGTCTACGATTTCGCCATTGCCGAGGACGGCGGGTACGTCGAAATCCGGGGCTTGTTTGCCGACGAGTACGCTCATTGGATATCTCCTGATGTAAGGGTGACGATTGAAGTAACAGGACCAGCATCGAGTCTGCCTTCGTTCAGCGACAGACCTGTGACGCGGTCACGCTTCGTAAAGATCGACCATCATACACCGAAAAAACCGTTCGTCAGCGCACAGGCAATGTGCGCCGGATTGATGATGAAACTACTTTGACAATCATTCTCGTTAACATTAAGATCCATCGCACTTAAGCCCTAAACCCGCGACGGTTCTCCCTTATGTATGTGTGCCTCTGTACTGGCGTCACCGACGGACAAATCCGCGAAGCAATCTATGAAGGTTGCTGCAGCTACAAGGAAGTGCGTGAAACCACCGGCGTTGCCAGCCAGTGTGGTAAATGCGCCTGCCTTGCCAAGCAAGTGGTACGGGAAACCCTCACGCAGTTGCAGACAGCCCAAGCCGGGCTGCCCTACTCGGCAGAATTTACACACGCTTAAATAAGCGTGTTTTAAAGAACCGGACCCAGTGTCCGGTTTTTTTATGCCCGCAATTCAATTAGTTAGCGCGAAGACGCGGAACACAAACATTCTTATTCCGATTAATTTTCATTTATTATTCAATAACTTAGGTTTGACACCAAGATTGCCGCCGCTCAAACTCCGCCCATACACAGCGATTACAGGGCAGGACCCCAGTCATGAAAGGCGACATTTCAGTCATCCAGCAACTCAACAAAATCCTTGCCAATGAACTGGTCGCGATCAATCAGTACTTTCTGCATGCGCGCATGTATGACGATTGGGGCCTGGAAAAGCTCGGCAAACGCGAATATAAGGAATCGATCAAGGCCATGAAGGACGCCGATGCGCTGATCAAACGCATCCTGTTCCTGGAAGGTCTGCCGAACGTGCAAGACCTGGGCAAGCTGAATATCGGCGAGCACACCCAGGAAATGATCGGCAGCGACCTGGGCTTTGAACGCAAGAGCCACAGCGACCTCAAGGCCGCCATCGCTCACTGCGAAACCACTGGCGACTATGGCAGCCGCGAACTGTTGGAAGATATCCTCGAAGACCAGGAAGAACACATCGACTGGCTGGAAACCCAACTGGGCCTGATCGACAAGGTCAGCCTGGAGAACTACCTGCAGTCGCAGATGGGCGAATAACGCCTGCGGCTCTCGTTTAATTTTGATGTAGGAGCGAGCTTGCTCGCGAAGAACTCAGCGCCACCGCGTTTATCCAGAATGAACGCGTTGCCTGGGCGTTTTTCGCGACCAAGCTCGCTCCTACAGAGAAGCCAAAAAAAGCCCCGCTCTCTTTTGAGAAGCGGGGCTTTTTATTGCGAGGCCTTTTACAGGAGCATCACGCTTCGGTTTTGGCTGCCGCTTTTGCCGCTGCGTCTTTGACCAGCGCTTGCAACGAGCCATCAGCTGCCATTTCAGTGATGATGTCGCTGCCGCCAACCAGTTCACCGGCTACCCACAACTGCGGGAAGGTCGGCCAGTTGGCGTATTTAGGCAGGTTGGCGCGAATTTCCGGGTTTTGCAGGATATCCACGTAAGCGAACTTCTCGCCACACGCCATGATGGCCTGGGACGCTTTCGCGGAGAAACCGCACTGAGGAGCGTTCGGAGCGCCTTTCATGTAAAGCAGAATGGTGTTGTTGGCAATCTGCTCTTTGATCGTTTCGATGATATCCATGGAACACCTCTGCAGGAACTTTGCGACTCACAGGTCGGCACGGTGGCGCATTGTAACGCAAAAAACCCACAGGATGCTCAGGCGCGCCGACAGCCAGCATCAAGCCGCGGCAACTTTCACGGGTACGCCATTGAGCGCTGCATTGCCCGACAGTTCGTCCAATTGCCGCTCATCGGTCAAATCATTCGCACTTGCCCCCGGCTGGCTACTGGCAATGCTCATTTGCACGCCCGGGCGCCCGTGGCCCCAGCCGTGAGGCAGGCTGACCACGCCAGGCATCATGTCCAGGCTGGCCACCACTTCCACCTCCACCATGCCGATCCGCGAGCTGACACGCACTCGCTGGCCATCGCTCAGCTGGCGACGGGCCAGGTCATCGGGGTGCATCAGCAGTTGATGGCGCGGCTTGCCCTTCACCAGCCGGTGATAGTTATGCATCCAGGAATTATTGCTGCGCACATGGCGACGGCCAATCAGCAGCAGCTCGTCCGCCCCAGGCAGCGGTTGCGCCGCAAAACGCGCCAGGTCCGCCAGGATCACCGACGGCGCCGCCTGCACCTTGCCGTCGGCGGTTTTCAGCCGGGCGGCCAGGTTTGGCGTAAGCGGCCCCAGGTCCACGCCATGGGGATGATCGGCCAGCATCGCCACGGACAACTGGTGCGGGGATGCATCACCGTAAGTCCCGGCGCGCAAACCGAAGTCGATCATCTGCGCGGGTGGCATTGTTGGTTTGAGCGCCACACCGGTGTGCGCCGCAAATGCCTTGGCCAAACCGACAAAAATTTCCCAGTCGTGCAGCGCACCTTCAGGCTTGGGCAGTATCGCGCGATTGAAGCGTGTGACGTTGCGCACCGCGAACATATTGAAGGTGGTGTCGTAGTGATCATTCTCCAGCGCCGACGTGGACGGCAGGATCAGGTCGGCATAGCGCGTGGTCTCATTGATGTAAAGGTCAACGCTGACCATGAACTCCAACCCATCCAGCGCCTGCTCCAGTTGGCGGCCATTGGGCGTCGACAATACCGGGTTGCCGGCCACCGTCACCAGGGCGCGAATTTGCCCTTCACCTTCGGTGAGCATCTCTTCGGCCAGGGCAGACACCGGCAACTCTCCCCCGTACTCGGGGCGCCCGGACACGCGGCTCTGCCAGCGATTGAAATGCCCGCCGCCGGTCGAGGCCACCAGATCCACCGCTGGCGTTGTGCATAAGGCGCCGCCCACGCGATCCAGGTTGCCGGTCACCAGGTTGATCAACTGCACCAGCCAATGACACAACGTGCCGAACGCCTGGGTCGAGACGCCCATGCGCCCGTAGCAAACCGCTTTATCCGCCGCCGCGAAATCCCGCGCCAATTGGCGGATTTGCTCGGCAGGCACTGCGCACTGAGGGCTCATGGCCTCGGCGGTAAACCCGGCGATCGCCCGGCGCACATCGGCCAAACCTTCAACCGGCAAATGGCTGTCGCGGGTCAGCCCCTCTGCAAACAAGGTGTTGAGCAGCCCGAACAACAAGGCTGCATCGCCACCGGGGCGCACGAACAGATGCTGATCGGCAATCGCCGCCGTCTCGCTGCGTCGAGGGTCGACGACCACCACTTTGCCACCTCGGGCCTGGATCGCCTTGAGGCGCTTCTCTACATCGGGCACGGTCATGATGCTGCCGTTTGAGGCAAGGGGGTTGCCGCCCAGAATCAGCATGAAGTCGGTGTGGTCGATGTCCGGAATAGGCAGCAACAGGCCATGGCCGTACATCAGGTGACTGGAAAGATGATGGGGCAACTGGTCTACCGACGTCGCCGAGTAGCGGTTACGTGTTTTCAACAAGCCAAGAAAGTAGTTGCTGTGGGTCATCAGCCCGTAGTTATGCACGCTGGGGTTGCCCTGATACACCGCCACCGCATTCTGTCCGTGCCGGGCCTGGATGCCCGCGAGGCGTTCGGCTACCAGCGCAAAGGCATCGTCCCACGGGATCGGTTGCCATTCGCTACCCACCCGCAGCATCGGCCGGTGCAGGCGGTCCGGGTCATTCTGGATGTCCTGCAACGCCACCGCTTTGGGGCAGATATGCCCTCGACTGAAGGTGTCCAGCGGGTCGCCCTTGATCGAAGTAATCGCCAGGCTGCCGGCGTCGTCCTGGGTCGTTTCCAGGGTAAGGCCGCAGATGGCTTCGCACAGGTGGCAGGCACGGTGATGGAGAGTCTTGGTCATGGCCAGTCTCTTTTATAAGGGCTTTGTTCAACTATGGGCTGCGGCCGCGCAGTGCGCCAGTAACGTTCGTGCTGTGAATCGCCGGACATAGGCCAAGGCACGGCTAAGCGTGAGCAAATGTTTCGAGAACGCCCCGCACGCGCCTCAAACCGCTATAAGCACGCCCGCAGGCGCCCCTGCGCATTGCAAAAGGTCTCGATGCCAGTGTACAAATGGGCCGCTGCTGTCTGGAAACCGTCTTCAAACGCGCTTCGGCGCCCTGCTTGAACACCCTTGAAAACCGTAGCCCTATTGGTAAGACGCGACATTTAATGTCAATATCGCGCCTTCCCCTATTTCGTCGCCCCGTGCGGCTTTCGCCGCAGGTCTCGCCCGTTGTCACAATAAACAAGGCTTTGAGTATCTGCGGTCTGTTGCAAAAGGTAGTTAATGATGAGCGCAAGGCACTTTCTCTCCCTGATGGATTGCACGCCCGAAGAGCTGGTCAGCGTGATCCGTCGAGGCATTGAGCTTAAAGACCTGCGTAACCGCGGCGTACTGTTTGAGCCTTTGAAAAACCGCGTGCTCGGGATGATCTTCGAGAAGTCCTCGACCCGCACCCGCTTGTCCTTCGAAGCCGGCATGATTCAACTCGGTGGCCAGGCTATCTTCCTGTCGCCCCGCGATACCCAACTGGGCCGTGGTGAGCCGATCAGCGATTGCGCCATCGTGATGTCGCGCATGCTCGACGCCGTGATGATCCGTACCTTCGCCCATAGCACCTTGACCGAATTTGCCGCCAACTCGCGCGTGCCCGTGATCAACGGCCTGTCCGATGACCTGCACCCATGCCAGTTGCTGGCCGACATGCAAACCTTCCTCGAACACCGCGGCTCGATCCAGGGCAAGACCGTTGCCTGGATCGGCGACGGCAACAATATGTGCAACAGCTATATAGAAGCTGCCATCCAGTTCGACTTCCACCTGCGTATCGCCTGCCCGGAAGGTTACGAACCCAGCGCCGAGTTCATGGCCAAGGCCGACGGCCGTGTGCAACTGCTGCGCGATCCGAAAGACGCGGTGGTCGGCGCACACCTGGTCAGCACCGACGTCTGGACCTCCATGGGCCAGGAAGACGAAACCGCCAAGCGCCTGGCCCGGTTCGCGCCGTTCCAGGTGACCCGCGCCCTGCTCGACCTGGCTGCGCCGGACGTGCTGTTCATGCACTGCCTGCCCGCCCACCGTGGCGAAGAAATCAGCCTCGACCTGCTCGACGACCCACGTTCGGTCGCCTGGGACCAGGCTGAAAACCGCCTGCATGCGCAAAAGGCCCTGCTCGAATTTCTCGTCCCACCGTCGTACCACCACGCATGAGCCAGCCATTACTGCTGAACCTGCGCAATCTGGCATGCGGCTATCAAGATCAACGAGTGGTGCAGAACCTCAATCTGCACCTCAACGCCGGCGACATCGGTTGCCTGCTGGGCTCTTCGGGCTGCGGCAAAACCACCACCCTGCGTGCGATTGCCGGGTTCGAGCCGGTGCACGAAGGCGAAATCAGCCTGGCGGGTGAAGTGATCTCCAGTGCCGGTTTCACACTGGCACCGGAGAAACGTCGTATCGGCATGGTGTTCCAGGATTACGCGCTGTTTCCCCATCTGAGCGTGGCAGACAACATTGCGTTCGGCATTCGCAAGCACCCGCACAAAGACCGTGTGGTCGCCGAGTTGCTGGAACTGGTCAACCTCAAAGACCTGGGCAAACGCTTCCCCCACGAGCTTTCCGGTGGCCAACAGCAACGCGTCGCCCTCGCCCGCGCCTTGGCGCCGGAACCGCAACTGCTGCTGCTGGACGAACCCTTTTCCAACCTGGATGGCGAACTGCGTCGCAAGCTCAGCCATGAAGTGCGCGACATTCTCAAGGCTCGCGGCACCAGCGCGATCCTGGTCACCCACGATCAGGAAGAAGCGTTCGCCGTCAGCGACCACGTTGGGGTTTTCAAGGAGGGGCGTCTTGAGCAATGGGACACGCCCTATAACCTCTATCACGAACCGCAGACGCCTTACGTCGCCAGCTTTATCGGCCAGGGCTACTTCATTCGTGGCCAATTGAATTCACCGGAATCGGTCAGCACCGAACTGGGCGAGCTGCGTGGCAACCGTGCCTACACCTGGCCGACCGGCGGCGCGGTGGACGTGCTACTGCGCCCGGATGACATCGTCTACGCGCCGGACAGTGCGCTCAAAGCACGGATTGTTGGCAAGACCTTCCTCGGCGCGTCGACCCTCTACCGCCTGCAACTACCGACGGGCGCACAGCTGGAGTCGATTTTCCCCAGCCATGTCGATCAGCAAATGGGCGCGGATGTGGGCATTCGGGTGGCCGCCGAGCATCTGGTTCTGTTCCAGGGCGTAAGTAGCCGCCTGACGAAACCGGACTAAAAATGTGGGAGGGGGCAAGCCCCCTCCCACATTGGATCACCATTCACCATAGGGCTGAAAATCAGACTCGGCCAATCGGTGCAAAAGTGGCTTGGGTATGTTCAGCCAACACACTGGCCGGTAATTCAACTTCCAGCCCCCTGCGCCCGGCGCTGACAAAAATCGTCGCAAACGGCTGCGCCGTCACATCGATGAAGGTGCGCAAGCACTTCTTCTGCCCCAACGGGCTGATACCGCCCAGCAAGTATCCCGTGGACCGCTGCGCCGCCGCCGGGTCGGCCATTTCGACTTTCTTGACGCCTGCCGCATGCGCCAGGGCTTTGAGATCCAGGCTTCCGACGACCGGCACCACCGCCACCAGCAATTCGCCCTTCTCACTGCTGGCGAGCAACGTCTTGAACACCTGCGCCGGATCGAGGCCCAATTTTTCCGCGGCCTCCAGGCCATACGAAGCCGCCTTGGGATCGTGTTCATAACTGTGGATACGATGTTCGGCGCGAACTTTTTTCAACAGGTCCAAGGCAGGGGTCATGCGGGCTCCAAGCGTGCAAACTGATGGCCAATTCTAGGCCAAGCGCGCCGAAAACGCTCTAGTACAGAGGTTCACGGGCACCGATGCCCAGCGTCCATTGTGATCATTCACCATACCAATAGTTAGGAAATGACCAATGGTTCACTTTCGACCTTTGACAGCGGTCATTCTTGTCTATATTTTTTCGTTTCCGAATACTGTAGGAATAGCCCTAGGTACTCGAGCAGTAAGCCGTGGCGCAGGATGGGGATCCTCCTCACGGTGAAAATCGCGCAACCGCCCGTTGAGGCAGTGCGCCAGACAAGAACAACAACTGAGGTTTTCCATGACAACTGCTCTTCAACAGCCTTCACTTTCGAGCCAATGCATGGCCGAATTCCTCGGCACTGCGCTGCTGATCTTCTTCGGTACCGGTTGCGTCGCTGCGCTCAAGGTCGCGGGTGCGAGCTTTGGCTTGTGGGAAATCAGCATTATCTGGGGGGTCGGCGTAAGCATGGCGATTTACCTGAGTGCCGGGATTTCCGGGGCTCACCTCAATCCGGCGGTGAGTATCGCCCTGTGTATTTTCGCCGATTTCGAAAAGCGCAAACTGCCCTTTTATATCCTCGCTCAAATCGCCGGCGCCTTCTGCTCCGCCGCGTTGGTGTACACCCTCTACAGCAACCTGTTTTTCGATTACGAACAAACTCACCACATGGTACGTGGCTCCCAGGCCAGCCTGGAGTTGGCTTCGGTGTTCTCCACCTATCCTCATGCACTGCTGAGCACTGCCCAGGCATTCTTGGTGGAAATGGTCATCACGGCCATTCTGATGGGCGTGATCATGGCCCTGACGGACGATAACAATGGCCTGCCACGCGGCCCGTTGGCCCCGCTGCTGATTGGCCTGCTGATCGCCGTCATCGGCAGCGCCATGGGCCCATTGACCGGTTTTGCGATGAACCCGGCGCGGGATTTCGGGCCCAAGCTGATGACCTTTTTCGCGGGCTGGGGTGAAATGGCTTTCACTGGCGGTCGCGATATTCCTTACTTCCTGGTACCGATTTTCGCACCGATTGTCGGCGCATGCCTTGGCGCTGCAGCGTACCGCGGGCTGATCGCCCGTCACCTGCCGAGCGCCGCACCTGCTATAGCTGAAACACCTGACACGGCTGTCAACGGCAAAACCCGTATTTCCTGAAAGCGCCAGCCGGGCTCCCTGCCGTTCGTGACCCCGGCTGATTCCTGACTTCCTTATTTCGTCCAAGGCAATTGACATGACCGACCTTCAGAATAAGAACTACATCATTGCCCTTGATCAGGGCACCACCAGTTCCCGCGCGATTATCTTCGACCGTGATGCCAACGTGGTGTGCACCGCCCAGCGTGAATTCGTCCAGCATTACCCGCAGCCCGGCTGGGTCGAGCATGACCCAATGGAAATCTTCGCCACCCAGAGCGCGGTGATGGTCGAGGCACTGGCTCAGGCGGGCCTGCACCATGACCAGGTCGCCGCCATCGGCATCACCAACCAGCGCGAAACCACCGTGGTGTGGGACAAGGTCACCGGCCGCCCGATCTACAACGCCATCGTCTGGCAGTGCCGCCGTAGCACCGAAATCTGCCAGCAGCTCAAGCGCGACGGCCATGAGCAATACATCAGCGACACCACGGGCCTGGTCACCGACCCCTACTTCTCCGGCACCAAACTCAAGTGGATCCTCGACAACGTCGAAGGCAGCCGCGAACGTGCGCGCAACGGCGAGTTGCTGTTCGGCACCGTCGACAGCTGGCTGATCTGGAAATTTACCGGCGGCAAGACCCACGTCACCGACTACACCAACGCTTCGCGCACCATGCTCTTCAACATCCATACCCTGGAGTGGGATGCGAAGATGCTCGAGATTCTGGACATTCCGCGGGAAATGCTGCCGCAAGTGAAGTCGTCGTCCGAGATCTACGGCCGCACCAAGAGCGGCATCGCCATTGGCGGCATTGCCGGCGACCAGCAAGCCGCGCTGTTCGGCCAGATGTGCGTCGAAGCCGGCCAGGCCAAGAACACCTACGGCACCGGCTGCTTCCTGCTGATGAACACCGGCGACAAAGCGGTGAAATCCAAGCACGGCATGCTCACCACCATCGCCTGCGGCCCACGTGGCGAAGTGGCCTACGCACTGGAGGGCGCTGTCTTCAACGGCGGTTCCACCGTGCAGTGGTTGCGTGACGAGCTGAAAATCATCAACGACGCCCACGACACCGAATACTTCGCCGGCAAGGTCAAGGACAGCAACGGCGTCTACCTGGTGCCGGCCTTCACCGGCCTGGGCGCGCCCTACTGGGACCCGTATGCCCGAGGCGCACTGTTCGGCCTGACCCGTGGCGTACGCGTGGATCACATTATTCGCGCAGCGCTTGAGTCGATCGCCTACCAGACCCGTGACGTACTCGACGCCATGCAACAGGACTCGGGCGAACGCCTCAAAGCCCTGCGCGTCGACGGCGGCGCAGTGGCCAACAACTTCCTGATGCAGTTCCAGGCCGACATCCTCGGTACCCAGGTCGAACGCCCGCAAATGCGTGAAACCACGGCACTCGGCGCCGCCTACCTGGCGGGCCTGGCCTGCGGCTTCTGGAGTAGCCTGGACGAATTGCGCGGCAAAGCGGTGATCGAGCGCGAATTCGAACCACAACTGGATGAGGCAGCCAAAGAGAAGCTCTACGCCGGCTGGCAAAAAGCAGTCAGCCGCACCCGCGACTGGGAACCGCACGAAGGCGCCGAATAAGCCAAGCGCCGGATCTATATCGGGTTGTAACTGGCAGGGAGCGGATTCCTGCGTCATCATGGGCCACTTTTGTATGGCAGCCCAAAGGACGCCCCATGAATCTGCCTCCCCGCCAACAACAAATCCTCGAACTGGTCCGCGAACGCGGCTACGTCAGTATCGAGGAAATGGCGCAGCTGTTCGTTGTCACCCCGCAAACCATCCGCCGCGATATCAACCAGCTCGCGGACGCCAATCTGCTGCGCCGCTACCACGGCGGCGCGGCCTATGACTCCAGTGTCGAGAACACCGCCTACGCCATGCGTGCAGACCAGATGCGCGACGAAAAGCAGCGTATCGGCGAAGCCATCGCGGCGCAGATTCCCGATCATGCCTCGTTGTTCATCAATATCGGCACCACCACCGAATCCATCGCCCGCGCCCTGCTCAACCACAACCACCTGAAAATCATCACCAACAACCTCAACGTCGCCACCATGCTCAGCGCCAAGGACGACTTCGATGTGTTGCTGACCGGCGGCAATGTGCGGCGTGACGGCGGCGTGGTTGGCCAGGCCAGTGTCGACTTCATCAACCAGTTCAAGGTCGACTTTGCACTGGTGGGGATCAGCGGCATCGATGAGGATGGCAGCCTGCTGGACTTCGACTATCAGGAAGTTCGGGTCTCCCAGGCGATCATCGCCAATGCGCGCCAAGTGATTCTGGCGGCGGACTCCAGCAAATTCGGGCGCAACGCCATGATTCGCCTCGGGCCGATCAGCCTGGTGGACTGCCTGGTGACTGACCAGCAACCGGTGCCGGCGCTGGTGCAGTTGTTGAATCAGCACAAGGTTCGGCTGGAAGTCGTCTAGCGCCTGTACTGACGCCATCGGGGGCAAGCCCCCTCCCACATTGAATGCGTTCACACATCAAAGTGTGGGAGGGGGCTTGCCCCCGATGGCGGTCTATCCAACGCCCCTTTCTTGAGCCCTCCCCTCCGGCTCATGTTCACAAATTTTCCTTTCCCCACCCTTCGATGAGTTTTTTCAATCGAAGTCGACTGGCTGTGCCCGCGTTTATCAGCTACCATTTTCGCAAATGAACATTAATGTTCGAATTCCAATACGAAAAGATCGCGAGGCCAGCCGATGAACCCTTCTACCTTGCCTGCCCCACCGCTTGCCGAAGTCTATGACGTTGCCGTTATCGGCGGCGGGATCAATGGCGTCGGCATTGCAGCAGACGCAGCCGGTCGCGGTTTGTCGGTATTCCTTTGCGAAAAGGACGACTTGGCCAGCCATACCTCCTCGGCCAGCAGCAAGCTGATCCACGGTGGTTTGCGCTACCTGGAACACTACGAGTTCCGTCTGGTACGCGAAGCCCTGGCTGAGCGTGAAGTGCTGCTGGAAAAGGCCCCGCACATCGTCAAGCAGATGCGCTTCGTGCTGCCGCACCGTCCGCACCTGCGTCCGGCCTGGATGATCCGTGCCGGCCTGTTCCTGTATGACCACTTGGGCAAACGCGAAAAACTGGCCGGTTCGAAAAGCCTGAAGTTCGGTGCGGACAGCCCACTGAAAAGCGAAATCACCAAAGGCTTCGAATACTCCGATTGCTGGGTCGACGACGCCCGCCTCGTGGTACTCAACGCCATGGCCGCACGGGAGAAAGGTGCGCACATCCACACCCAGACCCGTTGCGTCAGCGCACACCGCAGCAACGGCCTGTGGGAAATGAACATGGAGCGCGCTGACGGCAGCCTGTTCTCGATCCGCGCTCGCGCATTGGTGAACGCCGCTGGCCCGTGGGTCGCCAAGTTCATCAAGGATGACCTGAAGCTGGATTCGCCGTACGGCATCCGCCTGATCCAGGGCAGCCACTTGATCGTCCCGAAACTCTACGAAGGTGCGCACGCGCACATTCTGCAGAACGAAGACCAGCGCATCGTCTTCACTATCCCGTACCTGAACCACCTGACCATCATCGGCACCACCGACCGCGAATACACCGGCGATCCGGCGAAAGTTGCGATCACCGAAGGTGAAACCGACTACATGCTCAAGGTGGTCAACGCACACTTCAAGAAACAACTGAGCCGTGACGACATCGTCCACACCTATTCGGGCGTGCGTCCGTTGTGCAACGACGAATCGGACAACCCGTCGGCCATTACCCGCGACTACACCCTGTCGTTGTCCGGCGGCACCGGCGAAGCGCCGATCCTGTCGGTGTTCGGCGGCAAGCTGACGACCTACCGCAAGCTCGCCGAGTCGGCCATGGCGCAGCTGGCGCCCTACTTCACGCAGATGCGCCCTAGCTGGACCGCCAAGGCCAGCCTGCCTGGTGGTGAAGACATGACCACGCCAGAAGCCCTGGCCGAGGCCATCCGCAGCAAGTTCGACTGGGTGCCGAGCGAGATCGCTCGCCGCTGGTCCACGACCTACGGCAGCCGCACCTGGCGCCTGCTCGAAGGTGTGCAAAGCCTGGCGGATTTGGGTGAGCACCTGGGGGGCGGCCTTTACACCCGCGAAGTCGACTACCTGTGCGCGCAAGAGTGGGTAACGCAGCCGCAGGACGTGCTGTGGCGCCGCACCAAGCTGGGCCTGTTCACCACCCCGGCGGAACAGGACAACCTGCAGCGCTACCTGTCCAAGGTTGAACAGAACCGCAGCAAGTTCGAAGCGGCCTGACCCTCCCTCCCGTCACTTTTGCAGGAGCGAGCTTGCTCGCGAAAAACCTGAGAGCGCCGCGTTTATTCAGAATAAACGCGGCGTTTTTGCGTTTTTCGCGAGCAAGCTCGCTCCTACCTTATGCGCGCGTGCCATTCGGTTTTCCGAACGCAACACCTTTCCCTATTCGGTTTGCCGTACCCGAGCGATTAACCGCAATCGTCACATAAAGTTAATACCTATAAAAATCAGCAAGTTAAGCTTTTGTATGCGGTATGGCACGAGTCATGCTCTACACTTCCTGACGATTGCCCGGGACGCCTCAGGAGCCGTCAAGGCATTCGCTGTACAAGAGAGCCGTTTAGCTGGCTTCATAAAAAAAACAAATGTCGAGGAAGTATTGATGCGCATCGTTCCCCATATCCTGGGCGCAGCTATCGCTGCTGCTCTGATCAGCACTCCAGTTTTCGCCGCCGAACTCACCGGCACGCTGAAGAAAATCAACGACTCCGGCACTATCACTCTCGCTCACCGTGACAGCTCCATCCCGTTTTCCTACATTGCGGATGGCTCGGGCAAACCCGTGGGCTACTCCCATGACATTCAGCTGGCCGTCGTTGAAGCCCTGAAAAAAGACCTGAACAAGCCCGATCTGAAGGTCAAATACAACCTGGTGACGTCGCAGACCCGTATTCCGTTGATCCAGAACGGCACCGCGGACCTGGAATGCGGTTCCACCACCAACAACGCCGAGCGCGCCCAGCAAGTTGACTTCACCACCAACATCTTCGAAATCGGCACTCGCTTGCTGGTCAAGAAAGACAAGGATGGCAAGCCTTCCTACGCTGATTTTGCCGATCTCAAAGGCAAGAACGTCGTGACCACCGCCGGCACCACGTCCGAGCGCATCATCAAAGCGATGAACGCCGACAAGCAAATGGGCATGAACGTCATCTCCGCCAAGGACCATGGCGAATCCTTCCAGATGCTCGAAAGCGGCCGCGCCGTTGCGTTCATGATGGACGACGCCCTGCTGGCCGGCGAAGAAGCCAAGGCCAAGAAGCCGGATGACTGGGTCATCACCGGTACTCCACAGTCGTTCGAAGCCTACGCGTGCATGGTGCGTAAAGACGATCCTGCCTTCAAGAAAGCGGTGGATGACGCCATCGTCGGCCTGTACAAATCCGGCGAAATCAACAAGATCTACGCCAAGTGGTTTGAAAGCCCGATTCCACCAAAAGGCCTGAACCTCAACTTCCCTATGAGCGACAAGGTCAAGGAACTGATCAAGAACCCGAGCGACAAGCCGGCTCCGGAAGTAAAGATCTAAATCCTGACTAATCTTATCTCCTGAGGGAGCCAAACCTCCCTCAGGCGTCTGTAATTACCTGCTGGCTTTAACTTGGAACACTCGACCTGGCGGTTTTCGAGCCGATTGTGTGTGCCTGGCGTTCAACGTCAGGTGGGGAAAGGACCTTCCCCAAGTGGGTGCTTGTACATCGATCGATCTCGAGGGGAGACCCTAATGAATTACAACTGGGACTGGGGCGTGTTCTTCAAGTCCACTGGCGTTGGCAGCGAGACTTATCTCGACTGGTACATCGCCGGCCTGGGCTGGACCATCGCCATCGCTGTCGTGGCATGGATTATCGCCTTGCTGCTGGGCTCCATTCTGGGCGTCATGCGTACCGTGCCAAACCGCATCGTATCGGGCATCGCGACCTGCTACGTGGAGCTGTTTCGTAACGTGCCGCTGCTGGTTCAGCTGTTCATCTGGTATTTCCTGATACCCGATCTGCTGCCGCAGAACCTGCAGGACTGGTACAAACAAGACCTGAACCCGACCACCTCGGCCTACCTGAGCGTTGTCGTGTGCCTGGGCCTGTTCACTGCCGCCCGTGTATGTGAACAAGTGCGCACCGGCATCCAGGCGCTGCCGCGTGGCCAGGAAGCCGCTGCCCGCGCCATGGGCTTCAAGCTGCCGCAGATCTACTGGAACGTGCTGCTGCCCCAGGCTTATCGCATCATCATTCCGCCGCTCACCTCCGAATTCCTCAACGTGTTCAAGAACTCCTCCGTGGCGTCCTTGATCGGCCTGATGGAGCTGCTGGCGCAAACCAAGCAGACCGCCGAGTTCTCGGCCAACCTGTTTGAAGCCTTCACCCTGGCCACGCTGATCTACTTCACCCTGAACATGAGCCTGATGCTGCTGATGCGCGTGGTCGAGAAGAAAGTCGCGGTGCCCGGCCTGATCTCCGTGGGGGGTAAATAATGGACTTCGATTTCAGCGGTATCATCCCCGCGATCCCGGGCCTGTGGAACGGCATGGTCATGACCCTGCAGTTGATGGTCATGGGCGTGGTCGGCGGCATCATCCTGGGTACGATCCTCGCGCTGATGCGCCTGTCGTCCAGCAAGCTGCTGTCCCGTGTGGCCGGCGCCTATGTGAACTACTTCCGCTCGATCCCGTTGCTGCTGGTCATCACCTGGTTCTACCTGGCGGTGCCGTTCGTGCTGCGCTGGATCACCGGCGAAGACACACCGATCGGCGCGTTCACCTCGTGCGTCGTGGCGTTCATGATGTTCGAAGCGGCGTACTTCTGCGAAATCGTGCGGGCCGGCGTGCAGTCGATCCCCAAGGGGCAGATGGCCGCTGCGCAGGCGATGGGCATGACCTATGGCCAGACCATGCGCCTGATCATCCTGCCCCAGGCGTTCCGCAAGATGACCCCGCTGCTGCTGCAGCAGAGCATCATCCTGTTCCAGGACACTTCGCTGGTCTACACCGTGGGCCTGGTGGACTTCCTCAACTCCGCCCGCTCCAACGGCGACATCATCGGCCGCTCCAATGAGTTTTTGATCTTCGCCGGTGTCGTCTACTTCATCATCAGCTTTTCCGCCTCGCTGCTGGTCAAGCGTCTGCAAAAAAGGTTTGCCGTATGATCTCTATCAAGAACATCAACAAGTGGTATGGCGACTTCCAGGTGCTGACCGACTGCAGCACCGAGGTTAAAAAAGGCGAAGTGATCGTGGTGTGCGGGCCGTCCGGCTCGGGCAAGTCCACCCTGATCAAGTGCGTCAACGCGCTGGAACCGTTCCAGAAAGGCGACGTCGTGGTCGACGGCACCTCTATCGCCGACCCGAAGACCAACCTGCCGCAACTGCGCTCGCGCGTGGGCATGGTGTTCCAGCACTTCGAGCTGTTCCCGCACCTGACCATCACCGAAAACCTGACCATCGCGCAGATCAAGGTGCTAGGCCGCAGCAAGGAAGAAGCCACCCAGAAAGGCCTGCAACTGCTTGAGCGCGTAGGCCTGTCGGCACATGCCCACAAGCACCCTGGCCAACTGTCCGGCGGTCAGCAACAACGTGTGGCGATTGCCCGCGCCCTGGCCATGGACCCGATCGTCATGCTGTTCGACGAACCGACCTCGGCGCTGGACCCGGAAATGGTCAACGAAGTGCTGGACGTGATGGTGCAACTGGCCCACGAGGGCATGACCATGATGTGCGTGACCCACGAAATGGGCTTCGCCCGCAAAGTGGCCGACCGTGTGATCTTCATGGATGCCGGCAAGATCATCGAAGACTGCCCGAAAGAAGAATTCTTCGGCGACATCAGCGCCCGCTCCGAACGTGCGCAGCACTTCCTTGAGAAAATCCTGCAGCACTAAGTACTACACAGCGCCAACTGTAGAAACCGGACCCATGTGGGAGGGGGCTTGCCCCCGATAGCGGTGCATCAGCGATAGATATACCGACTGACAAACTGCAATCGGAGGCAAGCCTCCCTCCCACCTGGACCGCACAGGCCGGCAGCGCTGGTTGACCCAAGGCATCTGTGATGAAATGCGACCCCAACTCCTATCGCGCTGCGCCGCCATCACTTGCCGTGAAGCCTCGCCTGATACGCCAACTGTTCCTGCCGCCGTTGATCATCGCCCTGATGATCGGCCTGGGTTATATCGGCTTCTGGACCAGTGAGCACTATGGCATCCGTACCCTCAGCGACAACGGCGAACGCCAGTTGGAGCTGCACGCCCGCACTGTCGAAAGCGAACTGAGCAAATACACCTACCTGCCCAGCCTGCTTGAGCTCGAATCCAGCGTTTCCCTGCTGCTGGCCGACCCCAACCAGGAAACCCGCAAGACCGTCAACGATTACCTCGAAGGTTTGAACCGCCGCAGCCGCAGCCGGGCCATCTACGTGATGGACACTACCGGCCGGGTGCTGGCCACCAGTAATTGGCGCGACGCCGACAGTTACCAGGGTGAAGACCTGTCCTTTCGCGCCTATTTCCAGAACGCCGTACGCGGCCAGCCCGGTCGTTTCTACGGGATCGGCAGTACCAATGGCGAACCCGGCTATTACCTGGCCCACGGCCTGGAAGAGCACGGCAAAATCATCGGCGTGGCCGTGGTCAAGGTGCGCCTGGAAGCGCTTGAAGAGCGCTGGCAACGCGCGCGCCTGGAAGCCTTCGTCAGCGACGAAAACGGCATCATCATCCTCTCCAGTGACCCGGCCCGCCGCCTCAAGGCCGTGCGCCCCCTGAGCGATGACACCAAAGACCGACTGGCGCACAGCCTGCAATATTACTGGGCGACGCTGAGCGCGCTGGAGCCCCTGGCCCGCGAGCGCTTGAACGAAGGCAGCGAAAAGCTCACCTTCCCGGCCAACAGCGAAGTGGCCAGCGACAAGCACGAAGTCAGCTACCTGGCGCAAACCCGACCATTGAACGACACACCGTGGAACTTCACCCTGCTCACCCCGCTCAACGAACTGCGCCGCGCCGCGATCAACCAGGGCATCCTGGTAGCCGTCGCGTTTGGCCTGGTGGCGTTCCTGCTGATTGCCTGGAACGAGCGGCGCAAAGTCATCGCCACTCGCCTCGCCGCGCGCGAAGCCCTGCAGGAAGCCAACAGCCAACTGGAGCGACGGATTGCCGAACGCACCGCCGATCTGCGCGCCAGCAATGAACGGCTCAAAGGCCAGATCCGCGAACGGCGCCAGGCCGAAGAAACCCTGCGTCGCGCCCAGGACGAACTGGTGCAGGCCGGCAAACTCGCAGCGATCGGCCAGATGTCCACCAGCATCGCCCACGAATTGAACCAACCCCTGGCCGCGCTGCGCACCCTGTCCGGCAACACCGTGCGTTTCCTCGAACGCGGCGCCCTGGACACCGCCAGCACCAACCTCAAGACCATCAACGAACTGATCGACCGCATGGGCCGCATCACCGCCAGCCTGCGCTCGTTTGCCCGGCGCGGTGACGACCAGGGCGAAGCGAACCTGGGCAAGGCCGTGGACGCCGCGTTCCAGGTGCTTGGCGCGCGTCTGGACAGCCGGCCCCTGGCCGTGCACCGTGACTTCACCCCCGCCCAATTACAGATCGACCAGACGCGCCTGGAGCAGATCCTGGTCAACCTGATCGGCAACGCGCTGGATGCGATGCAGGCTCAACCGGCACCGCAGTTGTGGCTGGAAGGTCAAAGTATCGAGGGCAAATATCGCCTGCTGGTGCGTGACAATGGTCACGGCATCGACCCCGAGGCCCGCAAGCATCTGTTCGAACCTTTCTTCACCACCAAACCCGGCGAGCAAGGCCTGGGCCTGGGCCTGACCCTGTCCGCGAGCCTCGCCGCGGCCACCGGCGGCAGCCTGGCCGTGGAGCATCCGGCCAATGGTGGTACCGCGTTTGTCCTGAACCTGCCGCTGGCGGGCGCTGAAAAAGTTGAGTCGACATGAATATTGAACCCCAAGACCTCACCGTCCTGATCGTCGAGGATGACCCCCATGTGCTGCTGGGTTGCCAGCAGGCATTGGCGCTGGAAGATATTCCCAGCGTTGGCGTGGGCAGTGCCGAGGAAGCGCTGACGCACATCGGCGAGAATTTTGCCGGCATTGTGATCAGCGATATCCGCCTGCCGGGCATCGATGGTCTGGCGTTGCTCACACGCCTCAAGGCCCTGGATAAAAGCCTGCCGGTGGTGCTGATCACCGGGCATGGCGATATCTCGATGGCCGTCGGCGCCATGCGCAACGGCGCCTATGACTTCATGGAAAAACCCTTCTCCCCCGAGCGCCTGGTGGACGTGGCCCGCCGTGCCCTTGAACAGCGCGCTCTGGCGCGGGAAGTCTGGTCGCTGCGGCGCCAGCTGGCCGAGCGCGATTCGCTGGAAGGTCGCATCATCGGGCGCTCGCCGGCGATGCAAAACCTGCGCGAACTGATCGCCAACGTCGCCGACACCTCCGCCAATGTGCTGATCGAGGGTGAAACCGGCACCGGCAAGGAGCTGGTCGCCCGTTGCCTGCACGATTTCAGCCGGCGCCACGCCCACCAGTTCGTCGCACTGAACTGCGGTGGGCTGCCGGAAAACCTGTTCGAAAGCGAGATTTTCGGCCACGAAGCCAACGCGTTTACCGGCGCCGGCAAGCGCCGCATCGGCAAGATCGAGCATGCCCATGAGGGCACGCTGTTTCTCGATGAAGTGGAAAGCATGCCGATCAACCTGCAGATCAAACTGCTGCGGGTCCTGCAGGAACGCACCCTCGAACGCCTGGGCTCGAACCAGAGCGTCGCCGTGGATTGCCGGGTGATCGCCGCCACCAAGTCCGACCTCGACGAACTGAGCCGCGCCAGCCAGTTCCGCAGTGACCTGTACTACCGCCTCAACGTGGTCACCCTTGAACTGCCGCCCCTGCGCGAGCGCCGTGAAGACATCCTGCAGTTGTTCGAACACTTCCTGCAGCAATCCTCACTGCGCTTCGACCGCACCGCGCCGGAGCTGGACAACCAGACCCTGTCGAGCCTGATGAGCCACGATTGGCCGGGCAACGTGCGCGAGTTGCGCAACGTCGCCGAACGCTTCGCCCTGGGCCTGCCCGCCTTCAAGAAAACCGGCGCTGGCGGCAGCAACCATGGCCTGGCCTTTACCGAGGCGGTGGAAGCGTTCGAGCGCAACCTGCTCGTTGACGCCCTGCAACGCAGCGGCGGCAACCTCACCCAGGCCAGCCAGGAACTGGGGATGGCCAAGACCACGCTATTCGACAAGGTCAAGAAATACGGGTTGAATCACTGATGGATCTGTTCGTGAAGGCCGCCCTCGGCGCGGCGGTGGTGCTGATTCTGGCCGCACTGGCCAAGACCAGAAACTATTACATCGCAGGCTTGGTGCCGCTGTTTCCGACCTTTGCGCTGATCGCTCATTACATCGTCGGCAAGGGCCGCTCGGTGGAGGACTTGAAGACCACCATCGTGTTTGGGATGTGGTCGATCATTCCGTACTTTGTGTACCTGGCGACGTTGTATGTGATGGTGGACCGGATGCGGCTGGAGGCATCACTCGCCGTGGCGGCGGTGGCCTGGTTGATGGCAGCCACCGTGCTGGTGAGCCTCTGGGTACGCCTGCACACCTGACCCCACTCGGTCAAAAATGTGGGAGGGGGCTTGCCCCCGATGGCGGTGGGTCAGTCAATAAATCTGTGGCTGATACACCGCTATCAGGGGCAAGCCCCCTCCCACAGTTTGATCACAGTGTGTCAGCGGACGATCTTGTCGACTTGGATACCCAGCTTTTTCAAGCGGTACCAGAAGCTACGCTCCGAGATACCGATCTTCGCCGCCGCTGCGGCCTGTACGCCGTTGCTCTCGTGCAACGCCGCCAGAATGTAGGCTTTCTCCACTTCCGCCAGCGCCGCATCCAGATCCTGCGGCACGCCCGGCGCGTCACTCAGGATCGTCGCCGCGCCAGCCTCGGCAGGCCGAGAGGCGAACAGGTAACCCGGCAAATCGATATCTTCGATCACCGGCGAAGCGGCCACGATAGTCGCTCGCTCCACGCAATTCTGCAGCTCGCGGATATTGCCCGGCCAGTGGTACGCCGCCATGGCCTGCAAGGCTTCGGGGCTGAACCCGGTGATGCGTTTGCCGGCCGTCGCGCTGAGGGTACGAGCGAAGTGCCGGGCCAGCGGCGCGATGTCTTCCACACGTTCGCGCAGGGCCGGCAGTGGAATCGGAAACACATTCAGGCGGTAATACAGGTCTTCGCGAAATTCCTTGTTGGCCACCGCGTCCAGCAGGTTCTTGTTGGTCGCGGCGATCACCCGAACGTCCACCTTGCGCTCGCGGGGGTCTCCCACCGGTTCGATCACCCGCTCCTGCAGGGCGCGCAGAATCTTGGCCTGCAACGCCAACGGCATGTCACCGACTTCATCCAGAAACAGCGTGCCCTTGTCGGCCTGCATAAAGCGCCCTACCCGGTCGGCCACAGCGCCGGTGAAGGCGCCTTTGCGATGGCCGAACATCTCGCTTTCCAGCAGCCCTTCGGGAATCGCCGCGCAATTGACCGCCACGAACGGCTGGTCGGCGCGGCTGCCATGCTTGTGGATAGCGCGGGCGACCATTTCCTTGCCGGTGCCGCTTTCGCCGGTCAGCAGGATGGTGGCGCTGCTGTCGCGCACCGAGTCCACCGCTTGCAGTACTTTACGAAACGCCGGGCTGTCACCGACCAGGCTGTCGAACTGTGCATGTTCATCCAGCTCGGCACGCAGGCGTGCGTTATCGCGCATGATGTCGCGAAACTGCAGGGCCTTGGCCACGGTGATGTCCAGCTCGTCGATATCGAACGGCTTGGCAATGTAGTCGTAGGCGCCATTGCGCATCGACTGCACGGCATTTTTCACCGTGCTGTAGGCCGTCATCACGATCACCGGCAAGTGCGGATAGCGCTGCTTGATCTCGGCCAGCAACGCCGGCCCGTCCATGCCCGGCATGCGCCAGTCGCTGATGACCAGGTCAATGTCCTCCTGCTCCAGCACCTTGAGCGCGTGCAGGCCGTTGCCGGCGGTAAACACCTGGATGCCATTCTGGCTCAGGGCGGATGACAGCAGGTCACACAGCTTGGGCTCGTCGTCCACCACCAATACGTTATGCGTCATGCCCGTCCTCATCCTCGCCGTCGTCTTCACCGTTAGCCGGAATGTACAGGCTGAAGGTGGCGCCGGCATCTTTCTCGGTGGCGCACTCGATGCTGCCATCGTGACTTTCCATGATCGAATAGACTTTGGCCAGGCCAAGGCCTGTGCCCGAGGCCTTGGTGGTGACAAACGGCGTGAAGATGCGCTCGACCATATCCGCCGGGATGCCCTGGCCGGTATCGGCGATGCTGATCACGGTGTTATCACCCACGCTGCGGATACCCAGAGTCAAGCGCCCGCCGTCAGGCATCGCGTCGATGGCGTTGAGAATCAGGTTGAGACAGGCCTGCTTGAGCTGCTTGGCGTCCGCGTAGATCGTCGCGTCGGGCGCTTGGTCATCGATCTGCGCGTCGATGTTGTGCGTGCTCAACTCCGGCCCGCAGAACCCAAGAATCTCTTCGACCAGGGCGCGAGCCGGCTGCAGCACACGTATCGGCGGGTTGGGCTTGGCGAAGTCGAGGAACTCGGTGATCAGCTCGTTGATCCGGCTGACCTCACTGATGACGTACTCCAGGTGACGCTTGTCGGTATCGGCAAGGTCGGCGCGCCGGTGCAACAGTTGCGTGGCCGTCTTGATAATGCCCAATGGGTTGCGGATTTCATGGGCCAGGCCCATGGCCACTTCACCCAGGGCATGCAGGCGATCACGCCGGCGCAGTTGAGCTTCCAGATGATGCAGTTCGCCCAGGCGCTCAGTCATGTGGTTGAAGGTGCTGCTCAACTGCGCCAGCTCATCGCCGCCGCTGACCACCACACGGTGCGCGTAATTGCCGGAAATCACCGCGTTCACGCCCTGGGACAAGTCGCGCAGGGGCTGGGTCAGGCGGCGCGACACCCACACGCCCGCGGCCAGCGACAGCGCCGAGCTGACCAGGAAAATCAGCACGAACAGATTGCTCTGGTTCACCAGCCCCACCAGGCTCGTGTGGCGCAACAGGCCGCTGAAGATCACGCCCTGCAGCTCGCCGGCATCGTTGAATATCGGCCAGTACAAACCGCTGTACTGGTTGGTGAACTGCTCGCTCGGCTGCCGGGTGTTGCGCAGGTCGGCTTCGACGTTCTCCGGGATGCGCGACGGGTGATTTTCGAAGCGTTGGGTGGAAAATATCTCGGAAAACCCCGATGCGTTGGCCAGGTACAGGCGCAGGTCGAGGGAATGCACATCGGCCACGCTGGTGAGGAAACTGCTGTCCAGATACGTGGCCACCAGCAACAGATAATCCACGCCATCGCGGTTGGTCTCGAAGGTCGACACCACCATGCCCGTGCTGATGCCGGCCACCTGGACGGTCTGTAACACCGCGTTGCTGGTCAGGCTGATCTGCTTGACGATGTCATCGGCGGCGGTGCTGAACATCACCTTGTGGTCACTGGTGCGAATCAGCGCCACGACATCGATGTCGGTGGCATCGGCGATGTCGGCGGTGAGCCGGTCATGCCGTTCGGCCTGTTTGGAGGAAGGTGGGCTGGTGTAGCGCAGGAACAGCTTGGCCATGCGCGCGTTGTCGTGAAGGATGTCGCCGATCTCGTCCTTGACGATCTTGGTCGACTCCTGCAGCCAGATACGCACGTTACTGTCGAAAATCTGCGACAGCGTGGTGGCGGCCAGTTCCGCCGCAATCATGGTCGGAATGACGCTGACCAGCCAGAAGGCCAGCACCAGCTTGCGCTGGACGCTCCAGCGCGAAATGGCAAAGGGGCGGGCTTTCTGGCGGGTCTTGGTGATCATCAGGTTTCGCTTATCGCAGCAGCCATGGCAGGGTCGGAACGATCCGGTCGGAACAGCATTTTGACTAACGTGAGCACGCCGTTGACCCACCGATTGCGGTGGCGGAAGAACAGGCTGTTGCCCTGGAACTGGCAGCCCAGGCGCAGTTTACTGGCATACCCGGCCTGGCCGCACTCATACACCGCAATATTGTGTTGAATACAGTAGTCGACGTTGGTCAGCCAGCTGCGAAAGTACAGGTTGTATTCCCGGCTGAACGCGATGTCATGCCCGAAAAACTTATCGATCAGCCGATGCTCGTCGAGCAGAATCAGGTTGAACGCCACCAGGTGCTCGTCCACCCAGTAAAGCGCACACACCGCACGCTCCTGCAGCTGTTCGAGAATCCCCGTGAAGTAACCGGCGGGCAGGCGTTCGAACTGCAGGTCCGAGCGCGTGAGCGTGGCTTCATAGAGCCGCATCACATCGGGCAGCACGTCATCGATATTGCGCCGCCACTCCACCCGCGGTCCCGGCGCGCGCAGTTTGCGGCGCAGGTCCTTGCGCGTGGATTTACCCAGCGAGCCCAGGTAGGCGTCCACTGAGCCGTAGGGCAACGGCAGCATGCCCGTGGGCAGGCTCGGCATGCTTTGAAAGCCCGCAGCGCGACAACTTTCGGCCCAATACGGGTCGTTGCTCGGCGCGTCCTTGACCGCCACCAGGCCGATGCCGAAGTCATCGGCATCCCGGCGCGCCACTTTGAGCAGGTGCTTGAGCAACAGAGGGCGCTGCGCATCCGCCACGCCATTGGCAAAACCCACGTCGCAGCGCTCGGCCACCGGGGAACCAAGGGCATACAGCCCCAGTTGCAAAAGGCCCGGCCACAGTCGCGCCACACGCTCGGTCACGCGTTTGCCGGCGCCCGACACCGTGGTGTCGAGACGGTAATGGGTGATAAACGCGACGGCCACTGCCGCCAGCGTTCCCCCTTCGTAAACCGCCAGGTAACGCCACTGGAAGTCATCGATCGCGGCGTTTTCTACGGCGACGTAGTAGTCCCAGTCTTCCAGCGCACCGGGAAAACACTCATTCCAGGCATCGCGCTGGATAGCCCGGATGGTGGGGAAGGCTTGGGTGGTTATCACAGTTTTTCCTTATCGACACCGCATCCCAGTAGGAGCGAGCTTGCTCGCGAAGATCGCACAGACACCACGTTGAGCCTGACAGTACGCGTTATCGTTAACGACCTTCGCGAGCAAGCTCGCTCCTACAAGTAAAGAGATCACGCCACACGATTGAGTTGCACCGAATGCTGCTCGACAAACTGCGCACTCAGCTCGATCACCCGCCGGTATTGCAGGTCGACCGTGATCATGTGGTAGCAGTTATCCAGCAAAATCTTGGTTACCGGGCCACCGAGGTGGCGCTCTACGTAATCGGCGTTCCAGCGGCTGGTGATGTCGTCTTCGATGGAATGCAACACCAGCGCCGGCACCTTGATCTCAGGCATGCGTTTCTTGACCACGGCGTTCATGCGGTGCAACTCGCGCACGGTGATGCCTTCCATGGTCAACAAACCCGCCTCGCTGCTCTGGCCTTCCTTCATCTGTCGCTCGACGATGGCCCGCAGGCGTTCGTTCTTGATGCCGTAGGGCGGCTTCTCTTCGAAACTGCAGACGTGCACGCCGAATGGAATCTTCATCAGCAACGGCGTGAGGAACGCCAGTTTGTTGATGCTCCAGCCGTCGTACTTCAAGGTAGTGGAATACATCAGCAGCCCGGCGACGCGCCCCGGGTGTTCGGCCGCCACGTACATCGACATCACCGCGCCCATGGACAAGCCGCCAACGAACACTTGCTCGTGACGCTGGGCGATCTGCCCGAAGGTCTTGCGCACCCCTTCGTACCAATCGCGCCAGCCGGTGGCCTGCAGGTCGCTGTTATCGCCGCAATGCCCGGCCAGGGTGGGCACGTACACCGTGCAATTGCCCGCCTTGACCAGCCCCCTGGCGACCTGTCGCAGTTCCGTCGGCGTACCGGTCAGGCCGTGGATCAACAGGATCCCGACCGGACCAGCACCGAGAACGAAGCCGGCATCACCTTCACCGAGGTCGATCTCGCCGGCACTCACCGCGTGGTCGCTCGCACCAGCAGTTGCTCGAGCAGCTTCAAGCCCAGGTCGATTTCCGGGTAGCTGATTTCCAGCGACGGCGCCAGGGTGATTACGTTTTTGTAGTAGCCGCCCACATCAAGGATCAGGCCGAGTTTCTGGCCGTCGACCACCATGTCACCTTTCATGCCTTCCTCGACCATGTAGTCCAGGGTCGCCTTGTCCGGGGTAAAGCCGTCCGGGCCGCAGATTTCGCAGCGCAGCGCCAAGCCCAGGCCGTCGACGTCGCCGATGATCGGGAAACGTTTCTGCAAGTCTTGCAGGCCTTCGAGGAAGTATTTGCCCTTGGCCATGACCATCGCGCCGTAGTCGACTTCGCTGGTCATCTTGAACATTTCCAGGCCGACCGCCGTGCCCAACGGGTTGGAGGCGAAGGTGGAGTGAGTGGAACCCGGCGGGAAGACCTTCGGGTTGATCAGTTCTTCACGGGCCCAGATGCCGCCCAGCGGGTTGAGGCCGTTGGTCAGCGCCTTGCCGAATACGATCACGTCCGGCTGCACGTCAAAGTGCTCGATCGACCACAGCTTGCCGGTGCGGTAGAAGCCCATCTGGATTTCGTCGCTGACCATCAGGATGCCGTGCTGGTCCAGCACGTGCTTGAGTTCGCGGTAGAAGTTCATCGGCGGAATGACGTAGCCGCCGGTGCCCTGGATCGGCTCGACGTAGAACGCGGCGTACTCGCACTGGTTGGTTTTCGGGTCCCAGACACCGTTGTATTCGGTCTCGAACAACCGCGCGAATTGCTGCACGCAGTGGCTGCCGTACTCTTCCTTGGTCATGCCCTTCGGGCCGCGGAAGTGGTACGGGAACGGGATGAAATTGGCGCGCTCGCCAAAGTGGCCGTAGCGGCGACGGTAGCGGAAGCTGGAAGTGATCGACGAGGCGCCGAGAGTGCGCCCGTGGTAGCCGCCCTCGAAGGCGAACATCAGGCTCTTGCCGTTGGACGCGTTACGCACCACTTTCAGCGAGTCTTCAATCGACTGCGAACCGCCGACGTTGAAATGCACACGGCCGTCGAGGCCGAACTTGTTCTTGGCGTCGACCGCGATCATTTCCGACAGCTCGATCTTGCCTTTGTGCAGGTACTGGCTGGCGATCTGCGGCAGCGTGTCGATCTGCTGTTTCAGCGCGTTGTTCAGGCGCGGGTTGGCATAGCCGAAGTTGACCGCCGAGTACCACATTTGCAGGTCGAGGTAGGCCTGGTCTTCGGTGTCCCAGACGTAGGAGCCTTCGCAACGGCTGAAAATACGCGGCGGTTCGATGTAGTGCACGGTGTCGCCGTAGGAGCAGTACTTGGCTTCTTTATCCAGAAGGATCCGGTCTTCGGCGGTAGCGATACGGATATCAGACATGGTGGAAAATTTCCTGAGTGTCGGCAGTAAAAGAGGTGGCGTTGGCGGCGATGCCTTGGGGCAGTTGAGCCAGCAGTGCAGGCACTTCGGCGAAGGTGTCGAAGCGCGCATGGGGAATCTGGTTGGCGACGCAATACTCGGCGAGGCTGCCCTTGGCGAACACGAAGTCGGCGGTGGAAGCCACGCACATGTCGGACTTGCCGTCGCCGATCACCAGCACGCGCTTGTTACGCGGCGTGGATTTGCATTTGCAGTTGCCCGACGCGGCGCGGCAGGCATCGCTGGCATACGGGAAATCGATGCGCCAGCTGTTCTGGTCGACCTGGCGCAGACGGTTGGCGAGGATCGGCAGCAAGGTCACGTAGTTGCGCGACAAAATGCGCGCGATGCCCTGCTCGATGCCGTCGCTGACCACTTCGAGGGTCGCGCCCAGGCCCATCACGTGGTCGACGAAATCCGGGAAGTCCGGGTCGATCTCGACACTGTCGAAATAAGCCAGTAACTCGCTCGGCGTCGCCTTGATCAGCGCCAGTTGGCGGCTCAGGCATTCGCGTGAACCGATATGCCCGTCCAGCCATTCCTGCTCGATGGTTTCCCACTCGGGGCTGGCGAAGCGTTGGAGGACGTTGTCGATGACATCGGTGGGGGTGATGGTCCCGTCGAAGTCACACACGATATGCCATTGGATCATTGCGTCTACCTTTGGAAAGAGGCGCGCTGTATGCGCTTGCCTTAGCGGTAGAGCAGGGAGCGTGCCAATCGCTCAAAGCCCAGCGGGGCTGGGGGTTTGATCGATACGCCGGCTGATATGTGTGCTGGAAGCTACAATTTTTGTAGCTTGCTACAAACAAGATGAGTGCTTGCGCAGGCGCGAGGGTTCGCGCGTTCATGCGCGCATGATCACAAAAGGAACTCGCTGCATGTCCAAGCTCACCTCTGCTGCATTCACCGGTTTACTTGGGCTGTGGAGCTTTTCCAGCGCCGTGTGCGCAGCAGGCGTCAGCGGCGACGTGGGCGCCGGCCTCAGTTACCAGCCCCATGACCCGAGCGGCAGCCGCTACGAAACGCGCCCGGTGCCTTATCTGGACCTGGACTGGGTCAACGTCAGCCTGAGCACGGATGACGGCTTGACCTGGAGCGCGCTGAACACCCATGGATTCACCGCCGGTCCATACATCAATTACCTGTCGGGGCGTACCTCCAACGGCGCGCTACAAGGCCTGCGCAATGTGTCGGACATGGCCGAGGTCGGGGGTTTCATTCAGTACGCCCCGGCCGATTTCTGGCGGGTCTATGCGCAGCTGGGCCAGGCCGTGGGCGGCGGCCATTCCCAGAGCGGCGCACTCGGCAAACTGGGTGGCGAGCTGGGTTATCCATTGGGTGGCGGGATTATCGGCAGCACAGGCCTGGTCGCGCATTTTACCGATGCACGCCAGGCCAACACTTTCTTCGGCGTCGACGGCAACGAAGCCGCCGCCACGGGGTTCAAGGCCTACAACGCCGGTGGCGGGTTCCAGAACGTCGCCTTGAGCCAGAGCTTCCAGTTCCCCCTGGCGCCCCACTGGTCATTGCTGACCAGCGCCAGCTGGGTGCACCTGGTTGGTTCGGCAGCCAACAGCAGCATCGTCAGGCAGGCCGGCGAGGTGAACCAGGGCCAGGTGCAGACGGCGATCAGCTATACCTTCGATTAAAAAAACCGGTGCAGGTCTGCCTGAGGTAAGGCGTTCAAAATGTGGGAGAGCGCTTGCCCCCGATAGCGGTGGGTCAGTCGCAGATGCACTCACTGGCACGCCCTCATCGGGGGCAAGCCCCCTCCCACATGGGTCCGTGTTCAGTTCTCTTCGCCCTCGGCCAGCAAGGCGATACCCGCAATGATCACCGCAACCCCCACCCAGTGCAGCGGGCTGATGTGTTCCCCCAGCCCCAACCACGAACCCAGCAGCACCGCCACAAACACCAGCGAACTCAACGGAAACGCCAGCGACAAACTGCTGCGCCGCAGGATCAGCATCCACACGAAAAACGCGCTGATATAACTGGCAATCGCCGCCAGGATCCCAGGGTTGCGCGCAACATCCGCCAGCCATTGCCAGGTGAAATCCATCTGCCCCAGTTGGTCACCGGCCACCTTGGTAAACAACTGGCCGGCGCTTTCCGTGGCGATCAGCAACGCCCACAGCACCAGCGTGCCAACACGCCCATGCAACCAGCCGGTGTCGATTGTCTGCGTACTCATACCGGGTTCCCCGCGATCGCCACCAACATCACACCGAAGGTAATCACCAGGGTGCCCAGCCAACGGCGTCGGCTGACGGTTTCCTTGAGCACCCATCGGCCCGCCAGCACCACCAGGCAATACGCCAGCGCCGCCAGCGGAAACAACAGGCTCAACGGCGCGCGGGACAACGCTTCGAGCCAGACGAAAAACTCGACGACATAGGCGCCGATGCCGGCCCACAGCAGCGGAGCATTGAACACCTGGCGCCAGAACGCGCGCAGGCGAAAACCGCCATCCAGTTGCGGCAAACGGTCCACGCCCAGCTTGAAACAGAGTTGGCCAATCACATCGAGCACGATGGAAAAAGCCAGCAACAACACCACGGTCAGGGTCACGGGAACAGCTCCTCGAACAGGTCGATCAGGGCGGCATTGGTCGCCGCATTGCGCTGCAGGTCCTGGGCGCTCCAACGCTCGGGCGGGGGCTGGTCGGACTTGGCTTCCCAGCGCTTGAAGGCGTTGCTGAACGCAGGCGCTGCGAACTCGCCGCACACGTCGATACCGATGATGCGTTTGTGCGCCGCCAACGCCCGCAGGGCCTGGAGAAGGTGGCTCAGGCGCATGCCGCCCTGGTCCCAATTGGTGGCCGCGTCTTCGCTGGCGAGCACGTCCTTGTCGACGGTGATCCAGACCGCTTCGGTGGGCAGGCTGGCGATCATCTGGTCAAGGAAGGTCGCCCAATCCAGTTCCGCCAGGTTGCGCCAGTGCAGGTGATTTTCCTGCTGTCGGTGCCCGGCGCCGTCGCCAACCCGGCCCCAGACTTTCGAGGGCGGGTGCTGCCAGGGGAACAGCTGCAACGTGCCGCACTTGAGGGCGCCGAGGTTGCCGCCGCGCAGTTGCGGGTTATGCAGGTCGTCACTGCAGGGGCCGAGGGTGACGATGCGTTTGATCGCTGGCATTTTCAGCGCGCGATTGACCCAGGAACCACAGTGGCGCTTGGGCGCAAAGCGCACCCAGTCGGGGTGGTTGTCGAAGTGGATCAGGCTGATGGGTTCCTTGAGATCGGCGAGGAATGCCGGCGTAAGGTGGTGATAATCGCCGGAGCCGACGAACAGGATTTCCGGGCGCGCATCGCTGGGCCGTGGCCGCTGGGCCAGGCGCTCGACAAAACGCTTCCAGGTTTTTTCGGTGGACCACAGGCGCAGTTTCGGGCCCAGGTCCAGCAGATCGAGGCGCGTGGCCCGGCCGCTGGCCAACCGCTGGGCGATCGGCGCCTGACCGGTGAGGCTGTGGTCGAGGTCAAGAATATTCAAGGTAGTGTTTCACCCCTAATGGCAGCGCCCAGCCGCAGACCGGATGGGCTTTAGGGGGTCAATGCAAGGGGCGCGCCAGGGGTATCTGGAGACGTACACAAAACCAATGTGGGAGGGGGCTTGCCCCCGATAGCGGTGTTTCAGTCACTGCATGGTTGACTGACCTTCCGCCATCGGGGGCAAGCCCCCTCCCACACTGTGTTGTGTGCCAGGCCTTATTGTTTGGCTTCTTCGATGATCTGGCGAATCGCGCCCACAAAGGCTTCGGCCGGCTGACCGCCGCTGACCGCGTACTGGTCGTTGAACACGATGGTCGGCACCGAGGTCACGCCACGGCTGGTCCACAGTTTCTCCTGCTCACGCACTTCTGCGGCGTACTCGTTGCTGGCGAGAATCTCGGCGGCGCGCTTGAGGTCCAGGCCAACGCTTTCGGCGATGATCGCCAGGGTCGCGTGGTCGGAGGGGTCCTGGCCGTCGCTGAAATAGGCCTTGAACAGCGCCTCCTTGAGGTTGTATTGCAAGCCTTCCAACCCAGCCCAATGCAACAGGCGATGAGCATCGAAGGTGTTGTAGATACGGCTATGGCCATCGGTGCGAAAGGCAAAGCCCAGCGCGGCGCCCATGTCGCGAATGCGCTCGCGATTGGCCTGGGATTCTTCAGCGCTGGAGCCGTATTTCTCAGTGATATGTTCGACGATGTTTTGCCCTTCGGCGGGCATGTTCGGGTTCAGCTCGAACGGCTGGAAATGAATCTCGGCCTGCACCTCGGCGCCCAACTGGTCGAGGGCTTCGGTCAGGCCGCGCAGGCCGATGATGCACCAGGGGCAAGAGGCGTCGCTGATGAAGTCGATTTTCAGGGGAGTACTCATGGGCAGGCCACCTCGCTGGCATTAATGCGCCGCAAAAGTCACCACGATACACCACCTTCACAGCAGCTTCGAAGGTTCGCCCAAATCGATCTGCGCCCAATGCGCGGTATCTTCGCGATGGGCTTGCAGGTAAGGCAGCACCGCCGCCAGCAACGGCGCCTTGAAGGCCTCCTGAAAACGGTGGGCCAGGCCCGGAATCAATTTCAACTGGCTGCCCTGGATATGCGCGGCCAGATGAACGCCATGCATCACCGGCAATAACGGGTCGGCGGTGCCATGAACCACCAGGGTCGGCACCCGCAGCTGGTTGAGCAAGGGCACGCGACTCGGCTCGGCGAGGATCGCCATGATCTGGCGCTTCACGCCTTCGGGGTTGAACGCGCGGTCATAGGACAGCGCCGCCTGGTGCAGCAACGCCTGGCGATCATCCTGCACGTTCGGGCTGCCCAGCGCGGCGAGCAAATCGGCTTGCTGTTCCAGCGCCACTTCACGGTTGGGCGCGCTGCGCCGCGACAACAACTGCACCAGCGCCGCATTCGGCGCGGGCAGGCCTTCGGCGCCGGAGCTGGTCATGATCAGGGTCAGGCTTTCCACCCGCTGCGGCGCCATCGCCGCCAGGTGCTGGGCGATCATGCCGCCCATGCTCGCGCCCAGCACATGAAATTGCTGCACCTGTAGAGCATCCATCAAACCCAGGGCATCGTCGGCCATGTCAGTCAGCGTATAGGGCGCCGCCACCGGCAGGCCGAGCTTGTAGCGCAACACTTCAAAGGTCAGGTTGGCGCTGGCCGGCGCCTGGCGCCAAGTGGACAGACCGACATCACGGTTGTCGTAGCGGATCACCCGAAAACCTTGCTGGCACAGGGCGACCACCACTTCATCGGGCCAATGGATCAGCTGCCCGCCCAGGCCCATCACCAGCAGCAACGCCGGGTCGGACGCACGCCCGATACTCTGGTAGGCGATGCTCACCTGAGCCAGGTCGGCCGTTTGAGTCGGCACATTGACGTCACATCGAGAAGCCGCAAAAGACGGCAGGCCGAACAACAGAGCGGCCATTAAAAGCAACACACGCATGAAAAACACCGAAACGCAGAACCCCAGTAGAGCGCGAGTCTGATGAAGTTTGTTCAAGCGCGCCGCCACAGTTCGATGACAGTTTGATGAAGAGTGCCGGGCGGTCTTGATCGACACACGCTGCAACATGAGACAAACTCACGCCATCCTGCTTCGTCACAAATTGTCTTCATGGAGAGCCCGTGCTCGAAATCCGCCACCTCAAGACCCTGCATGCCTTGCGCGAAGCCGACAGCCTGGTGGAGGCGGCCGAGCGCCTGCACTTGACCCAGTCCGCACTGTCGCATCAGTTCAAGGAGCTGGAAGAGCGCCTGGGCATGCCGCTGTTCGTGCGCAAGACCAAACCAGTGCGTTTCACCAGCGCCGGCCTGCGCCTGCTGCAACTGGCGGACGCCACCCTGCCCCTGCTGCGCGGCGCCGAGCGCGATATTGCGCGTCTGGCCGGCGGCACTGCCGGGCGCCTGCACATGGCCATCGAATGCCACAGCTGCTTCCAGTGGCTGATGCCGACCATCGACCAGTTCCGCGATGCCTGGCCCGAAGTCGAACTCGACCTGGCCTCGGGCTTTGCCTTCGCGCCGCTGCCGGCCCTGGCCCGCGGCGATCTCGACCTGGTAGTCACCTCCGACCCGTTGGAGCTGCCGGGCATCACCTATGTGCCGCTGTTCACCTACGAAGCCATGCTCGCCGTGGCCAACCAGCACCCGCTGGCGAACAAGTCGTATATCGTGCCGGAAGACCTGCTGACGGAAACGCTGATCACCTACCCGGTGGAACGTGACCGCCTGGACATCTTCACTCGCTTCCTGGAACCGGCCGACGTGGAACCCGCGCAAGTACGCACCTCGGAACTCACGGTGATGATGATGCAACTGGTGGCCAGCGGTCGTGGCGTGTGCGGCATGCCCCATTGGGCGCTGCACGAATACAGCTCCCGGGGTTATGTGAAGGCCAAGCGGCTGGGGGAAAAAGGCTTGTTCGCCACGCTGTATGCAGGGATCCGAGCTGACATGCTCGATGCGCCGTATATGCGTGATTTTTTGCTGACGGCCAAGGACACCTCGTTTTCCACCCTGGATGGGGTCAGTGCGGTGCGCTGAGCAGGTGGGAGGGGCTTGCCCTAATGCCAGTCAGTTAAGGCTTTTTGTAGGAGCGAGCTTGCTCGCGAAGAACTCAGGGCCCCCGCGTTCATCCAGAATGAATGCGTTGCCTGGGCGTTTTTCGCGAGCAAGCTCGCTCCTACACTGGGGCTTGCCCCCGATGGCGGCTTGCTTGCACAGTGAATTCACTGGCCTTTCAATTCGCGCCACATATGAATCTTGTCGAAATACTCGACGCCGACCCGCACCGCCAACGGCTCAAGGCCGTACTGGACGAAACCGCAGCGCTGGTAAAGCGCTAACGCCACGTCATTACCGGCAGTGACGGTCAGTTGAATCAGTTTCAGATGCGGCTGCCGACGGGCTTCTACCAGCGCCGCCTCCACCAGCCGCCGGCCCATGCCCTTGTGCTGAGACGCCTGGGTCACGTACATGCCGAACAGGGTCACCTTGTGCCGCGCTTTTTCCCGCGGCTCGTAGGCCAGGCCGACAATGCCCGCCAGTCGCGCCCCATCAAAACCGCCCAGCACGCAATCCAGCGGGTTGTCGAGGCGCTTTTGCCACCAGTTCAACGGCATCGCTGCACGCTCGGCCACGCTGGAGGTGAACGCCTGGGGATAGGCGCCATAGGCCTCGAGCATCAAGGCTCGATAGGCGTCGGCATCGCAGGCATTGAGCCGGCGAATGATCATGCGCGGGTCAACGACGCGCGGTAGAGCGGCAGGATCTGATCGCGGCTCAGCGGCGCCAGGTGCAGGCCGCCGTCGCCCATGGGGTCGATCCAGCGTATTTCTTCAATTTCAGCGGCCGGGGTGACCGCCACGTCGATGTGCAGCTGGAACATGTCGGCCTGCACGGTAAAGCCCGGCTCGTTGGCGGCGGGCCCCGAGAACTGGCCGAGGTACACCGCGTCTGCCGGGTCGATGCGCAGGTTCAGTTCTTCGTGCAGCTCACGGGCCAGCGCCTCGACGGGTTGTTCGCCCGCATCGATCTTGCCGCCCGGTTGCATGAAGGCCAGGGTCCCGCGTTTGCGCACCAGCAGGGTCTGGCCGTTTTTATCGATCAGGACGGCGGCAGCGATGCGGATAGTGGAATGGCTCATGAGGGAATCGTTATCTCGTCGGGTTGTTTGATGAATACGCTGTATTTTGCGCCCTCCATTGCCTCGAACGCGATCAGCTTGTCCACCAGCGGCAGGTTGAGCACCTTGCCGGCATTGAGCAGCAGCATGCCGTTATCGGCGTTGAGGTTGCGCGCCAGGACCATGCCGGCTTCAAGTTCGCGGGTAGTGAGGACTTTGACCGTGGGATCGCCCAGGGTCACATCGCTGAGGAAGGTCGCGCAGGCCTGTACAAAATCCTCGACCAGTTCCGGGTCATACAGGCGCCCGGCGTATTTGCGAATGTACAACAATGCTTCATCGCTGTTCAGGTGCCGTTCCAGGATCAAGCCTTTTTGCAACTCGATGAAATCCACGGCCAGTTTCAGCAGCCGCGAACCCGGCGGGATCGCGTCGCCCTTGAGATGGTCGGGAAACCCCGAGCCGTCCCAGCGCTCCTGATGGTGACGGATGATCCGCGCCGCGTCCTTCATCGGCTCCAGGGTCATCAACAGCGACTCGCTCTGGGTCGGGTATTCGCGATACAGCGCGCGGTCGGTGCTGTGCAGCTTGTCGGACGGCGCAACCATCATGCTGTCGGTCCAGCTCAGTTTGCCGATGTTGTACAGCGCGGCGGCCATCGTCAGGTCGCGGGTGCTGGCCTCATCCATGGATTGGGCGGCGCAGTACACGCGGATCAGTTCGATCAATGCGCGGTTGGTCTGTTTGTCCTTGGGCAAGCGCAGGTTGGCCAGCAGCGAAAAAACTTCAGTGCCGGTCACGTAGCTGCGCTTGAGCTCGTCGTAGGCCAGGTCGAGCATGTCGGCGGTCTGTTGCAGTTCGGCGGTGCGCGCCGTCACGCGTTTTTCCAGGGTGGCGTTCAGCGCTTTGAGCTGATCGTTCTGGTCAAGGGTCAGGCGTTCGAGGCGCTGGTGTTCGAGGGTTTGTTGCAGGACCAACTGCAACTCCTCGTCATTCCAGGGTTTGCTGATGTAGCGGTGAATCTGCCCGTCATTGATGGCCTTGATGATGGTGGTCAGGTCGGCGTAACCGGTGAGCAGGATGCGGCTGGTGGCCGGGTACAGGCGATGGACCTCGGCCAGCAGCGTGGCCCCGTCCATGCCGGGCATGCGCGCGTCGCTCATCACCAGATCAATGGGGCGAGCCGCCATGATCTCCAGCGCCTGTGCGCCGCTGGTGGCCAACACCACCTCGTAAGGCTGGCTGCGCAACAGGCGGCGCAGGCTGTTGAGGATCGACTCTTCATCATCGACCAGCAGAACAGCGGACTTGGTAGCGAGTTGTTCATCCATGGCGACTCTGCCTTCACATTAAACGAAGTTAAGCTCAATTGAACCCGTGCGCCGTGCCGGTTCAGGCCAGCAGCGCGAAAACGCTGTTGATTTGACGCCAACTGGCCGTCGATATCAAGGGAGCTCAGCTATGCTGTCACTGCATGCCCACACCCGCTCAGTTGCAGGACCAGGGAAGGAATCATTATGCCATCGAGTTTGTTGCACAGGCGCAGGGTGCCATGAACCCGAACTCAGGGCGGGCCAACCGCCGCATCCTGATCGTCGATGACACGGCCTCGATCCACCAGGATTTTCGCAAGATCCTCTGTGCAGACGAGCACGGCGAGCCCTCCCTGGACACATTGGAATCAGCCCTTTTCGGTACGGCTGCGCCAGTACGCCAGGCGTTCGAGCTGGACTCCGCCTACCAGGGCCAGGAAGCGCTGGCGCTGGTGAACAAGGCGTTAGCGGCCAATGCCCCCTACGCTATGGTGTTTATCGACATGCGCATGCCCCCTGGCTGGGACGGGCTGCATACCATCGAACAGTTGTGGGACGTGGATCCCAACCTGCAAATTGCCCTGTGCACCGCCTATTCCGATTACTCCTTCGAGGCGATCGAAGCGCGCTTGAAGTACAACGATCAGTTGCTGATCCTGAAAAAGCCGTTCGACCACCTGGAAATCCGCCAGATGGCCAGCGCCCTCACCTGGAAATGGCAACTGGCCCAGGACGCCGCGCTCAAGGTGATCAGCCTGGAGCGCATCATCGAAGAGCGCGTACAAGAACTGCTCAAGGTGTCGCACCTGTTGCAGTACGATGCCCTTACCGCGCTGCCCAACAGTACGCTGCTGGGCGACCGGCTGACCCAGGCCATCGCCCTGGGCCGGCGACATGACACGCAACTGGCGGTGATGTTTATCGGGCTCGACCGCTTCAAGCGCATCAACAACGCCCTGGGCTACCCGGTCGGCGATGAAGTGCTTGAGCAGGTCAGCCAGAATCTGGTGGCAACGGTGCGGGCGTCGGATTCGGTGTTTCGTTATGGCGCCGATGAGTTCGTGATCCTGCTCAATGACATCCAGCATCCCCAGCAAACCCAGCACATTGCGCAAAAGGTGCTCGATGCCGTCAGCGCGACGCGCCACGTCGCGGGGCACGACCTGAGCGTTACCGCCAGCCTGGGCATCAGCATTTACCCTGACGACAGCGCCAATGCGGTGGGCTTGCTCAAGCAGGCTGAAACCGCCATGCGCACCAGCAAGGAACGCGGCCAGAACGACTTCAGTTTCTATACCGAAGACATGAACCTGCGCGCCCAGCACCAGCAGAACCTGGAGAGCGCGATCCGCCAGGCACTGGAACGCGATGAGTTCGTGGTGCATTACCAGCCCAAGCTGGATCTGGACTCCGGGCAGATCGTCGGCGCGGAGGCGCTCACGCGCTGGTTTCAACCGAGGTCCGGCTGGGTCAGCCCGGCCGAGTTCATTCCGGTCGCCGAAGACAGCGGTCTGATCGTGCGCCTGACCCAGTGGGTACTGCGCCAGGCCTGCGCACAAGCCCAAGCCTGGCGGGAGATGGGCCTGCCACCGCTGCGCATGTCGGTGAATATTTCGGCGATCGACTTTCGCCAGCGGGACTTCGTCGACAACCTGGCCGCCATCCTTGAACAGACCGGCCTGCCGCCCGCCCTGCTGGAGCTGGAAATCACCGAAAGCGTGCTGATGCAAAATGTCGACGACACCGTGACTCTCCTGCAAAGGATCAAGGCGATGGGCGTGCGCCTGGCCCTGGATGATTTCGGCACGGGTTACTCCAGTCTCAGCTACCTGCGACGCTTTCCCATCGATGTGCTGAAGATTGACCAATCCTTCGTGCGCGGCCTGAGCATTAATAGTCAGGATGAACAACTGATCAGCGCTATCATCGGCATGGGTAAAAGCCTGGAGCTGAACATCATTGCCGAAGGCGTGGAAACCGTCGAACAGCTGAACTTCCTCAAAGCCCAGCGGTGTGAAGAGGGCCAGGGCTTTCTCTTCAGCAAGGCGTTGGCGCCGACCGATTTCGTGCAGTTGCTGCAAGCGGGTTGCGCGACACTGATGCCCGATCAATAGCCCCAGGCCGCAAGGAGTGCTCGCTTGAGCAATGTTTCAACTGTCTGTATTGGCTTTATTTTCGCGTTGTGCCTAGGCACCGGCGCGCCGCTGGCAGCCGCACCGCTGAACGAGGCGCTCAAACCCCTGCCGCCGGTACCGACGCTGGACCCGGCCAAGGTTGAGCTGGGCCGCCAATTGTTCAACGAGCCGCGCTTATCGGCCAATAACACGCTGTCCTGCGCCAGCTGCCACCGCCTGGAATCCGGCGGCGCCGACAACAAGCCGTTCTCGATGGGTTTTGACGGTAAACCCGTGGAACTCAACACGCCTTCGGTGTTCAACGCCAGCCTGAACTTCAAGCAGTTCTGGAACGGTCGGGTAGACACGCTGGAAGCTCAGGTCGAACAAGTGGTCACCAGCCCCGTGGAAATGGGCAGTGACTGGGAAACCGTGGTGCAGAACCTGTCCGCCCTGCCCGTCTACCAGAACGCCTTCAGGCAGGCGTACCCCGATGGCCTCAGCGCCGCCAACGTGCAAAACGCTCTGGCGACTTACGAGCGCACGCTGCTCACGCCCAACTCGCGGTTCGATCAGTACTTGCAAGGCAACACCGAGATACTCACCACCCAGGAAAAGTACGGTTACCAGCGCTTCAAGGATTACGGCTGCATTGCCTGCCACCAGGGCGTGAATATTGGCGGCAACATGTTCCAGAAGTTCGGCGTGATGGGCGACTACTTCCAGGCGCGCGGTAATCCGCAGGAGTCGGACCTCGGACGTTACCTGCTGACAAAAGACGAAGAGGACCGCCATGTGTTCAAGGTGCCCAGCCTGCGCAATGTGGCCGTCACCGCACCGTACTTTCACGACGCCTCGGCCAAGACGTTGGAAGACGCGGTCGATGTGATGTTCAAGTACCAACTGGGGCGCAACCCGATCCAGGAAGACAAGGACCTGATCATCCAGTTTCTCAAGACCCTGACCGGCGAATGGGCGGGCAAGCCGCTATGAGACGACTGTTACCCTTGTATCGCCGCCGCGCCAGCCAGGTATTGCTTGGCCTGATGACCCTGTTTCTGGCCTCCACGCTGATGTTTTTGTACCTCAAGTCGTCCCGCGACCAAACGGCCACCTATACCGAGTCACGGGACCTGCTCCGTCAACTCCAGCAGCTCAACGCCCAATGGGACAGCGAAGTGCTCAAGGCGCGGATCGCGATTACCCATAACTACGACCCGCTGGTCACGCCCCTTACGGAAATGACCCGGATCGGGGCGCAATTGGAGAGTCGCGACGGCTACCACAACTCGACCGACCTGCCGGCCTGGCAAGCCAGCCTGGCCGAGTATCGGACGGCCATCCAGGAAAAAGCCCGGCTGGTGGACCAGTTCAAATCCCACAACGCCGTGTTGCGTAACTCACTGGCATTCTTGCCCACCGCCGAAGACGACATCCAGGCCCAATTCAGCAGCATGAACGATGAAGGCCGGCTGCAACTGCAGGGCGTGGCCACCGACACCTACGACCTGCTGCTCAGCAGCCTGGAGTTCGCCCAGGTCACCAGCGACGAGCGCGCCGCCGATATCCTGGTGGGCCTGGGCAAACTGGCGATCAACAAACAGAGCCTGCCCGTTGAGTTCCGGGCGCCGGTGGACATCCTCAGTAACCATATTTCGCTGATCCTGCGCGAACAGCCCTTGGTCAACAGCCTGCTTGAGCGCATTGCTGCCGTGCCCGTGGCCGAGCGCCTCGATGCGCTGACCACCCACCTCGATCAGGACCAGCAGGCCGCCGACCTCATCGATCATCAGTACCACCGCTACCTGCTGGTGTTCTCGACGTTGCTGGTGGTGTTGCTGCTCTACCTGGCGGTGCGCCTGCTGCGCAGTTTCGCCGAAATCAACCGCGTCAACCGCGCCCTGCAGTCGGCCAACGAAACCCTGGAGCAGCGAGTGGAACGGCGCACGCAACAACTCAAGGATGCCCAGAGCGAACTGCTGGACAGCGCCCGCCAGGCGGGCATGGCCGAGATTGCGACCAACGTGCTGCACAATGTCGGCAACGTGCTTAACAGCGTGAATATCTCCGCCGACCTGGTCAGCCGCAAGCTGCGCAGCAGCAAGGCCCAGGGCCTGGGCAAAGCCATGCAATTGATCAACGCGCATCAGGGCGACCTGGGCACCTTCCTTACCGAGGATGAAAAAGGCAAATTGCTGCCGGGCTACCTGAACCAACTGGTGGAGGCGATTGCCGTCGAGCAGCAAGGTATGAGCGATGAGCTGACGCAACTGAGCAAAAGCGTCGACCACATCAAGGACATCGTCTCGACCCAGCAATCCTATGCTGGCGTTTCCACACTGCTGGAGCCTGTGGATATCGGCACCTTGATGGACGATGCCCTGCGCATGAACGCCGGCGCGCTGAGTCGTCACCACGTCACGGTGGTCAAGGAGTACGCGCCGGTGCCGCAGATTCTGGGGGACAAACACCGGCTGCTGCTGATCATGGTCAACCTGATCAGCAACGCCAAGTACGCCATGTCCGGTCTTTCCGAGCGGCCACGGCAAATCACCCTGAGGGTCGAGCAGGTAGGTGACGAGACCCTTAAAATCAGTGTGAAGGACGATGGTGAAGGCATACCGACCGAGAACATGACACGGATCTTCACCCACGGCTTTACCACCCGCAAGGAAGGCCACGGTTTCGGCCTGCACAGCTGCGCCCTGGCCGCCGTGGAAATGCATGGCCAACTCACGGCGCACAGCGACGGGCCGGGCCTTGGCGCGGTGTTTACCTTGACGATTCCCTTGACCCTTGCCGGAAGTACCTCATGAACCAGCCTCCCAACCGGCGCATCCTGCTGATCGATGACACCCCCTCCATCCATGAGGATTTCCGCAAGATCCTGATGCCGAGCGCGCAAACCAACCAGGCGCTGGACGACATGGAGTCGGCGCTGTTTGGCGATGCCGTCAAGCCGCAAGCCCAGGCGTTCGAACTGCATTGCGCTTACGGCGGCGAAGAAGGCCTGGGCTTGCTGACCACTGCCATGGCGGAACAACGCCCTTACGCGCTGGCCTTCGTGGACATGCGCATGCCCCAGGGCTGGGACGGCGCGAAGACCATCGAGCAACTGTGGAAGGTCGCGCCTGAACTGCAAGTCGTGGTGTGCACCGCCTACTCGGATTACTCCTGGGACGAGCTGTTGTCTCGCCTGAACGCCTATGACCGCTTGCTGATCCTGAAGAAGCCGTTCGACAACATCGAAGTCCAGCAAATGGCCAATACCCTGGCCAATAAATGGGACATGGCCCGGCGAGCTTCCCTGCAAACGCAACATTTGGAACAACTGGTGGAACAACGCACCCAGGCGTTGCAATTGGAGATCGACGAGCGCAAACACCTGGAAAGCCAGTTGGTGCAGTCGGAGAAGCTCGCCTCACTGGGGCAACTGGCGGCCGGCGTCGCCCACGAGATCAACAACCCGGTAGGCTTCATTTCATCCAACCTCAGCACCCTCGACAGCTACTTCAACCAGCTGCAACAGATGCTGGAGGCTTATCAACACAGCGAAGCACTGATCCCGGCGCAGGACCAGCGCGACCGGCTCAAGGCACTGCGCACGGACCTGGAACTGGACTTTCTCAAGGAAGACATCCCGGTGCTGATCCGCGAGTCCAAGGACGGCATTGGCCGCGTGGTCCAGATCGTCAAAGACCTGAAAAACTTCTCGCGGGTGGATAACGACCAGACCTGGCAGTTCGCCAACCTGCAACAAGGCATCGACTCAACGCTCAACATCGTCGCCAGCGAACTCAAGTACAAAGCCGATGTGGTCAAGCACTACACGCCACTGCCGGACATCGAATGCCTGGCCTCGCAGCTCAACCAGGTGGTGATGAACCTGGTGATCAACGCGGCCCAGGCCATGGGCCCGGAGCGCGGCACCATCACGATCAGCAACGGCGTGGATGGCGAGAACATCTGGCTGGAAGTGGCGGACAACGGCTGCGGGATTGCCCCCGAAGCCGTGCAGAAGATTTTCGACCCGTTCTTTACCACCAAGCCGGTGGGCGAAGGCACCGGGCTGGGGTTGTCATTGTCTTACGGCATCGTCAAGAAACACCGGGGCGATATCTCGGTCAGCAGTGAAGTGGGCAAGGGCACCAGGTTTCGCGTGGTGCTGCCGATTCGGCAGACGGCGGCGTAGGGCACGCCGCCGGCTCTGCGCATCAAGCCCCCAGCGTGGTTTTTTGCTGACGCAGCATAGCGGCCAGGCTTAACAGGCCGGAACCTTCGCGCAACGCTTTCTTGACCGACTCAGGGGTGGCTTCGTTCTTTATCACCGCATCGAGGTAACCGGTGGCGATAGCCGAGTAGTCCCCGGTGGCCGCCCCCAGAAGCGCCTTGTCAAAACCGTCTTCGCGGGTTTTGTGAAACCCGTCCAGCGCCCCGCTGACAACGCCGTCAAGGCCTGGCTTGGCCTTTGCCGCCCCCAGCAATACGTTGCTCATGCCTGGGATAAACCACAGGTTCTTGCCCACTTCAGCGGCAAACCGCTGGAATTTTCCCGTTTGGGTGCCGTGGGGCTTCCCATGGATAGCGTCATGCTGAGCGGGCTGCATCCGATGCCTGGTTTGAGCGACAGACTGCTCACGGGCAATCGCTCCGTGCGGGCGCTGATCGATGATGGGATGAGTGGAAGCAGCAGGCGTGATCGGCATGAGCAATGACTCCAAGGGCATGAAAAAGCGGGCGTCCTGCACACTAGTGGCCGGCTTTTGCTGATCGGTTCCATGGGTTGCGCCGGTGCAAATCACGTCCCAGAGCCTTCGATCCTTGTCCGTTGTTTCCGTAGAGGCGCAGAATGGCAGATCGACCTCGAGAGTCCGAACCAAGGAAAACCGTATGAGCCTGTCGTTACTAAGCCGTTACGCGTTCTTTGCCGTCTGCATCCTGTTCACCTTCGCCAGCTTGCCCTTTATCCACCATGAATGGCTCTGGCCCATCACGTTAGTCACCGGCATCCTCAGCCTGATCGGCCTTTTCGACCTGCTGCAAAGCCCCCACGCCGTGCGCCGCAACTACCCGATCCTGGGCAATATCCGATATCTGGTTGAAGCCATCCGCCCGGAAATCCGCCAGTACCTGCTCGAATCCGACAGCGATGCCCTGCCCTTCTCACGGGCCCAGCGTTCACTGGTGTATTCGCGCGCCAAGAACGAAACCGCCGACAAACCCTTTGGTACCCTGATCGACGTTTACCAGTCGGGCTTCGAGTTCATCGGTCACTCCATGCGGCCCGCACCGTTGAGCGACCCCAGCGCGTTTCGCGTGATGGTCGGCGGCCCGCAGTGCACGCAGCCGTACTCGGCCTCGGTGTTCAACATCTCAGCGATGAGTTTCGGCTCGCTGAGCGCCAACGCCATTCGTGCGCTGAATCAGGGCGCCAAGCTTGGCAACTTCGCCCATGACACCGGCGAAGGCAGCATCAGCCCCTACCACCGCGAAAACGGCGGCGACCTCACCTGGGAACTGGGCAGCGGCTACTTCGGCTGCCGCACCAGTGACGGCCGCTTTGACCCGGACCGCTTTGCCACGCAAGCGCAAAACCCGCAAGTGCGCATGATCGAAATCAAGATGAGCCAGGGCGCCAAACCCGGCCATGGCGGGATCCTGCCCAAGCATAAAGTCACCCGGGAAATCGCCGACACCCGCGGCATCATGATGGGTGAGGACTGCATCTCGCCGTCACGTCATAGCGCGTTTTCCACGCCGATCGAGATGATGCAGTTCATCGCTCAACTGCGCGAGTTGTCCGGCGGCAAACCGGTGGGGTTCAAGTTCTGCCTGGGCCACCCCTGGGAGTTCATGGGCATTGCCAAGGCCATGCTCGAAACCGGCATCCTTCCTGATTTTATCGTGGTCGACGGCAAGGAAGGCGGTACCGGCGCCGCACCGGTGGAGTTCACCGACCACATCGGCGTGCCGCTGCGCGAGGGCCTGCTGTTCGTACACAACACCCTGGTGGGCCTGAACCTGCGCGACAAGATCAAGCTCGGTGCCAGCGGCAAGATCGTCAGTGCCTTCGACATCGCCAGCGTGCTGGCCATCGGAGCCGACTGGGCCAACTCGGCGCGCGGCTTCATGTTTGCCATCGGCTGCATTCAGTCGCAGTCGTGTCACACCAACAAGTGCCCGACCGGCGTCGCCACGCAAGACCCGCTGCGCCAACGGGCACTGGTGGTGCCGGACAAGGCCCAGCGCGTGTTCAACTTCCACCGCAATACCCTTCACGCCCTGGCGGAAATGCTCGCCGCGGCCGGCCTGGACCACCCGTCGCAGTTATCGGCCAAGCACTTGGTACGACGCATGTCGGCGACCGAGATCAAGTTGTTCTCGCAACTGCATGTGTTCCTCAAACCGGGCGAGTTGCTCACCGGTGAGGTGAACGGCGAATTTTATTCGCGGATGTGGCAGATGGCGCGAGCGGACAGTTTTGAACCGCATGAAGTAGCCGCCGCCTGATTCTCACGGTAGATGCCTGCCCGGCCACGGGCAGGCCATAGAGACATTCAGTAATACCCAGCCTTTGCAATTGCTTACAAATACCGCCAACCTGCGCCCGCCCGACGTGCGGCGTACGACAATACGCGCGCTCGCCAACCTTCACTCAACAATTTGTTCAAGAGCCCGCTGCCATGCTGAACGGACGCGACCCGCGCATCGATTTTTTTCGGGGTCTGGCGTTGATCTTCATTTTCTGGGATCACGTCCCCCACAATCCCCTGGCCAATGTCACCGTGCAGAATTTCGGGTTCAGTGACGCCGCTGAAATCTTCGTGTTCCTGGCCGGTTACGCGGCGGTGCTGGCGTACGGCAAGATCCTGCAGCGTGACGGCTATCTTTATGCCTGTTTGAAGATACTGCGCCGGGTGTGGACGCTTTACGTCGTGCACATTTTCCTGCTGGCGCTGTTGATGGGCATCGTGATTTTCGCCAACAGCCATATCGAAACCCGCGACCTGGTGCAGGAGATGGGCCTGGAGCATTTCCTCAACAACACCCAGCAGGCCTTGGTCGATGAGCTGCTGCTGCGGTTCAAGCCCAACCTGACCGACCCACTGCCGCTGTATATCGTGCTGATTCTCAGCCTGCCGCTCACGCTGCCATTGCTGTTGCGTGTGCCGAGGGTAGCGGTGGCTATTTCGGTGGCGGTCTACCTACTGGCGCCCTGGCAGGGCTGGAACCTGCCGGCCAGCAACGGTGGAGTATGGTATTTCAACCCGGTTACCTGGCAGTGCCTGTTTATCCTCGGCGGCGCAGCAGCCTTGCGTTCGGCGCGCCCGGCTGAACAGCGGCCGGTGTTGCGTCAACCGCTGTTCCTAGCGGCTGCGATGTATGTAGTGACGGGCTGCGTGATCACCCTGTCGTGGCGTTGGCCCGAGGTGCACGATGCGTGGATGCCGAGCCTGATCGGCGAATGGTTATATCCCATCAGCAAGACCGACCTGTCACCCGTGCGCCTGCTGCACTTTCTGGCCCTGGCCTATGTCACCGCCAAATTGCTCCCCGGTGTCGGCTGGACGCAACACTCGTTGGCGCGGCAACTGGGACGGATGGGGCGTTACTCACTGGAAGTGTTTTGCCTGGGCGTCGTGCTGGCGCCGTTGGCGGACATGGTCAACGCCCTGGCCGGCGATACCTTTGCCATGCAGATCGTCACCGCGTTGGTGGGGGCCGTCGTGATGGCCTTGTTTGCGGCGTGGCTGGAATTCAACAAGCAATTGGACCAGCGCAGGGCGACTGCGCCCCGGTTATCCGTTACGGAGTGAGTACCCTGTGGGAGGGAGCTTGCTCCCGATGGCGGTGTGTCAGCTACACATTGCCTGACTGACACACCGCTATCGCGGGCAAGCCCTCAGGCTGCGGAACGCACCGCCCCATTGGTCGGCTGCAGCTTGAACACATAGAACAACACTGTCAGCAACACCAGGAACGCCGGCCCCACATACAGTGCCACGCGGGTGTCCGGGAAGTAAGCCATCAGGCCCACCACCAGCACCAGGAACGCCAGCGCCAGGTAGGAACTGACCGGGTACAGCCACATGCGGTACTTGAGGCCCGCCTGCTCGGCCGGGCTCAGGCCCTTACGGAATTTGAGCTGCGCCAGCAGGATCATCAACCAGGTCCAGATCGCGCCGAAGGTGGCAATGGAGGTGACCCACACGAACACCTGGTCCGGCACCAGGTAGTTGAGCAGCACGCCCAGCAGCAAGGCGAAGATCGACAGCAGCAGCGCTTTACGCGGCACGCCGTTGCTCGATGTGGTGCCGAACGTCGCCGGGGCCTGGCCGTTCTGCGCCAGGCTGTAGAGCATGCGCCCGGTGCTGAAGATTCCGCCATTGCACGACGACAGCGCGGCGGTGATCACCACGAAGTTGATGATGCCCGCGGCGGTCTTGATACCCAGGCGCTCGAACGTCATCACGAACGGGCTGCCCTGGGTGCCGATTTCGTTCCACGGGTAGATCGACAGGATGACGAACAACGCGCCCACATAGAACAGCAGGATGCGCCAGAATACCGAGCCGATGGCGCTGGGGATGGTCTTCTGCGGGTTACGCGCTTCACCGGCGGTGAGGCCGATCATCTCCACGCCCAGGTAGGCGAACATGACCATCTGCAACGACATCAGTACGCCCTGCACGCCGTTGGGCATGAAGCCACCGTGGGTCCACAGGTTGGAAATGCCCAGCGCCACGCCGTCATTGCCGAAACCGAACGCAATGATGCCGACGCCGCCAATCACCATGGCGATGATGGTGACGATCTTGATCAGCGCAAACCAGAACTCGAACTCACCGAAGGCCTTGACCGCGATCAGGTTGATGGTGCCCATGCTGATCAGCGCCGCCAGGGCCCAGATCCAGCGCGGGGTGTCGGGGAACCAGACGCCCATGTACACCGCCACGGCGGTGATCTCGGCGATACAGGTCACCAACCACAGGAACCAGTAGTTCCATCCGGTCAGAAAGCCCGCCAACGGGCCAAGATAATCCTGCGCATAACGGCTGAACGAACCGGCGACGGGGTTGTGCACCGCCATTTCACCGAGGGCGCGCATGATCACCAGGATCGCCAGGCCGCCAATGATGTAGGACAGCATGATCGCCGGCCCGGCCATTTCGATGGCCTTGGCCGAGCCGAGGAACAGGCCCACACCGATGCAGGCGCCGAGCGCCATCAGGCGAATGTGCCGCTCACCGAGTTCGCGTTTGAGCGGGCCGCCTTGAGCGGTCTCGCCAGGGGGCAGTGGTTTGCCGACAGGCATAAGAATACAACCTCATTTTTTATTGGAGTTAGCCAGTGAGTCTCGGCCTATGAGCGGATGGGCCCATACGCCGGCTTGACCGGGCCTGCCTCGTGGGCAGCCCCGCCAGGCCGTGGTCAACGGCCGGGTCAGCGGGCATGCAGTATAAAAAGCTCCGGATAGGGCTTTTCACTCAATAAACAGCAAAATTTGGCGATATGCCCCGCTGAAAAGCCAATCGACGGAGGTGTGCTCCACGTGTCTAAACCGGCCTTCACGGTGCAAAACGGCGCAGAGTATTACATATCAGCGCAGCGGTGGGCCCGCCATGACAGGCCGCAGCCGCGACCGTTGCGGTTCGCCCTTGTCGAAAAACCTCAGCGCGCCTCGTAGCGCAGGCAATCTGCGTCTACGCTTCAGACAAGTCCGATCAATCTGTACGCATGGATCAATCGACTATGGGCGCTCTTTGGCAATCCGGTCCCGTCAAGGCTGAAGTCGAACACGACAGCCCTTTACCCGCACCTTTGCCGAAAAAAGCCTCGCCAAGCCACCACTGGCGCCGGTTGTTCTGGCTGATCGGGTTGATGGCACTGCTCGCCCTGGGTTATGCGGCCATGCGCGAGATGCAGACCGCCCACTGGCAGTCCCGCTTGCTCAGCCAGTGGGCAACCCAACTGACCTACACCGTGGCCCCCGGCCCCAGCGACGCCATTGTGTATCCCGGCGCCGGCCCGTTTGACCGGCGCCTGGGCTACAGCGCTCTCGGCGAGTGGCTGCCACGCTTGCTCAAGCGCAACTATGTGGTGCAATCCCAGGCACGGTTCTCCGAGGCGCTGATGGACTACAGCCGTCACGGTCTGTTCATCCCCTATGCGGAGAAAATACAGGCTGGCCTGTCGATCACCGATTGCCGGGCCGCGCCGCTGTATCAGTACAACTACCCTACCCAGCTGTACAAGCGCTTCAGCGACATACCAGGGCTGATGGTCCAGAGCCTGCTGTTCATCGAGAACCGCGAGCTGCTCGACCCCGATCCGCCCCAGGCCAACCCGGCGGTAGACTGGCCACGCTTTGCCAAGGCGGCGTGGTCACAGGTTGCACGCCAGTTGCATCTGCCGGGGCAGACGGCGGGCGGCAGCACCCTGGCGACGCAACTGGAGAAATACCGGCACTCGCCGGAGGGCCTGACCCTCTCGGGTGGCGAGAAGATCCGCCAGATGCTATCGGCCAGTGCGCGCGCTTACCAGCAAGGCCCCGATACCCTCGTCGCCCGGCAGAACATCGTGCGTGACTACCTCAACAGCGTGCCCTTGTCGGCCGTGCCCGGCCACGGTGAAGTGCACGGCATGGCCGAAGGTTTGCGGGTGTGGTACGGCGCCGATTTCGCCCAGATCAACCGCGCGCTGGCCGACAGCGCAAACACCCCAGCCAGCCTGAGCGCACGCGGCCTGGCCTTGCGCCAGGTGCTGTCGTTGATGATCGCCCAACGCCGGCCCTCCCATTACTTGAGCAATGGTCGCGATGAACTGGCGCAGCTCACCGACAGCCACCTGCGCCTGCTCGCGCAAAACGCCGTGATCGATTCCGCGCTGCTCAACGCGGCCCTCGCCGCCCGGGTCACCTACCGCGACTGGCAGCAGCAGCCGACACTGCAGCCGATCGACACCAACAAGGGCATCAGTGTCGCCCGCAGTCGTGTCGCCGCCCTGCTCAACCGCCCGCTTTACGACCTCGACCGCCTGGACCTGTCCGCCACCAGCACCTTGCAGGCCGAGCTGCAAAGCCAGGTCACTGCCTATCTCAAGCAACTGGCCGACCCCACCTTCGCGGGCCAGACCGGTCTGCTCGGCGAGCGCCTGCTGACAGCCGCCAGCACGCCCCAGGTGCGCTACAGCTTCACCCTGTTCGAACTGACCGCAGAAGGTTCGCGGGTGCGCGTGCAAACCGACAACACTGACCAGCCGTTCGATATCAACGAAGGCAGCAAACTGGAACTGGGCTCCACCGCCAAGCTGCGGGTACTGACCACCTACCTGCAAATCATCAGCGAGCTGCATGATCGCTATGCCGCGCAAACACCCGCCACGTTGAAGAAAACCGCTATCGCCGAGCAGGACCGCCTCAGCCGCTGGGCCGTCGACTACCTGATCCAGGCCCCGGACAAATCCCTGGGCAAAATGCTCGAAGCGGCCCTTGACCGCACCTACTCAGCCAGCCCCAACGAAGGCTTTTTCACTGGCGGCGGCATGCACTACTTCCACAACTTCCGCAGCCAGGACAATGGCCGCAACCCCACGCTACGTGATGCGCTGCGCGAGTCGATCAACCTGCCGTTCATTCGCCTGATGCGCGACCTGGAGCGTTACGTTACCTACGCCGGCGCCAATAACAGTGCACAATTGCTCAAGGATGACGGCGACCCGCGGCGCCAGGAATACCTGGCCAGGTTCGCCGACCGCGAAGGCACCACTTTTCTGCTCAAGTTCTGGAAGAAGTACCAGAAGAAAAACACCCAGGCGCGCCTGGACACCTTCCTCGACAGCCTGCACCCCACCGCCATTCGCCTGGCCGCCGTACACCGCTATCTGTTTCCCGAGGCCAATCCGGACACGTTCAAGCGCTTTGTGCGCTCACACCTGGGCAGCACCCAGCTCACCGACGAACGCCTGGAACGCCTGTACACCGACTACGGCCCCGGCACCTATGATTTGCCCGACCAGGGCTATATCGCCAAGGTTCACCCGCTGGACCTCTGGCTGCTCGGCTACCTGCTCAACCACCCCGACGCCACCTTCACCGAGGTGGTCAAGGCCAGCCAGTTCGAACGCCAGGAGGTTTACAGCTGGCTGTTCAAGAGCCGCCATCAAGGCGCACGCGACAGCCGCATCCGTACCATGCTGGAGGTCGAAGCGTTCCTGGATATTCATCAGCGCTGGCAGGCGGTAGGGTATCCGTTCGACCACTTGGTGCCGTCCCTCGCCACCGCCATCGGCAGCTCGGGCGACCGCCCCGCCGCCCTCGCCGAATTGATGGGCATCATCCTCAACGACGGTGTACGCGGCAAAGTGCTGCGCATCGACAGCCTGCACTTTGCCGCCGATACGCCCTATGACACCCGCCTGGTCAACAACCCCGACTCGGGCAAACGGGTGATGCCATCCGAGGTGGCCGTCGCGTTGCGCGGCGCCTTGTCCCAGGTGGTGGATGCGGGCACGGCCAAGCGCGTGTCGGGCAGTTTCAAGCTGGCCGACGGCACGCCCATGGCCATGGGCGGCAAGACCGGCACCGGTGACAACCGTATTGAAGCGATGGGCGCCGGTGGGCGGGTGATCAGCTCGAAATCGATCAACCGCACCGCCACCTTTGTGTTCTACCTGGGCGAGCGGCACTTCGGCACCCTGACCGCCTTCGTACCCGGCAACCAGGCCCAGCAATTCACCTTCACCTCGGCACTGCCGGTGCAAGTGCTCAAGGGCATGGCACCGATTCTGCTGCCGTATTTGCAGCCGGGCGGCCAGACGCTGTGCTTGCCCACGACAAGCATGGCTGCCCTCTCTAACTGATGATCCGCAGTCCAAATGTGGGAGGGGGCTTGCCCTAACGCCAATCAGTTAAGCGAAAGTTCAATGTAGGAGCGAGCTTGCTCGCGAAAAACGCCCAGGCAACGCGTTCATTCTGGATAAACACGGGGGCCCTGAGTTCTTCGCGAGCAAGCTCGCTCCTACAAAAAGCCTTACTGACTGGCATCAGGACAAGCCCCCTCCCACATTTAGGTCGTCACAGGTTCAGGGCGCCAGAAAGTCGAAGACCAGATGCACCGTGCCGAAGTAGTCCCCACCCTGGTAGCCGCCCTCGGGCTCGATGGCGGCGATGTCCAGCACCGCACGGGTGCCCGAGCGCGCCACGTCGGCGCTGATCACTTCGGCGGCGTCCAGGCTCAACGGCACTTGATTGAACAGCACACGCAGCTCGATACGGTCGCGGGGGCTGGCCAGATAGGGCGTGTCCCCCAACCGCGCAGCGACGCCGCCGGCGAGGTTTTTCACGTCGAAGTTCTTGCGCAGGCGCCCCAACTCGGCACGCGCCAGGTTCCAGGGCAGCAGTTGTTCCTGGCCCATCCAGTCCGGTTCCGACGGCAGCACATAAGCCTCGTGCAGCGGGATGGTCACCGATATGTCGAAGGTCTCGCGTTCCTGGATCGCCCAGGCCGAGGTGGCGCCCATCAATAGCGCCGCCAGTGTCAGTTGCTTGAACATCAGGCTCACCCGTTATCGTTGACGGTCATCAGTTTTTTGTCACGCCCCTCGACCATCTGGAAGCTGAACTGACGGTCGGGCTTTTTCTCGAACACCAGCTCGCGGCCCGGCAGGATATGGTGCTTGGTGGTGGGCAGGCAGTCGGACTTTTTCGCCTTGGCGCAATCGCGGAACTCATCGAGCACCACCACGCTGTTGCCTGTGTTGCGCAGTTTGTATTGGCTGGCGCTGTCGCTGATTTGCGTGTCGAAGCGCGTGTCCTTGGGCCTTACGAAAAACACCGTGCCGTAGCCGGCCATGATGTTCACACCGGCCGCCAGGCTGTCCTTGTAGTCGGCACGCTCTTGGTCGGTCACCGCAAAGTCATCGCTTTTTTCCGGCACCACCGGGATGAAACGCACGCGAAAGTAGCGCTCTTTGTCGCGTTCGCCCATGTACAACAGGCGCGTGCCCTGGCGCCCGTTGGCCGGCACGATCATGCGTGCCGGGCTGGCCATCAGGCCGTCGCGGCTGGTGGTGGCGCCCTTCTCGTCGGTCAGCGAGGCCACCGGCACTTCCCTGGAGGTACCGTCGGCGTCGTAGATAATTTCCAGCACATTGACCTTGATGAACGCGGTGCTGGTGCCACCGTTGAAGACCCGCTTGAGGTAGGAACTGCGGTCACCTTCCAGGTAGTCGTACACCACGCCGACGTTGATCGCCGGCCCGGCGTGGGCGCTCAAGGAACCCAGGAGCAGAACGCCCCATAACACTGCATGCTTCATGTTTGCTACGCCTCATTGATTGAACGCGGCCTCCACGGGAGGCCGGTACTGCGAATACTGGCCGGCCGGCTAGACTTCCGAATCCCAGATCACCGTGGCCGTGCCCGTATAGGTGGTGCCTGGCGCCTTGAGCATTTCGCCGACGTCGTCCTTGCCTACCTCGAAATGCAATTTGGCCGGTCGGTTATCCAGGTAATAGATGGGCTGGAACAACTCGGAGCCCACACCGTCCAGGCGCAACGGCAGTTTGTTCACCGGTTGGTCGTATTGGTCGCGTACGCCATAGGGCAGGCTGACGGCGATCTGCACCGGCACCTCGTCACCTGCATCGTTGCGCAGGCCGCAGGTGTTGCCGATCACCAGTCCACACTCAAGGTTCATCTTGAAACGCGAGCTGGCGGCGAGGGTGAAGGTCTGGTCACGGAACAACCGCGCCGGGCGCCGCCCCTGGTTGAGCCAGGCTTGCCAGCCGCCTTCGGGCAGCAGCTCGATGCGATTGCCGCCAGGTGGCAGGTCGACCTTGAGCACGTGCTCCACCGTAAGGGTGAAGTTGAAGGTGAGCACGGCGTCGTTGGGGATCATCGTGTCGCCGAAGTCCAGGTCAGCGCCTGGCCCCATGGTGTAGCTGATGGTGCCCTCGTAGATGCCGGTGTCCATGCCTAGGGGATTGGGAGTCTTGAGTTCGTAGCCGTATTCAAGATGGCTATAGCTGAGCCATGGAATCTCCAGCCCGTTGGTCACGCTGCAGGCCCCGGCGTTTTCCGGAACGATCCAGAAAAACAGCGCGAAACTGCTGCTCGCCGCGTAGTAATTGATCGGATTGCAAGGTGCCGGCGCGCCATACCAATAGGTCGCCCAACCAACGCCTGGGGTGGCCCAGGCCGATACGCCTGGGGGATAGGCAATGTTCCACCTGGCACCAATACCGGCAATTCGCATCTGCACCGTTTCCGTTCTACCGGTGGCGCGGTGGGTGACTTGCAGGTCGCGAAAGGCTGAAGGCACCTTGAAATAGGCGCTCTTGCGCGGGTCTTCAGGAAAAGCCGGTATCGCTCCATTCGACGTGGCGCTGAACGCCGTATTACGAATACTGAAGGTATTGACCGCTTCACATTTTGCAGGGACATGCCAGGGACACAAGCCACTTTGCGGCGTGGTATTGGTGAATTTGTTGCTCATCGGGTTGGTAGGGTCGGGACGAAACACTGCCGAGATATCCTCGACAATGGCCAGCGCCGGCTGGCTGAACGCCCCCAGCGCCAGGGCCAATGCGCCCGGCACCAGGGCCTGCTTGATTGCTGTGATAACACTCATAAAAACTCCGAGGGTCCGAGCCGCCGTCATCCGGCGGTTTCGGCCTTGTGGGTGGCTTCGGCCAGGGTGTCCGGCGTGCAACGCAGGTCGCCGATCATCAGCACGTCGTTTTCACTCGGCGCGTTGGCGGGGTCCAGACGGAACTGGCAGAGCAACTGGTTCTGGTAGCGCACTTCCAGGGTCGGCGCGCTGGCGCTCATTTCCATGGAGAAGAACCCGTCGACTTCGCTGACCCCACGGCTGGCGTGGTTGATCACCTGATGGCCGCGCAACGGCACGCCCTGCTCATTGAGCAAGCGCCCCAGCACCGTCACGGTTTTCATCACCGTGACCTTGCGGTAGTCCACGCCGCCTTTGTTCAGGTGGTAGGTGGAACGCGCCGGCTGGATATTCGCCGCCGGTGGGTAATTGCCCTCGAAGTCGAACGACACGGTGCTGCTCTTGTACGCTGACACCGGCACATAGTTGCGACCGGGGCGCAGCACGACGCTGCCGCCACTCAAGTCATCGGCACGCAGGGTAATGGCGTCCAGGTCGGTCTCGAGGTCAACGATCATGCCCGCACCGTGGCCCTGGTACTGGCTGCTCAGCAAGACCTTGCCGGCTCCGGCCACCAACGTGCTGTTGAGGTTCAAGCCACCGGTGAACTCACCGTTGAAGGAACTGCGCTGTATGAAGCCGTCACCGCTGACCGCTTCAGTGCTGAAACTGGCCATGCTCGACAGACCCACGCCGTAGGTGTCGGTAATCGCCGTCGCCGAAACGCTTTGCAGCACGTGGTCGGTCAAATCCTGGCGCACCGTCACGGAGGCATTGTTATCGCGGCCACCATCACGCGAAGTGCGCGTACCGATGCTGCCGGACACCTGGCGGCCATCGGTGCCCAGGGCCAGGCTCAAGGTCACGTCGACGCCACGGTTGCGCCGGTCGTTGGTGCTGCCGCTGCCGGGGCGGTCAAACAGGGAGAAACGCCAGTTGGCATCACTGCCCAGCAACGTGTCGCGACGGTTCCAGCCCAGGTCGACACCGGCGCCTTCCACATTGCCTTCGCTGTGGGAGACGCGCATGTTCAGCGAGTTTTTCGAATCGATGCGGTGGTTGACTGACAGCGCGCTGTTGCTGGTCTTGCCGACGAAGGTATTGCGCCGCAAACGGGTGCCGTCGGGCAGGGTTTCGTAGGTGTCGCGGGTGTCGAGCCAGCTGCGGTTGTGGCTGAACACCAGGTTGGTGGCGCCGAAGGTGTAGAGCCCTTGCAGGTCCATGCCGGTGCCGTGGTCCTGGGTCTGGAAAACGTTGGCGTAGACGTTGACGTTGTTGGCGACCGACCAGTCCACCGAGCCGCCATATTGCAGTTGTTCACGCACCTCGCGCGCCGACAGTCCGAGAATCACCCTGGGGTGCAGCAGGTAGTTGATGGACGCACCGGCGGTGATCGAACCCGAGGCCTGTTCGTCCCAGTTACTGAACAGTTTGGTCTCACGCCCGGCGAATACGTTGTAGCGCCAACGGTCTTCGGCATTGCGCCAGTTGCTGGGCTTGTAGACCAGCTCCTGGGTGGTGCTGACGGTCAGGCCGTCTTCGATCAGGCGCACTTCCACTTCATAGATGCCGCCGGGCAGCGGGCGTGTGTCCAGGGTTTGCAAACCGGACGCCACCGCCTGGGTATTGATCAGCAGGCCGTTACGATAGATCTCCACCGCAGCCTGTCGATTGGCCGTGACGTAGATCGGGTAGACGCTGGGTTTGGGGTTGTTGATGGCCAGGCTGTCGGAACTGCCGTACATCGCGCCCACCGCCGTGTCGGGGCTGGCGCCGAAGCTGCGTAGTTGCCGGGTGAGGCCATCGGAATTGGGGGTGAAATGGCCCAGGCGAAAGAAATTGCCTTCCAGTTCACGCTGGGTATACAGCTCATGAATAGCATGGCGCATGGGTTCATCGGCGCCGCTCTGGCGCGCCAGTTGCAGGTTGAACACCTGGCTCCAGTTGCCGACGCTGGAACTGGCTTGCAGGCCGTAACGCCCGCCCAGGTCCTGCTCCTGACCACCATTGAGGTTGAGCTGGTTGTTGATGATCAAGCCCAGGCTGCCGTTTTCGGGCTGCGCGTAATAGCGCGGTGCGTCGTCGCTGCGCTCCACGTTCTGGGTGATGATCGACAGCTGTGAGCTTTCCAGGTTGTAGAACGCCGACACCAGTTGCTGCGGGCACGACTGGGTACAGGCGCCCAGGGCCACACCTTTTTCCAGGATCGCTTGCCAGGTGTCGCGGGTGGCGACCGGGACTTTGCTGTCGGCGGTGTCGGTAAATTCCAGCAGGCTGACACGGTCATCCTGGGTCAATACGATCAGCGCTTCGCCCAGCGGTTGCTGGTCCAGGTCAATGCGCACGGCCAGCGGCACATCGAAGAAATGCTCGGCAAAGCCCGAGGGCAAGCCTTGGGCCTGGGTGATCAGACTACCGGGAGTCGAGGCGGCGTTGGCCTGGGTTGCCAGTGCACTCGTACCTATCAATAGCGCAAGCGCCGCCGCGATGTGAGTCATCGGGAACATGAACGGAATACTCTGAAGGCCAAGAGACGGGGTGAAAACCAGGCCGGCGGGATGGAGGAGAGGGACCCCACCGGCCTGTCAATGACCCGCAAGCGTTTGCTCAGCGGGCCTGCATCGACATCAAGGCCCTACAGGCAATACAGCGTCGAATACCACCGGCATCACCGCGGTGTACGAACCACGCTGGGTAGCGTTCGGCTTGGCAGCGGCGATGCGCATCTCTGCGCTGACACCTGGAGTGGAGTCCGCTTCGTTAACCACTTCCTTTGGCGTACCGGTCAGGGTGACGCCGTTGAGGGTGGTGGTCAGCGGGATGTTTTGAGTGGTGTCGCCATTGAACAGTACGGCCGGGCCACCTTCGATGTAGGCATGCACCGAGCCGTTGGTGTTGCGGATGTCGTAGATCGCAGTCAAAGGCGCCAACTCACCACTCACCAGGTTGTAGCTCATGGTTTCGTCACGGCCCCAGTTCGGATCACGCGGCTGGGCATGGAACACGGTGGTCGGGATGTTTGCCTTGAGATTGACAGTGTGGCTGGCTTCACCGGCGGCAAAAGCCGGCGAGGTGCTCAACGCGACAACCGTCAGGGAGGCGGCAAATGCAAACTTCTGGAACATGGTCAATACCTGTAGTTGTAAACAGTGAGAGACTCGTCGGTAAGTTTAATAAAAGCACCAGGCTTTAGAGGACTTACAACGAAACCGCGCTGCACTCAGTTAGTTGAGTCGCTGCAACGCCAAACAATAATCCACTGAATTCAAATGCAGGTATGCAAGGTACTTCGCATTAGCTCGTAGCCAGAATATGCTGGGCTTGCGGGAAAAAGATGGCACTTTGCCAAAACTTTATTTATATCCGTAGGAACCCACCTACATACTCTAAATTAGCATAAATAACGGAACTATCTTTCTGTAAGAAACAGATGACAAGCATGCCTCATTGTCAAAGTGTCTACACGCCTAGACTTCAAACACAGTATGTCCAAGCCAAATGAGCGATTACTTTAAACCGTTATGGAGCAACTTCCAACTATTGCAATTGACAAGACTGCTGCGAGTCGATCCGGCCCGCACGACGCGAGGCCAACCGTTGGTCTGGAAAGCTTGTGCCAAGCTAAAGATATATCTTAAGTTGTATCTAAACCTATCGACGAGCACAGAAGACATGAGAGAGCACCCTCCCCACGACAGCCGCGACGGCTTCGAAAAACGCATGGGCCGTGAACGCGGCGGGCGTGGACCACGCGTTTTCGCCCCAGGCGACCTGAAACTGCTGCTGCCGGCCTTGATCGCCGAACAGCCGTGCCATGGCTACGACCTGATCCGCCGGATCGAAAGCCTGTTCGATGGCGCCTACAGCCCCAGCCCCGGCGTGATCTACCCTACCCTGACCTTTCTCGAGGAGAGCGAGTTGATCAGCGGCGACGCCGAGGGCGGAAAAAAGCGCTACACAATCACTGACGCCGGCCGTCTCTACTTGAGCGAACAAGCCGTTGCCCTGGATGGCGTTCGCATGCGCATTGACGTCAGCAAGCGCTCGCTGCGCGGCCAGGACCGGCCACCGCAAATCCACGAGGCGGTGCACAACCTGCGCCACGCCTTGCACTCGCACCACGGGCGCTGGAGCCCGGAAGAAATCACGCGAGTCGCGGCGCTGCTCAACCGCACCGCGCAAGCCATTGCCGACGGGAAAGACCAATGAACACACAAACCATTCATCGCGTGACTCACGAAATCAAACGCCGCCGCCTGCAAGTCCTGCGCGTGGAGGACATTACCCCGCGCATGCGTCGCATCACCCTGGGCGGCCCGGAACTGGCGGGGTTCATCAGCCTGGGCAGTGACGATCACATCAAGCTGCTGTTTCCACAGAACGCCGCCGAACAAGCAGCTCTGGAAAGCCCGACGTTCAGCATCAAGGGTGACGGCCCGCAACCTGCGATGCGCGACTACACACCACGGCGCTTCGACCTGAGCAGGGGCGAACTGGATATCGATTTCGTGCTGCACGGCGACGGCCCTGCGTCCACCTGGGCGGAGCAGGCGCAAGTCGGCCAGCACCTGTATATCGGCGGGCCACGGGGCTCGATGATCGTGCCGGATATCTTCGACAGCTACCTGCTGATCGGCGACGAAACCGCCCTGCCCGCGATCGGTCGCCGCCTGGAGGAACTCCCCGCCGGGCGCAAGGTGCTGGCGGTGATTGAAATTGCCGATGCAGAGGAACGGCAGGTGCTGGAGAGCGCTGCGGACGTCGAAATTGTTTGGGTGGTGCGCGGCCAGGGCGACCTGCTCGAGGCCGTGCGCAACCTGACACTGCCCGAAGGCACGCTGTACAGCTTTGTCGCGACCGAGAGCAAGCTGTCGCGCCAGGTGCGGCGGGTGTTGCTCGACACCCACAAGGTCAACGAAGAGTACCTCAAGGCCGTGGGTTACTGGCGGGCAGAAGGCAGTGAAGAGGAACCAGCCTGACGCGGTCAAAATGTGGGAGGGGGCTTGCCCCCGATGGCAGTTTGTCAGTCACTGATGCATTCACTGACACTCCATCGGGGGCAAGCCCCCTCCCACATTGACTGTGCCCACTTTAAAATTCAGGGCGATTTCAAGCGGTTATCCAGCCCTACCACCGCCAGCGCAATCACAATAAACCCCAGCAAAATCCCCCCGGCATTCACGAACACCTGTGGATAACCCAGGCTGCCCACATCGATGAACGGGTATTGATACTGCCCCAGCCAATGCCCGCGCAGCAGTACATAAGCGAAGTACACCGAGGGGTAAATCACCCACCCGGCAATGTGCTTGACCCGCAAGGTGCCCTTGGGCACGCACCGCCACCAGTAGATCAGAAACAGCACCGGCATCACGTCATGCAGCAATTCATCGGCGATGAACTGAAAGCCCTCGGGGGTCCACAAGTGCCGCAGCAACAGGTTGTAGGCCAGGCTCACCACGACGATGCTCACGGCAATACCGCTGCTGATCACAGGCGCGAGGAAAAACCGCTTGGCGGCGGATTCGCGCTTGACCAGCCAATAGCTCAGCACCACGACGACCAGGGTATTGGTCAGCACCGTGAAGAAACTCAGGAAACTGATCAATCCGCCCAGCAGGCTGGCGTCGCTGGACCAGCGCGAATAGAGGATCAGGTATTGCTGGATTGCCAACCCCGCCCAACCGGACAACGCAGCCACCGCGACAAAACGCTTCACGCGTTCAATCCAGCGGGCGTTTGGTGCGCATCAGCTTGACGTACAAGCCTTCGACTTTTTCTCGGGCCCAAGGGGTCTTGCGCAGGAAGGTCAGGCTCGACTTGATGCTGGGGTCGCTCTTGAAGCAGCGGATATCAATGCGTTCGGCCAGGCCTGCCCATTCGTAGTGCTCCACCAGGGTGGTGAGGACGTGTTGCAGGGTCACGCCGTGGAGCGGGTCGTTGCTTGTCGCGGTCATGCCGGGCCTTTTTTGCGAGAGAGGAAACACAGCCGCGCACCTTAGCCGACGGGGCGTAACGGTGGAAGCACTGGATTGAATATAGCGCGTCGGTAAAAGTTCCCCTTTCCAGCCGAAAATGTGATGTTATATTGTAACAACACTTATCAAGCTCCTGCCAAGGAATGTCCGATGTCCCGCTCCTGTCTCTGGCGCCTGTCGCCCCTCGCCGCCGCCCTGTTGATCTGCTCCGAAGCCCATGCGCTGGAACTGCAACCTCAAATCATTACCGGCAATCCATTGGGCAGCGAACAACTCGCCTCGCCCACCACGGTACTGGAAGGCGACGACCTGACCCTGCAGCAAAAAGGCAGCCTCGGCGAAACCCTGAACAAGCAGCCAGGGGTGTCGTCTTCGTACTTTGGCCCGGGAGCCAGCCGGCCGGTGATTCGCGGCCAGGACGGCGACCGCATTCGCATCCTGCGCAACGGCGTGGGCGCGCTGGATGCCTCGTCACTGTCCTACGACCACGCCGTGCCGCTGGACCCGATCAACGTCGAACGCATTGAAATCGTACGTGGCCCGGCGGCCTTGTTGTACGGCGGCAGTGCCATCGGCGGTGTGGTCAATACTTTCGACAACCGCATCCCCACCGCAGCCATCGAAGGCATTCATGGTGCCGGTGAACTGCGCTACGGCGGCGCCGACACCACCCGCAGCAGCGCGGGCAAGCTGGAAGCCGGCGACGGCACCTTTGCCTTGCACCTGGACGCCAATGCGCGGGAATTCAACGACCTGAAAATCCCGGGCTATGCGCGCAGCCGCCATGCCCCCGAATCCGACGATGGCCCCGGCAAGAACGGGCGCCTGGGCAACAGCGATGGGCGCCAGGATGGCGGCGCAGTGGGCGGGTCCTACACCTGGGATGATGGCTACGCGGGGCTGTCCTACAGCAACTACGACAGCAACTACGGCTCCCCCGCCGAACAGGACGTGCGCATCCGCATGCAGCAGGAGCACTACGCATTCGCCTCCGAGATCCGCAACCTGCAAGGCCCGTTTACCTCGGTAAAAGTCGACGCGGGCTACACCGACTACCAGCACCGCGAAATCGAAGGCGGCGAGACCGGCACCACGTTCAAGAACAAAGGCTATGAAGCGCGGGTGGAAGCTCGCCACCAGCGGATCGGGCCGTTCGACGGCGTGGTCGGCGCACAAGTGACCCGCAACGAATTCTCGGCCCTGGGTGAAGAGGCCTTCGTGCCCCAGACCGATACCAACGCCGGCGCACTGTTCATTCTCGAGGAAATGCAAGCCACCGAGCGCCTCAAACTCAGCCTCGGCGGGCGCCTGGAACACACCAGCGTCGACCCGGATGCCAAGGGCAACGCGCGCTTCGCCAATGCCGACAAGACCAGTGATTTCACCGCCGGCAGCCTGTCTTCCGGCGCGGTCTACACCCTGACGCCGGTCTGGTCATTGGCCGCCACCCTGGGCTACACCGAGCGCGCACCGACGTTTTACGAGCTATACGCCAATGGCGCTCACGTCGCCACCGGCACCTACGAACTGGGCGATGCAAACCTGTCCAAAGAGAAAGCGGTGTCCAGCGACCTGGCCCTGCGCTTCGACACTGGCACCCACAAGGGCAGCTTCGGTGTGTTCTACAGCCGCTTCTCCAATTACATCGGCTTGCTCGGTACGGGCCGTACGTTGAACGATGAAGGTGAAGAGGAAGCGGGCGGTATTCCCGAATACACCTACTCCGGGGTACGCGCACGTTTCGCCGGCTTCGAAGCCCAGGATCACTGGAAACTCGGCGAAGGCGCCTACGGCAAGTTCGCCCTGGAACTGTCGGGCGACTACACCCGCGCCACCAACCTGGACACCGGCGAAGCCCTGCCGCGCATCGCCCCGCTGCGCCTGAACAGCGGCTTGCTGTGGGAGCTGGATCGCTGGCAGGCACGCATCGACGTGGAACATGCCGCCGGCCAGGGGCGCGTGCCGAGCAACGAAAACGGCACCGACGGCTACACCACCCTCGGCGCAAGCGCGGGTTACCACTTCAATGTCGGCAGCAGCCAGTGGCTGGCGTTCGTCAACGGTGAAAACCTGACCAACCAAACCGTGCGCTATGCCAGCTCGATCCTGCGCGACATTGCGCCGGCACCGGGGCGCAGTGTGCAATTCGGCATCCGCACTACCTTCTAACCAACGCTTGAACCCCTTGTGGGAGGGGGCTTGCCCCCGATAGCGATCTATCAGTCGACACATGCCAGACTGACAGACCGCTATCGGGAGCAAGCCCCCTCCCACACTCATTTTTGCAGCGACACTTAGTCACTGTTACCAAATCTGAAATGATGCATCTTGCGATTCACCCTTTCTCTAAGCGCCCCGCCGCATTATCCTTCGCAACAACCTGAAACGCTTCACCTCCCGGTCGACCCCAATTTGCCGAAACTTCCCTTCACGCAAAGACAGCGCTGTCTTAATCGACCTGCGCCTGGGGCTTTATTACCCGCCCGTGGATAACCCGGTTATTCAGGGGAAAAACCAAAAATAACGATGAACCAAGCCCGCGCCGAATCGTCATCTACAGTGAAGCACGGGGCTACATAATTCCAACGTAACGGAGAAACACACTATGAGCACTGATGGTGCCTCAAGCCCAAGCCGCCTGCTGCCCAGGCTGCTAGGCGTCTTGTTGCTGATCATGGGGCTGGCCTTGTTGGCCGGTGGCGTCAAGCTGAGCATGCTCGGCGGTTCGCTGTATTACCTGCTGGCCGGTATCGGCATCGCCTTGACCGGCGTATTGCTGCTGGCCACCCGCCGCGCCGCGCTGGGCCTGTACGCACTGGTGCTGTTCGCCAGTACCGTGTGGGCACTGTGGGAAGTCGGCCTGGATTGGTGGCAACTGGTACCGCGCCTGGCCCTGTTGTTCGCCTTGGGCATCGTCATGCTGCTGCCATGGTTTCGCCGTCCGTTGCTGCGTGGTCAAGCCGCGCCGCTGGGCACCGGTGCACTGAGCGTGGCTGTTGTGCTGGCGGGCGCTACCGCCCTGGCCAGCCAATTCACCAACCCGGGTGAAATGGTCAAGACCGGCCAACTGGACCGCGATGCAGTGCCAGGCATGGCCAGCGCCGCACCGAGCCAGGCCGATGGTGACTGGAATTCCTACGGCCGTTCGGCCTTCGGTGACCGTTACTCGCCACTGGCGCAGATCACCCCGGAAAACTCGCACAAGCTGGTGCCGGCCTGGACCTTCCGTACCGGTGACATTCCTGGCGCGGGCGACCCCGGTGAAACCACCGCGGAAAACACCCCGCTGAAAGTCAACGGCATGCTGTACGTGTGTACCCCGCATAGCCAGGTCATCGCCCTGGACCCGGACACCGGCAAGGAAATCTGGCGTTTCGACCCGAAGATCACCACCCAGGGTGCTGAGAACTTCAAGGGTTGGGCGCACATGACCTGCCGTGGCGTGTCGTACCACGATGACGCCGTCTACGCCTCCGAGCAGAGCCCAACCGGCAGCGCCAGCCCGGCCGCCGCGCCAAATGCCTGCCCGAAACGCATCTTCGTGCCGACTGCCGACACCCGTCTGATCGCCCTGAACGCCGACACCGGCAAGATGTGCGAAGACTTCGGTGACAAAGGCCAGGTCGACCTGCGCGCCAACATCGGCAGCTTCGCCCCAGGCGGTTACTACTCCACCTCACCACCGGCCGTGACCAAAAACCTGGTGGTGATCGGCGGTCACGTCACCGACAACGTTTCCACCGACGAGCCAAGCGGCGTGATCCGCGCGTTCGACGTGCACACCGGCAAGTTGGTATGGAACTGGGACAGCGGCAACCCGGACGACACCACCCCGTTGGCCGAGGGCAAGACCTACACCCGCAACTCGCCGAATATGTGGTCCATGTTCGCCGTGGATGAAAAACTCGGCACGCTGTACCTGCCGATGGGCAACCAGATGCCCGACCAGTACGGCGGCGACCGTACCGATGACTCCGAAAAATACGCCGCCGGCCTGACCGCCCTGGACATCGACACCGGCCACGTGAAGTGGACCTTCCAGTTCACCCACCACGACCTGTGGGACATGGACGTGGGCGGCCAGCCTTCGCTGATCGACATCAAGACCGCTGACGGCGTCAAGCAAGCGGTGATGGCGTCGACCAAGCAAGGCAGCATCTACGTGCTCGACCGCGCCACCGGCCAACCGGTAGTGCCGATCAATGAAATCCCGGTGCCACAGGGCGCAGTCGCGGGCGACCGCACCTCGCCTACCCAACCCAAGTCCGACCTGAACTTCATGCCACCGCCCCTCAAGGAGCGTGACATGTGGGGTGTGACGCCGTTCGACCAACTGATCTGCCGGATCGACTTCAAGTCGATGCGCTACGACGGCCCGTTCACCCCGCCGTCGCTGCAGGGCTCCATCGTGTACCCAGGCAACTTCGGCGTGTTCGACTGGGGCGGCATCTCGGTTGACCCGGTTCGCCAGATCGCGTTCGTGAACCCAAGCTACATGGCGTTCAAATCGAAACTGATCCCGGCTGCCGAGATCGCCAAGCAAGGCCCACGCGTCAGCGAAACCGAAGGCGTACAGCCGAACAAAGGCGCGCCGTACGGCGTGATCCTCGAAGCGCTGCTGTCGCCGATGGGCCTGCCGTGCCAGGCGCCAGCGTGGGGCTATGTGGCCGCGGTCGACCTGACCACCCACAAAACCATCTGGATGCACAAGAACGGCACCGTGCGTGACAGCTCGCCGGTTCCGATCCCGCTGACCATGGGCGTGCCTAGCCTGGGCGGTACCTTCACCACGGCAGGTGGCGTCGCGTTCCTGAGCGGTACTCTCGACCAGTACCTGCGTGCCTACGACGTGAAAAACGGCAAGCAACTGTGGGAAGGCCGCCTGCCAGCCGGCGCGCAAACCACCCCGATGACCTACACCGGCAAGGACGGCAAGCAATACGTGCTGGTCATGGCCGGCGGTCACGGCTCGCTGGGCACCAAGCAGGGTGACTATGTGATGGCGTTCAAACTGCCGGATTAAGCAAAACCGGCGGCAAAACAAAGGCGGCTACCTTCACGGGTAGCCGCCTTTTTTTCTGGCTGCTTTTTTTGATCGTAAAACAGCTGCTCGCGCTTACAGGACTGGAAACTACAGGCAGCGTGCGCGCATGAAATCGCCCCAACGGCGCACCAGATAATTGTGTTCATCCATCACCGAATTCCACACCGCGATGTGCCCCATGCGTTGCTCATAGGAGCCGCCGTCACGCACTTCGCCGATGTCGATCAACGGCAAGCCGTCGCTGCCCAGCAGCTCTTCGCGTGCAGGTTTGCCGGCGTACCAGTAATCCCACTCGGCGCTGCTCAGGTGGTCGCGGCTGCGCGCCGGGTTGCCGATGTAGTAACCCTGGCGCGCCATCACCGCCCCCGGCCAGCCGGACAACCACCAATTGAGGTAGGCGTAGGCCGCATCCAGCACCGGGCCCCGTGCATGGCGCGACAACGATAGCCCGCCGAACCAGGCGCGATAGCCTTCACGCGGCACGGCAAGCCGGTATTTCACGCCGGCACGGTGCAGACGCATCAAGGTGGGCGACCACAGGCTCTGGATGTCGATGCTGGGGCTGAGCATCAATTGCGCGGCTTCTTCATCGTCGGACCAGAACGCCGCAAAGTGCCCCTCTTTTTGCTTGCGCACCAGAATCCCGGCGAGTACGTCGATCTCCTCGATGCTCATGTTGCCGATGTCCCTGAACTGCGCCAGCCCCGCACCCTGCACCGCCAGCGCGGCATCCAGCGCACCGATGGCGGCATCACTTTGCAGTGCTGTGCGCGCGCGCCACGCCGGGTCGAGCAGCCAGCCCCAGCTTTCGTTGCCGTGGCAAAAACCCTCGGGCAAACGCTCGGGGCGATAGGCAAAACTGTCGGCGTTGTGGGTCAGCGGCAACATGCTGATGCGCTCGGTCACGCTGCTGCCGAGGCTGCCGTCATGCTGCACGAACAGCCGCTCACTCGGCACGCTGCCGCTGCCCAGGCGATCGTTGGGCGACAGTCGGCCGCGCTTGGGCAGGTCGTTGATCTCGTGCCACAGCGCGATGCGCCGCGTGTCGATGGGCTGGATGGCCCGCGCCGGCCACACGAAGTCGACGTTGTGGAACCACTGGTCGTACAAGTCGTAGCTGTCGGGCTGCATCACCGCGATACGCTGGGCCTGTTCCACATCATGCACCTGGTACACCAGGCGAATGCCCAGCTCCTGCTCGGCGCGCACGCGCAGGCATTCGAGCAAGGTCACGGAGGTGCCGAGTACACGCAACGTGATCATGCTGCGAACCGCCGTGCGAACACGTCGAAGGAACGGCGCAACTGCGCAGGGTCGAGGCCACGCAGGATGAACACCAGGCGCGAGTGGCGCTCGGTGCCTGGCCAGGCGGGCAGATGCACCGGGGCATGCAGGCAGTGCTGCACGCCATGGATGACGATAGGGGCCGAGCTTGCGTTCACGTTGAGCAGTCCTTTGACGCGAAGGATTCGTTCGCCGTGGCATCTTAGCAGCATCGACAACCACACCCCGAACCCGACCCAGTCCAGCGGTTGCTCGAAGGTCAGGCAGCACACCTGCGCCGCGCCGTGACGGGCCGTGACGGGTTGATGCAGCTGCCAGCGACTGACCTCCACGGCGGGCTCGGCGCCGCGCACACCTTCGCCGAGCAGCAGTTGATCGCCGCTGAGAATGGCCTGGGTCTGGAGGATCAACGTACCGGCGTTGAGGGCCTGCAGGTGCTCGCGCAACGCGGTGCAATCGTCGACCAGGTCGGTCTTGCTCAACAGCAACCGGTCGGCCGCCGCCACCTGGGCCAGCCACTCCGGGTGCAGGCGCTCTTGCAGTGCAGCATGGCTGGCATCGACCAGGGTGATCACCAGGCCGATATGAAAACGCCCGCGCAGTTGCACGTCGTTGTTCAGCGTAGCGAGGATTGGCGCGGGGTCGGCCAGGCCGGTGGTTTCCAGGATCACCCGTTTGAAGGCCGGAATCTCGCCGCGCTCACGGCGTTGCAACAGGCCCAGTAGCGCGTCTTTCAACTCACCGCGAATCGAGCAGCACACGCAGCCGCTGGGCAGCAGGACGGTATCCGGCGCGACTTCTTCAACCAGCAGATGGTCGATGCCGACATCGCCGAACTCGTTGATCAGCAACGCGGTGTCGCCCAGGCTTTCGCCCTGCAACAGGCGCTTGAGCAAGGTGGTCTTGCCGCTGCCGAGGAAACCGGTGATGACATTCAGGGCAATACTCATATTTACCTCCGCCCCCTGTAGGAGCGAGCTTGCTCGCGAAAAACCCGAGAGCGCCACGTACATCCAGACAACACGCGTTAGCGTTGACGTTTTTCGCGAGCAAGCTCGCTCCTACAGTGGGGTGTTTTCCAGGTGGTCAAGTAGACGCGGGTCAAGGGGGTCCAGCGGGCGGCCGAGCAGGGTTTCGGCCGCCTGCCAGAGTTGATCCAGGCCGCTGGCCAGGGCCTGTTTGCCGGTGGCGCCGAGCAGCAGATAGGAGGCGCCCTGGAAGTCCTCGACCTTGAGCCGGAACACCGCCAGCACCTGGTTGATCGCCGCAATCCGGCGCAGGCGCTCGCGCCGCCGGGGCAGCGCATCGCCCAAGGGGTCGCTCCAATGCAGGTCTTCGCCGAGCAGGCCACACAGTCCGCACATGTTCAAACCCCGCTCATGGCATGACATCGCCGGCGTTCGGGCCGAGGGTCTGGCCGACGAACAGATTGCCGCCCGGGGTACTGGCCAGCAGCACGGCGGTAGGCGCGACTTCGTCCGCCAGGCCGAAGCGGCCCAGCGGCAGTTCGGCGGCCTTGGCGCGTTTCCAGCTGTCGCTGATGCCGCCCACCAACGGGGTTTCGATGGGGCCGGGAGCAATGGCGTTGACCAGCACATTGTCCTTGGCCACTTCCAGGGCCAGGGACTTGGTGAAGCCGATCACCCCGGCCTTGGCCGCCGCGTAATGGCTCAGCTCGGCACCGCCCTTGATGCCCAGTTGCGAGGCAACGTTGATGATCCGCCCCCAGCGCTGCGCGAGCATATGCGGCAAGGCACGCTGGCTGGCGACGAAGACGCTGGTGAGGTCGACGCGCAGCATCTCGTCCCACAGGGCGATGGTCAGATCGACGCACCGCGCCTGGGTCAGCATGCCGGCGTTGTTGACCAGAATGTCGATACTGCCGAAGTGTTCGACGCAACGGTCAACGCCGGCCTGGGCGCCTTCGACGCTGCCGACATCGGCCAGGCATTCGACTACCTCGGCACCGAGGTTACGACAGGTGATCGCGACTTCGGCGAGGCTCGCGGCGTTGCGATCGGCCAGCACCAGGCGCGCGCCTTCAATCGCATAAGCCTGGGCGATGGCGGCGCCGATGCCGCTGCCGGCACCGGTGATGACGGCGCGGCGGTTAGTCAGTTGGAGCATGGCAGTTCCTCAATGGTAAACGCGGTCCACTGTGGGAGGGGGCTTGCCCCCTCCCACAGTTTGGGTTGAGTAGAGTCAGTGGTAACAGTGAGCCCCCTCCCACACTTTTGGGTTGAGTACCTTCAGTCAGGCCAGCGCACGGTCAGGCCGCCGTCGATGACGATGCTTTGTCCGGTCAAGTAGCTTGAGGCGTCACTGGTCAGGAACTGCACCAGCGACGCCACTTCATCGGCGCGCCCTACCCGGCCCAGCGGGATCGCCCTGGCCGCCTTGGCCAACCCTTCAGGCCCCAGCGAATTCTTCGCATCCAATGACTGCGGCGTCTCGATCAACCCGGGGATCACCGCATTGCACCGAATGCCCTTGGCCGCCAATTCCACCGCCAGCGAACGGCACAATCCCGGCACCCCGGCCTTGGCCGCCGCGTAGTGGCTGTGTTCCTGCCAGCCATACACGCCACCGGCAATCGACGAAATCGCCACCAGCGCACCGCCTTCGGTCATATAGCGCGTGGCGGCACGGAAGGTGCGCATCACCCCCGTGAGGTCGATATTGAGCATCTCGTCCCACAACGCATCGCTCATTTCCAGCAGCGGTGCGCGACGCAACAACCCGGCATTGGCCACCGCATAATCGAGGCGTCCGAAATGCTGCACCGCGTGCTCGGCCAGGGCGTCCACCGAGGCGCTGTCGCCCACGTCCAGCGCCAGCATCAGGCACTCGCCACCGGCCTCTTCCACCAGGGCAACAGTGCTTTGCGGATCATGGGGATCGGCCGGGTAATACCCACCCACCACCGCTACGCCGCTGCGCGCATAGGCCACGGCAAGGGCTTGGCCGATGCCGCTGGCGGCACCGGTAATCAAGGCAACTTTACGGCTCATCGATAACTCCTTACTGAACGGTTTCCGGACGCACGTGGCGTGCGGCAAACATCAAGGCACCCGACAGAAAGCACGGCAGCGCGCCGAACCACAGCGCGGCGGTCTGCCAGTCACTGCCGGCGGACAACACCTGGGTGGCGCCAAACCCGGCCACCACGGCGCCGATTGGCCCCATGGCATGGATGATCGCGCCACCGGTGGCGCGGATGCTGGTGGGGAAACTTTCGCTGATAAAGAACAGCGCCGCCGAGTAGGGCCCGATCAGGAAGAACAGGCCCAGGCTGTACAGCCCGACCACCATCGGCATATTGCTCGGGCCGAACAGCATCCCGGCGAATGCCAGGCCGCCGAGCATCCAGCCCAGGCCGATCACGTTGCGTCGGCCGATCTTGTCGCCCATCCAGCCGTGGCTCAGGTAGCCGCAATAGCCCACCAGGTTCGACAGCACCAGGATGATCAGTGAGTTCTCGAACGAGATGTGGTGCACGCTGACGATCACCGAAGTGCCGAGCACACTGAACACCTGGATCGCCGCCCAGTTGAGCAGCAACGCGGCGCCGATCACCAGGGTGGCGCGGCGGGCCGGGCCACGGAACGCGGCCTTGAGGCCGGCCTTGCTGTGTTCGTCATAGTCCACGCCGTAGGTGGCGGCGACGTTCTGCGCCTCGCTCACCGCACCGCGTTTACGCAGTTGGCTGATGCGCTGGTGAATCTGGAACTGCGGGCTCTCCTTGAGCTTGCGCGCCATGATCGCAATCACGATGGCCGGGATCGCAGCGAAGATGAAGCAACCCTGCCAGCCTATAATCGGCAGCAGCAGTGCGGTGAGTCCGGCGGCGATCAGCGCACCGACCGGCCAGCCGCCTTGCACCAGGCTGTAGATGAACCCGCGACGCTTGGTCAGTTTCGGGTCTTGCGAAGCGCCATACAGCTCACTCAAATAGGTGGCATTCACCGTTTCTTCGGCATACCCCAGGCCACCCAGCGAGCGAATCAGGATCAGCGGCGACTTGCCCCACGCCCCGCCAATCGCGGTGAGCGCCGAGCACAGCGCGGAACCGGCCACGGTCAAAATAATCCCCTGGCGCCGCCCTAGTCTGTCGACGATGGGCCCGATGGCAAACGCGACCACCGCCGTGCCCACCGCCACCCAGGTCGCGATTTGCGCCTGCTCCACTTCACCCCAGCCAAAGTGCCGGCCGATTTCCGGCAGCAAGGTGCCGAACAGGATGAAGTCATACACCGCGAACACCCAGGCGAAAAACGCGATCCAGGTAGCGAAGCGCACTTCCTGGGACGTCAGTTGCCGGGGTTTCCAGCCAGTCAGGTCAAGCTTGTTGTAGATAGACATGGAGCGCGCCTCGGGAGGTAGGGTGGGCTTTCTGTAGGAGCGAGCTTGCTCGCGAAAATCGTCAACGATGACGCGGGCCTCCTGAATGCACGCGGTGCTCTCAGGCTTTTCGCGAGCAAGCTCGCTCCTACAGGGTTCAGGTCAGGTGCGGGGCTGACGGCGGATGAAGTCGTCGGCGATTTCGTCGAAGGTGACGAAGCGCACGCCGGCATGGCTCTGGATGTGTTCGATCAGGCGCTCAAGCATCAGCAGCACCTGCGGGCGGCCGGACACGTCGGGGTGGATGGTCATGGTGAATACCGCGTGTTCGTGCTCGCGGTAGACCCAGTCGAACTGGTCGCGCCACATCTCTTCCAGGTGACGCGGGTTGACGAAGCCATGGCTGTTGGGGGCTTTCTTGATGAACATCATCGGCGGCAGGTCGTCGAGGTACCAGTTGGCCGGGATTTCCACCAGGTCGGTTTCCTCGCCGCGCACCAGGGGTTTCATCCAGGTGTCGGGGTGCTGGCTGTAGTCGATCTTGGTCCAGCTGTCGCCCTTGCGCACGTAGTAGGGGTGGAAGTCGTTGTGCATCAGGCTGTGGTCGTACTTGATGCCTTTTTTCAGCAGCAGCTCGTTGGTCACCTTGCTGAATTCCCACCATGGCGCGACGTAGCCGGTGGGGCGCTTGCCGGTGACCTGGGTGATCAGTTCGATGGATTTATCCAGGACGATTTCTTCCTGCTCGGCGGTCATCGCGATGGGGTTTTCGTGGCTGTAGCCATGCACGCCGATTTCGTGGCCGGCGTCGGCGACTGCCTTCATCTGTTCGGAGAAGGTTTCCATCGAGTGGCCGGGGATGAACCAGGTAGTGCGCAGACCGTAGCGCTCGAACAGTTTGAGCAGGCGCGGCGCGCCGACTTCACCGGCGAACAGGCCGCGGGAGATGTCGTCTGGCGAGTCTTCACCGCCGTAGGAACCGAGCCAGCCGGCGACGGCGTCCACGTCGACGCCGAATGCACAGAGGATGTCTTTAGCCATGGTGTTTCTCCTTCAAGGGTTGAGGGCGCTTTCGACCGACAGCGCGGCCCTGAGCAGGCGCGCATCCTCGCCACAGGGGGCGCTGAGCAGCAGCCCGGTAGGCAGGCCGAGGGCATCGCGACCGCTGGGCAGGCTGACCCCCGGCATGTCGAGCAGGCTGCCGGGCATGGTCAGGCGCAGGGTGGCGAGGTTGGTGCTGACGAACAGCGCGTCGTCGGCTTCCAGCGGTGCCAGCGCCGGGGCGACGTGGGCGACCGTCGGGGTGATCAGCAGAGCGCCGTCGAGGTCGTCGCTCAGTTGGTGCTGCAAGCGCCGGCGCGCATCGGTCAGGTGAATCAGTTGACTGGCCGGCAGGGTGCGGGCAGCTTCGAGACGGCGGCGCACACGCGGGTCGAGTTGCTCGGCGTCACGGCTGTCGAGCAAGGCCTGGTGCAGGGCGAACGCTTCGAAAGCGCCGAGCCAGCCGTGTTGACGGATCAAATCGAGGGTGGCCTGGAACGTGGCGCAGGGGCGCTCGTCGACCAGCGCACCGCAGGCTCTGAGCTGGTCCACCGCGCGCAGCAGGTTGCCGCGCACCGCCGGCTCAACGTCTTGCAGCACGCCTTGCTCAAGCACAAAACGCTGGCCCTTCAGGCTGCGCGCACTGTGGGTTTGCGCGCGGCCATGGAGCAGGTCGTCGATGACCAGTGCATCGCGCACGCTGCGAGTCAGCGGGCCGAGGCTGTCGAGGCTACGGGCCAGGGGGAATACGCCGTCGCGGCTGTAGCGGCGGCAGCTGCTGCGGTAGCCCACCACGCCATTGAGCGCGGCGGGAATGCGGATCGAGCCGGCGGTGTCGGTGCCCATGGCAATCGGCACGATGCCGGCCGCCACCGCCACGCCCGAACCCGATGAGGAACCGCCGGGAATCCGTGGCTGATCGCGGCTGTTCGGGTTATGGGGCGTGCCGAAGTGCGGGTTCAGGCCCAGGCCGGAATACGCCAGCTCACTGAGGTTGGTCTTGCCGATACTGACCATCCCGGCGCGGCACAACAGCCCCACGCTGGGCGCATCGAGCAAGGCGGCCGGCGCCTGGCGGCGATAGGCGGCGCCTGCGGTGGTGAGGCTGCCGGCCACGTCGAACAGGTCCTTCCAGGCCAGGGGCACGCCGTCGAACGCACTCAGCGGCTGGCCGGCACGCCAGCGCGCAGCGGACGCCTCGGCTTCACGCAACGCACGCTCGGCGGTCAGGGAGATAAACACGCTGGGCGCCGTGCTCGCGTGGACAAGCGCTTGTTCAAGGACCTGCACCGGGTCGCTTTGACCGCTGGCGAACGCTTCGGCCATGGAGGTGGCGTCTGACATCGGGATCACCTTAAAACGTATATATTTATAAAATGTACGTTTTAAGCGAGCAGCTTTCGTGCCAATCTCTTGCCGGACGCTGCCTCGTTTATTGCGCGTCTTGAGCCATGACCACGGGATAGAAGCCTTCAAGCGACGCGAAATAATTCGACGCGGGTGCTGAGCCAGGGCTCGGACGAAATAATGTATCTTTTATTAATAAATACATTTTGGTGCAGAAAGGTAACAGGATGGCGCCAAAGGCCCCAAGAAAGTGCCACCGACGTGGCGCAGAGTGACAGGCCCATCTATGAGAGAATCCCGGGCTTCGCCACGCCTTAGAACTCTTGACCCAGAGATGCAGATGAAAACAGTGTCCGCCTCGGCATCCCGTTACGCGATGATTCACAAGGTGATGCGTGATGCGATCGTCAACGGCACCGCGCGCCACGGGCTTGTGCTACTGGAAGCACCGCTGGCCGAGCTGTTCGGCACCAGCCGCGTGCCGGTGCGCAAGGCGCTGGACCTGCTGCATGACGAGGGCCTGATCTGCCGCTTCAACGGCCGCGGTTACTTGATCAACCCTGAGCGCGTCGCCGTGGAACCGCTGCGCCTGCCCCTGAGCCACGCGCACCTGGGCCTCGATAGCAACGATGAACTGGTAGACACTCGGCCATTGGGCGAGCGCATCGTCGAGGAAATCGGCGCGGCGTTGTCCACCTGCATCGCCTTCGGCCATTACCGCCTGGACGAGCAGGCCGCCGCCGACCACTACGGCGTCAGCCGCGCCGTGGTCCGTGAAGCGCTAATGCGCCTGCGCGACCGTGGCCTGGTGGAGAAAGAACCCTATTCCCAATGGCTGGCCGGGCCGTTGACCGCGCGGGAAGTCATCGAAGACTACGAACTGCGCGCCTGCCTGGAACCCGAGGCCCTGCGCCAGAGCGCCCCGGACCTCGACCGGCAAGCCCTCGAAGCCATGCTGCAGCGGGTCATGGACGCCCAGGAGAACCCGCACTGCAGCCTGCAAGCCATCGAGCAGATCGAAGAGGACTTGCACCAGCGCTGCCTGGCCGGCCTGCAAAACCGCAAGATCGCCGCGCTGATCCGCCAGGGCCAGAGCCCGATGATCATCAGCCGGATCTTCTATCGATTGCTGGGCATCGGCGCCGATCCCGCCATGCTGGCCGAACATCGGTTGATCCTGGAGCTGTTGCTGCATGGCGCGTTCGATGCGGCGGCGTTGAATTTGCGTGAGCATTTGCAGCGGGCAAGCCAGAGGATGTTGCAGCGGTTGAAGGTGCTCTCGGTATTGCCCGAACAGCCCCTTCCCGCCTACCTGCACAAAATCAGCTGACTCACAGGCCAAATGTGGGAGGGGGCTTGCCCCCGATGGCGGCGTGTCAGTCACCATTGTTTATCTGAACCACCGATATCGGGGGCAAGCTCCTTCCCACAATGACCGAGTCGCTGCGGTAACTTTATGTAATATGTTGCTATCTTACCCCTGCGCTTGAAACCACCACTGCCCCGCCCCATCTAAGCTGCATACTTCCTTATGCAGGTGCCCCATGAGCGACCAGCAAGACGTCCCCGATTACGACCTGAACGACTACGCCGACCCCGAGAACGCTGAAACCTCGTCCAACACCGGCCTGGCCCTGCCTGGGCAAAACCTGCCGGACAAGGTCTACATCATCCCGATCCACAACCGGCCCTTCTTCCCGGCGCAAGTGCTGCCGGTGATCGTCAACGAAGAGCCCTGGGCCGAAACCCTGGAACTGGTGAGCAAGTCCGACCACCACTCCCTCGCCCTGTTCTTCATGGATACACCGCCCGAAGACCCGCGCCATTTCGACACCTCGGCCCTGCCGCTGTACGGCACCCTGGTCAAGGTACACCACGCCAGCCGCGAGAACGGCAAGCTGCAGTTCGTCGCCCAGGGCCTGACCCGCGTGCGCATCAAGACCTGGCTCAAGCATCACCGCCCACCGTACCTGGTGGAGGTCGAATACCCGCACCAGCCGAGCGAGCCGACCGACGAGGTCAAGGCCTACGGCATGGCGCTGATCAATGCGATCAAGGAACTGCTGCCGCTCAACCCGCTGTACAGCGAGGAGTTGAAGAACTACCTCAACCGCTTCAGCCCCAACGACCCGTCACCGCTCACCGACTTCGCCGCCGCGCTGACCTCGGCCACCGGTAACGAGCTGCAGGAAGTGCTGGACTGCGTGCCCATGCTCAAGCGCATGGAGAAAGTGCTGCCGATGCTGCGCAAAGAGGTCGAAGTCGCGCGCCTGCAAAAAGAACTGTCGGCTGAAGTGAACCGCAAGATCGGCGAGCATCAGCGCGAGTTCTTCCTCAAGGAACAGCTCAAGGTGATCCAGCAGGAGCTGGGCTTGACCAAGGACGACCGCAGCGCCGATGTCGAACAATTCGAGCAGCGACTGGTGGGCAAGACGCTGCCGGCCCAGGCGCAGAAGCGTATCGATGAAGAACTCAACAAGCTGTCGATCCTCGAAACCGGCTCGCCGGAATACGCCGTCACCCGCAACTACCTGGACTGGGCGACCTCCGTTCCGTGGGGCGTGTATGGCGAAGACAAACTCGACCTGAAACATGCGCGCAAGGTGTTGGATAAACACCATGCGGGCCTGGACGACATCAAGAGCCGCATCCTCGAATTCCTCGCGGTCGGCGCCTATAAAGGTGAAGTTGCCGGTTCCATCGTGCTGCTGGTGGGCCCGCCGGGCGTGGGCAAGACCAGCGTGGGTAAATCCATCGCCGAATCCCTGGGGCGGCCGTTCTACCGCTTCAGTGTCGGCGGCATGCGCGACGAGGCCGAGATCAAGGGCCACCGCCGCACCTACATCGGCGCCCTGCCCGGCAAGCTGGTGCAGGCGCTCAAGGATGTGGAGGTGATGAACCCGGTGATCATGCTCGACGAAATCGACAAGATGGGCCAGAGCTTCCAGGGCGACCCGGCGTCTGCCCTGCTCGAAACCCTCGACCCCGAGCAGAACGTCGAATTCCTCGACCACTACCTGGACCTGCGCCTGGACCTGTCCAAAGTGCTGTTCGTGTGCACCGCCAACACCCTGGACTCGATTCCCGGTCCGTTGCTCGACCGTATGGAAGTGATTCGCCTGTCGGGCTACATCACCGAAGAAAAAGTCGCCATCGCCAAGCGTCACCTGTGGCCCAAGCAGCTGGAAAAAGCCGGCGTGGCGAAAACCAGCCTGAGCATCAGCGACGGCGCCTTGCGCGCGTTGATCGATGGGTATGCACGGGAAGCCGGTGTGCGTCAGTTGGAGAAACAACTGGGCAAACTGGTGCGCAAGGCGGTGGTCAAGCTGCTGGATGAGCCGGACACGGTGATCAAGATCGGCAACAAGGACCTGGAAGCGTCGCTGGGCATGCCGGTGTTTCGCAATGAGCAAGTGCTGTCCGGCACCGGCGTGATTACCGGCCTGGCCTGGACCAGCATGGGCGGCGCGACTTTGCCGATTGAAGCGACGCGCATCCACACGCTCAATCGCGGCTTCAAGCTCACCGGGCAACTGGGTGAAGTGATGAAAGAATCCGCGGAAATCGCCTACAGCTTCATCAGCTCCAACCTGAAGTCGTTTGGCGGTGATCCGAAGTTCTTCGATGAAGCCTTCGTACACTTGCATGTGCCGGAAGGCGCCACGCCAAAAGACGGGCCGAGCGCGGGCGTGACCATGGCCAGCGCGCTGCTGTCCCTGGCGCGTAACCAACCGCCGAAAAAAGGCGTGGCCATGACCGGCGAACTGACCTTGACCGGGCATGTACTGCCGATTGGCGGGGTGCGTGAGAAAGTGATTGCGGCGCGGCGCCAGAAGATTCACGAGCTGATCTTGCCGGAGCCCAATCGCGGGAGTTTTGAAGAGTTGCCGGAGTACTTGAAGGAAGGCATGACCGTGCACTTTGCCAAGCGTTTTGCGGATGTGGCAAAGGTGCTTTTCTGACAGTTATGTAGTGCCTGAGCTGGCACTATCGGGGGCAAGCCCCCTCCCACACTTGAATCTATTCACAATTCAAATGTGGGAGGGGGCTTGCCCCCGATGAGGCCAGACCTGCCAACACAACCCCCTCCTGTCACACCCCGCCTCATCTTCGGTTATGCTCGCCCTTCGTCGTGTATCAACGGAGCCTCCATGACCGCAGCCCGCCTGCTTCTCCCCTTAAGCCTTGCCCTGCTGGCCGCGTGCGCCAGCGCGCCCAAGCAAAACGTCACCGTGGACAACCAGAGCGCCTGCCCGCTCGCGCTTAAAACCGGACAGAACCTCATCCTCACCCTGCCGAGCAATCCCACCACCGGCTACCGCTGGGCCATCCAGGATTCCGCCGGCGGCGTGTTGCGTGCGCTGAGCCCGGAGGTGTACAGCAGCAGCGAATCCGGCGTGATCGGTGGCGGCGGCCAGTCCACCTGGCGCTTCCAGGCATTTACCCCAGGGCAAGGCCGTTTGCGCCTGACCTCCCAGCAACCGTGGGAGCCTGAGGCTGAACCCGTCGAAACGTTCGACTGCGCCATTACGGTGAACTGATCGGCAGATCCCTGGCTATTGCCGGTCTTCGGCTTTCCATCAGACAACGCGCGCATCCGAGGGCCAAGTTGGCTAAAATGCCGGCCTTTCCCCTTCGTCGCCGGAACAACCGTGAGCAAAGAACCCGATCGCCTATTCGCCCAGCCCCTGGCCCAGGTGCCGGACTTCGCCTTTAACGAGGACGTGGTGCGGGTGTTCCCGGACATGATCAAGCGCTCGGTACCCGGTTACCCGACCATCGTCGAAAACCTCGGCGTGCTTGCCGCCCAGTTCGCCCAGCCGGACAGTGTGCTGTACGACCTGGGCTCGTCCCTGGGCGCCGTGACCCAAGCGCTGCGCCGCCATGTGCGCACCGAGGGTTGCCGGGTGATCGCGGTGGATAACTCGACGGCGATGGTCGAACGCTGCCGCCAATACCTCAATGGCCAGGATTCGATGTTCCAGGAGTTGTTGCCGGTGGAAGTGATCGAGGGCGATATCCTCGCCCTGCAATTCCAGCCGGCTTCAGTGGTGGCGCTGAACTTCACCCTGCAATTTATCGCCCCCGCTGAACGCCTGGCGTTGCTCGGGCGCATCCGCCAGTCGCTGCTGCCGGGCGGTGCCCTGATCCTCTCGGAAAAGCTGCGCTTCAACGACGCCCAGGAACAGGCGCTGCTGACCGACCTGCATATCGCGTTCAAACGCGCCAACGGCTACAGCGAACTGGAAATTGCCCAGAAGCGCAGCGCCATCGAAAACGTCATGAAGCCCGACAGCCTCGAAGAACACCGCGAACGCCTGCTGGCGGCCGGGTTCTCGAAAGTCGTGCCGTGGTTCCAGTGTCTTAACTTTGCCTCGTTGATTGCCTTGCCATGATTGATCTGTCTCCCCTCGCCCGTCACCTGGTGGGCACTCCCCTGGCCGTGTGGGCCCAAGGCCTGCAAGCGCAACTCGATAGCAAGATGGAAAAGGGCCATGGCGACCTGGAGCGTTGGCAAAGCGCACTGGACGCATTGCCGAAAATCCAGCCCAGCGAAGTCGACCTGCTCACCGGCCTGGTGCTGGACACGGACTGCGATGACGCCACCCGCGCGCAAATGCACACCGCGCTGATGGGCCTGAGCCCGTGGCGCAAGGGGCCGTTCCACCTGTTCGGCGTGCACGTCGACACCGAATGGCGCTCGGACTGGAAGTGGTCGCGGGTAGCGCCGCACCTGAACTTGAAGGGCAAGCGCATCCTCGATGTGGGATGCGGCAACGGCTATTACATGTGGCGCATGCTCGGCGCCGGCGCCGACAGCGTGATTGGCGTCGACCCGAACTGGCTGTTCTTCTGCCAGTTCCAGGCGGTGCAGCGCTACCTGTCAGAACCCAGGGCGTGGCACCTGCCGTTCCCGTTCGAAGACTTGCCAGCGAACCTGGAAGGTTTCGACACGGTATTTTCCATGGGCGTGTTCTACCACCGTCGTTCGCCGATCGAGCATTTGCTGGCGCTGAAAGACACCCTGGTCAAGGGCGGCGAACTGGTCCTGGAAACCCTGGTGGTGGAGGGCAACCAACAGCAGGTGCTGGTGCCTGAAGATCGCTACGCGCAGATGCGCAACGTGTGGTTCCTGCCCTCGGTACCGGCGTTGATGCTATGGCTGCGCCGCGCCGGTTTCAGTGATGTGCGTTGCGTGGATGTGAGCGTGACCACGGTCGAGGAACAGCGTGGGACGGAGTGGATGAAGTATCAGTCGCTGAGTGATTTCCTGGACCCTGAGGATCACAGCAAGACGATTGAAGGGCTGCCGGCGCCGATGCGGGCCGTGATCATCGCCAAGAAGTAACCGCCAAACCCGCTGAACAAATGAAGATCCAAAATGTGGGAGGGGGCTTGCCCCCGATAGCGGTGTATCAGCCATGGATGTGGTGGCTGACACACTGCTATCGGGGGCAAGCCCCCTCCCACAGTTGATTTGCAGTGTTTTTTAGAGCGGTGGCTTGGCGCGCCGGGCCTTGAAGAACTCACTTAGCACCGTACCGCACTCTTCGGCCAGTACCCCCCCCTCAAACAACACCCGATGATTCAAAAAGCTCTGGGTAAAAAACTGCCCCTGGCTCTGCACGATCCCGGCCTTGGGCTCCACCGCGCCATACACCACCCGCGCGACCCGCGAATGCACGATCAGGCCCGCGCACATGCTGCAGGGCTCCAACGTCACATACAGCGTGCTGCCCAGCAGGCGATAGTTGCTGATCGCTTGCGCCGCGGCGCGGATCGCGACCATCTCGGCATGGGCGCTGGGGTCATTGCCGCTGATGGGGCAGTTGAAACCGCGGCCGATGATCTCACCATCCTGCACCAGTACCGCGCCCACCGGCACTTCACCCAGCGCGGCGCCTTGGGCGGCAAGTGCCAGGGCTTCGCGCATGAAGTCCTGGTCGCGGCTGCGGTCGATGATCGCGGGGCGAATCTGGCGCATCACGCCACCTCGATGGCAGCCATCAGGCCGGTTTCCATATGGTCGATCACATGGCAGTGGAACATCCATACCCCCGGGTTATCCGCCACCAGCGCCACGCGGGCGCGTTCGTTCTTACCCAGCAGGTAGGTGTCGGTGAAATACGGGATGACCTTGTGGCGGTTCGACGCAATCACCTTGAAGCTCATGCCGTGCAGGTGGATCGGGTGCTGGTACTGGGTCATGTTCTTCAATTCGAAAATATAGCTTTTGCCCTTCTCCAACTTGGCAATCGGCCGGTCGGCGCAGGTTTTATCGGTGATGTCCCAGGCCTGGCCGTTGATTTGCCACAAGCTCGGTGGCTTGCCGTTATCGACGTTGACCGACACCGAGCCGACCCACTCGAAATTGAAGTTGAGTTTTTCCGCATTGGCCAGGTCCGGTTCGGCGACCGGGTTGGCCGGCAGGGCCGGTGGCCATTCGCTTGGCGCGTCGCTGCTGGCAACCGAGCGGAACGTACCCAGGCGCACCGGGCCATTGCGGATCGACAGTTCTTCGCCCGCCGGCGGCGCCTTGATCGCCAGGCAAATACGCATGCCGGGGCCCAGCCAGTATTCCTTGCCCAGCGGGCGCGGCTCGATGGGGTTGCCGTCCAGCGCGTAGATCTGCGCTTCGACATCCGGGATGTTGAGGCGATAGGTCAGGGTGTTGTCGAGGTTGAGCAGACGCACACGTGTGATCTGCCCGGCGGGCAGGTCGATCACCGCCTGGGACACGCCGTTGATGGTGGACAAGCGCCCCGCCGTGCCGCCACGCGCCGCCTCGCGCGGAATACTGAACGCCACAAAGGCGCCCTCTTCGTCCACGTGCCAGCTTTTCAGGCTAAGGGTGCGTTCGTGCTGGAAGCCGGTGGGTTCGCGCTCTTCGATGATCAACGGGCCGACCAGGCCACGGCCGAGTTCTTCACTGCTGTTCACATGGGGGTGATACCAGTAACTGCCGGCGTCGGGCACGCGGAACTTGTAGTCGAAGTACTCCCCCGGCAAGACCGGCAATTGCGAGACGTAGGGCACGCCGTCCATTTCCAGCGGCAGGCGGATGCCATGCCAGTGGATGGTGGTAGCGACTGGCAGGTGGTTGATAAAGCGCACCCGCAACCATTCGCCCTGGCGTACACGCAACTCGGTGCCCGGTGCAGAAGGGCCGAACGCCCAGGCTTGGGTCTTATGGCCCGGCACCAACTCCACGTCCAACGGCGCGGCAATCAACTCGTAATCGTGCCCCGCCTCGGATTCGGCAACCTTTCCCAGCCAGTAGCGGTAGCCGCCACCGGCACCGACGCCCACTACGGCCAGGCCTGCAAGGCCACCCAGGATTTGTCGACGGGAAAAGGATCGGGACACAACAACCTCACGTATCTACCGCAGGCCAGGGCCCGCAAAGGGGGGACACGATACACCTGCGCGAGCTAAACAGTAAGGGTTCGCATTGCCACATTCATGAAATCAACAAGAAATCAAATGTGGGAGGGGGCTTGCCCCCGATTGCGGTGTACCAGTCATGGATGGATTGGCTGACACACTGCTATCGGGGGCAAGCCCCCTCCCACATTTTGACCTTCTGTGTGGCTTGAACCGTGCTCACTTAGTGCTTGGCGGCGGCCAGGATCAGGGCTTTCATTTCCGCCACGGCGCCTTTGAAGCCGACGAACAGCGCGTGAGCCACCAGCGCGTGGCCGATGTTCAGTTCGTTGATGCCCTTGATGGCTGCCACGGCTTCGACGTTGTGATAGTGCAGGCCGTGGCCGGCGTTGACGATCAGGCCTTGATGAAGGCCGCAGCTCACGCCGTCGATGATGCGTTGCAGCTCGTCGGCCACTTCGGTAGGCGTGGTGGCATCGGCGTAGCGGCCGGTGTGCAGCTCGATGGCCGGGGCACCGACGCGGCGGGAGGCCTCGATCTGGCGCTCGTCGGCGTCGATAAACAACGACACTTCGCTGCCGATCTTCGACAGGCGCTCCACCGCCGCCTTGATCCGCGCTTCCTGGCCGGCCACGTCGAGGCCGCCTTCGGTGGTCAGTTCCTGGCGGGTTTCCGGTACCAGGCAAATGTGCGCCGGACGGATGCGCTCGGCAAACGCCATCATTTCCTCAGTGACACCCATTTCGAAATTCATGCGAGTCTGCAGCACGTCCTTGAGCAGCAGCACGTCGCGCTCCTGGATATGGCGGCGGTCTTCGCGCAGGTGCACGGTGATGCCGTCGGCGCCCGCTTCTTCGGCGTCCAGCGCGGCCTTGACCGGGTCAGGGTAACGGGTGCCCCGGGCCTGGCGCAGGGTGGCGACGTGGTCGATGTTGACGCCAAGAAGAATGCGGTTGCTGGTGGTCACGGAAGCGCTCCTGAAAAGGGAAAGAATCGGTGCACAGCATACACGGGGATGTCAGGGCTTTCGAAACAACTCGCGACTGACCAGCGGCCGTCCGCCCAGGTGCACGGCCAGGGCCTGACGCATCAGGCGCTTGGCGGCGGACAAGGCACCGGGGGCGGTCCAGTCCGCTTCGCTCATGGCCAGCAGTTCGGCGCCCTGGAACAGGCCGGGTTGCAACAGATAGACGCGCTCGAGGCCCGCGTCCACTTGCAGGCGGTACATGCCGTCGGCGGCGACGGGATCACCGTGCAGGTCGTTGTGCAGTTCAAAGCCGTAACCCAGGTCATCCAGCAGGCGCCATTCAAACGCGCGCAGCAGCGGCTCCAGGGGACGGCCTTCCGCCAGGGCGAGCAAGGTGGCGGCGTAGTGATCGAAGACGGCCGGGTGCGGGTCTTCGGCGGGCAACAGACGGATCAGCAGCTCATTGAGGTAGAGCCCGCTGAACAGCGCATCACCATTGAGCCAGGCAGAGGTGCCGACGCTTTCCAGGCGGCCGACGTTCTTCAACTCGCCCTTGCCACGAAACTCCACGTCCAGCGCCACGAAGGGCCGCGCCAACGTTCCGGCCTTGCCCCGCGCACTGCGCAAAACCGCGCGCAGACGACCTTGGGGCGTGAGGAAGTCCACCAGCGCGCTGGTCTCACGGTAGGCGCGGCTGTGCAAGACGTAGGCAAGCTGGCTGGGCGGTGGGGATTGGGACATGGGTTCTCGATCTTGAAAACAACATCAGCCTGATGTGGGAGGGGGCTTGCCCCCGATGGCAGTCTGTCAGTCACTTATTGGTTAACTGACCCACCGCTATCGGGGGCAAGCCCCCTCCCACATTTTCTGCCCTGCGGTGTGCTTACAGGTCGCCGTAGCCCAGGGAGCGCAATGCACGCTCGTCATCGGACCAGCCACCCTTAACCTTCACCCACAGGTTGAGCATGATCTTGGAGTCGAACAGCAGCTCCATGTCCTTGCGCGCTTCGGTGCCGATGCGCTTGATGCGCTCGCCCTTGTCGCCAATGATGATTTTCTTCTGGCCGTCGCGTTCAACCAGGATCAACGCATGGATGTGCAGGGTTTTGCCCTGCTGCTTGAACTCTTCGATTTCAACGGTGATCTGGTACGGCAGCTCGGCGCCCATCTGGCGCATGATTTTCTCGCGTACCAGTTCGGCGGCGAGGAAGCGGCTGCTGCGGTCGGTGATCTGGTCTTCCGGGAAGAAGTGCTCGTTTTCCGGCAGGTAGCCGGCGATCACGCGCTCCAGGGCTTCGAGGTTGTGCCCGTGCTGCGCCGAGATCGGCATGATCTGGGCGTTCGGCAGTTGTTCCTGCAGCCAGGTCAGGTGCGGCATCAGCTCGGCTTTGTCTTCGATACGGTCGGTCTTGTTCAGCGCGACGATCAACGGGCCGGTGACGTACTGCACGCGCTCGAGGACCATCTGGTCTTCGTCGGTCCACTTGGTGCGGTCAACCACGAAGATCACCACGTCGACGTCTTTCAACGCTGCCGAAGCGGTCTTGTTCATGTAGCGGTTAAGCGCCTTTTCACCACCTTTGTGCATGCCTGGGGTGTCCACGTAGACCGCTTGCACATTGCCTTCGGTCTTGATGCCCAGCATGTTGTGGCGGGTGGTCTGCGGCTTGCGCGAGGTGATCGCAAGCTTCTGGCCGAGGATGTGGTTCAGCAGCGTGGACTTGCCCACGTTCGGGCGGCCGACGATGGCAACATAGCCACAGCGTGTTGCGGTTGAATCAGTCATGGCCATTCTCCACGCCCAGGGCAATCAGTGCTGCAGCGGCCGCTACCTGTTCGGCAATACGACGGCTCACACCCTGACCTCGGCTTTTTTCGTTCAGTAAGGTGATTTCACATTCCACGAAGAACACACGGCAATGCGGCTCACCCTGGATATCCACCACTTCGTAGCGTGGCAGTTCACAACCGCGGGACTGCAGGTATTCCTGCAGGCGGGTCTTGGGATCTTTGTTGGTGTCGACCAGCGTCAGGCTCTCGATTTCCGAAGCCAGCCACGCGACCACGCGCTCCTTGGCCGTCTCCATCCCTGCATCGAGGTAGATCGCACCGATCAATGCCTCCAGGGCATCAGCCAGGATCGACTCGCGACGGAAACCGCCGCTTTTCAATTCACCGGAGCCCAGTCGCAGGTACTCGCCCAGGCCGAACCCGCGAGCCAGCACGGCCAGGGTCTCGCCTTTCACAAGGCGCGCACGCAGGCGCGAAAGCTGGCCTTCACGGGCCTGGGGAAAGCGCTCGAAGAGCGCCTCACCGGCGGCGAAATTGAGGATGGCATCACCGAGGAATTCCAGGCGCTCGTTATTGCGCCCTGCAAAGCTGCGGTGTGTGAGGGCAAGGACCATCAATTCCTGGTCCTTGAAGGTGTAGCCGAGCTGGCGCTCGAGACGACTAAGAGAAACGGTCACGGTTTATCCATATCTAGTTGGTGGCACCGGCGGCCATCGACGATTGACGCAGTGTTCAAATTCAAATCCTGATTGCTGCTGCAAGGAGCCGGAAAATGTCCAAGCCCCAGAAAAGCATTCGGCGCTGTGATCACAGCGCCGCCTGTATTACCTGATCAGCCCCACCCGCGAGAAGTTCGGCAGGTGGCTGAGCTTGGGTTCGGGCCAACTCATCCAGACCGCGAAGGCTTTGCCGACGATATTCTCGTCGGGCACCATGCCCAGCAGGTCCTTGGGAATGGTGGGGTCATCCCAGTAGCGGCTGTCATTGGAGTTGTCGCGGTTGTCGCCCATCATGAAGTAGTGCCCGGCAGGCACTTTCCATTGGCCATCGGGCATCGCGCGGTAGCGGCTCATTTCCTTGCGGATCTGGTGCTCTACCGTACCGAGTTTTTCCTGGTACAGCTCGGCACTGCCCAAGGTGTTCGGCTCTGCACCCAGCAACTTCTCGGCCACCGACTCACCGTTGATGAACAGGCGCTTGTCGCTGGTGTAGCGGATCACGTCGCCCGGCAGGCCGACCACGCGCTTGATGTAGTTGACGTTCGGGTCGCTTGGGTAGCGGAACACCATCACATCACCGCGCTGCGGGTCGCCGATCTCGATGACTTTCTTGTCGATCACCGGCAAGCGGATCCCGTAGGAAAACTTGTTCACCAGGATGAAGTCGCCCACGTCCAGGGTAGGTTTCATCGAGCCCGACGGGATCTGAAACGGCTCCACCAGGAACGAACGCAGCACCAGCACGATGAACAACACCGGGAAGAACGACTTGCCGTATTCAACCAGCAAGGGCTCTTTGTTCAGCTTCTCGACCACCACCGCATCGGGCTGGCTGACGCTGCCCTGATAGGAAGCGATAGCCGCCCGCCGACGCGGGGCGAAGAACACCAGATCGAGCAACGCCAGGAAACCGCAAACGGCAACGGCGATGACCAGCAACAGCGGGAAATTTAGTGACATAGGACCTAACTATCCAACCTGAGCACCGCAAGGAAGGCTTCTTGTGGAATTTCCACGTTGCCCACTTGCTTCATGCGTTTTTTACCGGCCTTTTGCTTCTCAAGCAGCTTGCGCTTACGGCTTACGTCACCGCCGTAGCATTTGGCCAGTACGTTCTTTCTGAGAGCCTTGACGGAAGTCCTCGCAATGATCTGCCCGCCAATGGCGGCCTGGATCGCGACGTCGAACATCTGGCGCGGAATCAGTTCTTTCATCTTTTCGGTCAACTGGCGACCTTTGTAGTGCGCGTTGTCCTTGTGCACGATCAGTGCCAGGGCATCGACCTTGTCGCCGTTGATCAGTACATCCAGTTTCACCAGATTGGCCGATTGGTAACGGTCGAAATGGTAGTCCAGCGAAGCATAGCCGCGACTGGTGGATTTGAGACGGTCGAAGAAGTCGAGTACCACTTCGTTCATCGGCAAATCGTAGGTCACTTGCACCTGGGTACCGAGGAACAACATGTCGTGCTGCACGCCACGCTTTTCGATACACAGGGTGATGACGTTGCCCAAGTGCTCCTGCGGAACCAGGATATTGGCCCGCACGATTGGCTCGCGCATGTCTTCAATGGACGACAGGTCCGGAAGCTTGGACGGGTTGTCGACGTAAATCGTTTCACCGGTTTTCAGCGCCAGCTCAAAAATAACCGTGGGTGCAGTGGTGATCAGGTCCAGGTCGTACTCGCGCTCCAGGCGCTCCTGGATGATTTCCATGTGCAGCATGCCCAGGAACCCGCAGCGGAAGCCGAAACCAAGGGCGTCGGAGCTTTCCGGGGTGTACTGCAACGACGAGTCGTTGAGGGTCAGCTTTTGCAGGGCTTCGCGGAAGTCTTCGAAGTCGTCGGAGCTGACCGGGAACAGGCCGGCGTAGACCTGCGGCTGGATGCGCTTGAAGCCCGGCAGCACGTCGACATCGGGGGTGGAACTCAAGGTCAGGGTGTCACCTACCGGTGCCCCATGAATGTCCTTGATACCGGCGATGATGAAGCCCACTTCACCGGCCTTCAGGTCAGTGGTGGCGGTGTGCTTGGGGTTGAATACACCGACGCTGTCCACCAGGTGGATCTTGCCGGTGGACTTGACCAGGATCTTGTCGCCCTTCTTCACGCGGCCGTGGCGCACGCGCACCAGGGAAACAACGCCCAGGTAGTTGTCGAACCAGGAATCGATGATCAACGCCTGCAGCGGATCTTCGTAGTTGCCGGTTGGCGCGGGGATGGTCTTGACCAGACGCTCGAGCACTTCGTCGACGCCCAGGCCGGTCTTGGCGCTGCACTCGACGGCGTCGGTGGCGTCAATGCCGATGATTTTTTCGATTTCTTCTTTTACGCGGTCCGGATCGGCCTGAGGCAGGTCGATCTTGTTCAGCACCGGCATGACCTCCAGGCCCTGCTCGATGGCGGTATAGCAGTTGGCCACGGATTGGGCCTCGACGCCCTGGCCGGCGTCGACCACCAGCAAGGCCCCTTCACAGGCCGCCAGCGAGCGGCTGACTTCGTAGGTGAAGTCAACGTGACCGGGGGTGTCAATGAAGTTCAGTTGGTACTTGATGCCGTCTTTAGCGGTGTAATAAAGGGTAACGCTATGGGCCTTGATGGTGATCCCGCGTTCACGCTCGAGGTCCATGGAGTCCAGGACCTGGGCTTCCATTTCACGCTCGGCAAGGCCGCCGCACATCTGGATGAATCGATCGGCCAGCGTCGACTTGCCATGGTCAATGTGGGCGATGATGGAGAAATTGCGGATATGACTCAAATCACTCACGGATCAACACTCAAAAAGGCTGCAGGCAGATTGCCCGCTGAAAAATAGCCGGGAATTGTACCTGATGCTCAGCCCGGACGTCATCTTTGCTGACCAGAACAAAAATGCCCCGCGGGGATGAGCGGGGCATTTTTTGTGCATAAGCGCGTAATCAACCGGCTCGGCGCAACAACCAGAACCCGGCGACGGCGCAGATGAACGTCGGCACCAGCACCGCGAACAAAGGCGAAAAGCCGAATACCAGGCTCGACGGCCCCAGCAGGTCCTGGGCGATACGGAAGGTAAAGCCCACCAGCACCCCGGTGAATACCCGCTGACCGAGGGTCACGGAACGCAACGGGCCGAAGATAAAGGAGATCGCCATCAATACCAGCGCGGCGGTGACCACCGGCTGCAACACCTTGACCCAGAAGGCCAGCCAGTAGCGACCGTTGTTCAGGCCCTGGTCCTTGAGGTAGTGGATGTAGCTCCACAGCCCCGAGATCGGCAGGGTTTCCGGAACCATGATCACCGTGTTGAGCAGTTCCGGCTTGAGCGCGATGTCCCATGTCTGGGTGGGCTCGTTGACCACTTCGGTGCTCGCCTTGATGCCCTCGCCCACATTGTGGAAGAGCGTGGTGGTGACGTCGCTCAGCTGCCATTTCTCGCCATCGTACTGCGCGCGCTTGGCGAAACTGGAGCTGAGCATGTGCCGCTCCTTGTCGAAGGTGTAGCGCGTGACCCCAACCAACAGCCCGCCCGGCTGCACGGCGTTGATGTGGATGAACTCGTCACCCTGGCGGTGCCACAGGCCGTGCTTGGAGCTTTGCGCATCGCCCGAACCCTGGGCCAGGGCGCGATTGGCCTGGGCGGTGGCTTCGGACGGCGGCGCGACGTATTCGCCGATCAGCACGCTGCACGCCATCAACAGCAGCATCGGCTTCATCACCGCCCAGACGATACGGCCGATGGACACGCCCGCCGCGCGCATGATGGTCAGTTCGCTGTTGCTGGCCAGGGTACCCAGGCCAATCAGGCAGCCGATCAGGCCGGCCATCGGCATCATGTCGTAGAGACGACGCGGCGCGGTCAGCGCGACGAAGCTCAGAACGTCCATGACCGTATAGGTGTCGGTGACGTTGCCCACTTCATCGATGAAGGCAAACAACGACGCCAGCCCCAGGATAATGCCCAGTACCGCCAGGATGGCGATCAGTACGCTGCTACCAATGTAGCGATCGAGCTTAGCCACGAGCCAACTCCTTCAGGCCACGACGGCTCTTCATTTTCAAACGGATAGGCTCCCAATAGAGAAGCCCCAGGCCGATTACCAGGAAAATCCCGTGCACCCACCACAGGCCCAGGGCGGGTGGAATCTTGCCCTTTTCCAGGGAACCACGGGCGGAAATCAGGATGGTCAGGTAGGCCATATACAGCAGGATCGCCGGCAGCAGCTTGAGGAATCGGCCCTGACGCGGGTTGACGCGCGACAGCGGCACCGCCATCAAGGTTACGATGAATACCAGCAGCGGCAGGGACAGGCGCCATTGCAGCTCGGCGATGGAGCGCAGTTCCTGGCTACCGAACAGCGACGCCGTCGGCAGTGCATCGCGGTCGGTGACCTCGTCGCTGATCTCGGGCTTGGGCAGCATGACGCCGTAGGTGTCGTACTTGATCACGCGGTAGTCGGCCAACCCCGGGCTGCCATCGTAGCGATAGCCGTTGTCCAGGATCAGGTAGCGGCTGCCGTCGGGGCGCACTTCCTGGCGCCCACCGTCGGCCACCAGAATCGAGATGCCGCGGTCTTTCTGGTCGGTGCCGAGGTTTTTCTGGGAAATGAACACACCGCTCAGGTTCGAACGGTCTTCGGTCATCTGCTCGGTGTAGGTCACACGCGTGCCGTCGTTGAGCGCCTGGAAACGCCCGGGTTCGAGGGTGTCGAACTCGGTCATCGCGTCCTGCTTGTTCAGCAGCAGCTGGAACTGCATGGCCCCCTGGGGCGCCAGGCTCAGGCTCAACCAAGCCACCAGCAGTGCAACACCGGCAGCCGGCACCAGGGTCATGGCCAGCAGGCGCTGCTGGCTCATGCCGGTGGCCGACAGCACGGTCATCTCGCTTTCGAGATACAGCCGGCCATAGGCCAGCAGGATGCCAAGGAACAGGCCGAGCGGCAGGATCAGTTGCAAAAAGCCCGGCAGGCGAAAGCCCATGATCAGGAACAGAGAGCCCGGATCCAGGGCGCCCGAGGCGGCCTGTGCGAGGAATTTGACGAAACGACCACTCATGATGATGACCAGCAATACCGCACTCACGGCACTCAGGGTCAACAGGACTTCGCGGGACAGATAACGGAAGACGATCAAACCAGACACTCCAGGGTTGTCAGGCTAAGGCGGCCAAACAAGCAAGCATACCGAGTCGACCCGCTTGCACGGGCCGGCTAAAAAGATGGCGCATTATCCTGTGATTGACCGCGCCTGTCACTGCGCAACCTCATGCGCATGCACAAAGCGTGCTTCGAGGGTTGTCAGGCTCCGCTGGCGAGGTTCAAACTGCGGCCTTTGTCGCTGGCGGTTTACAACGCCGCCAAGCTTTAAAGCCTGAGTACAAACGCCAGGCTCACCGACCTTTATAAGGGACCCGAAAATGGAATTGGTTGTAAAAAGCGTTAGCCCCGAAACGTTGAAAACCGCCACCCTCGTGGTCGCTGTCGGCGAAGGCCGCAAACTCGGCGTTGCCGCCAAGCAACTGGATGAACTGAGCGGCGGCGCCATCAGCGCCGTGCTCAAGCGCGGCGACCTGGCCGGCAAAGTCGGCCAGAGCCTGCTGCTGCAGAGCCTGCCGAACCTCAAGGCCGAGCGCGTATTGCTGGTGGGCGTGGGCAAGGACGCTGAGCTGGGCGACCGTCCGTTCCGCAAGATCATCAGCGGCATCCTCAACACTCTTAAAGGCCTGGGCGGCACCGATGCAGCCCTGGCACTCGACGAGATCGTCGTCAAAGGCCGTGACAGCTACGGCAAGACCCGCCTGCTGGCCGAAAGCCTGGTGGACGGCGGCTACGTCTTCGACCAGTTCAAAAGCCAGAAAGCCGAACCCCGCGCGCTGAAGAAAATCACCCTGCTGACCATCAAGGCCGCCCAGGCTGAAGTCGAACGCGCCGTCACTCATGCAACGGCTATCGCCAAAGGCATGTCGTTCACCCGCGACCTGGGCAACCTGCCGCCGAACATCTGCCACCCGACCTTCCTCGGCGAACAGGCCAAGGCGCTGGGCAAAGAATTCAAGGGCCTCAAGGTTGAAGTGCTGGACGAGAAAAAGATCAAGGACCTGGGCATGGGCTCGTTCTATGCCGTGGGCCAGGGCAGCGACCAGCCGCCACGCCTGATCGTGATGCAATACAACGGCGGCAAGAAGTCCGAGAAGCCTTACGCCCTGGTCGGCAAAGGCATCACCTTCGACACCGGTGGCATCAGCCTCAAGCCGGGCGCCGGCATGGATGAGATGAAGTACGACATGGGCGGCGCCGCCAGCGTGTTCGGCACCCTGCGTGCCGTGCTGGAACTCAAGCTGCCGGTCAACCTGGTGTGCATCCTGGCCTGCGCCGAGAACATGCCGAGCGGCGGTGCCGCCCGCCCAGGCGATATCGTCACGACCATGAGCGGCCAGACCGTGGAGATCCTCAACACCGACGCCGAAGGCCGCCTGGTGCTGTGTGACGCGCTGACCTACGCCGAACGCTTCAAGCCGCAAGCAGTGATCGACATCGCCACCCTGACCGGTGCCTGCGTGGTGGCCCTGGGCGCCCATACGTCGGGCCTGCTGGGCAACAACGACGAACTGATCGAGCAACTGCTCAGCGCCGGCAAGGCCGCCGACGACCGCGCCTGGCAGCTGCCGCTGTTCGATGAGTACCAGGAGCAACTGGACAGCCCGTTCGCCGACATCGCCAACATCGGCGGCCCGAAAGCCGGCACCATCACCGCCGCGTGCTTCCTGTCGCGGTTCGCCAAGAACTTCAACTGGGCGCACCTGGACATCGCCGGCACTGCCTGGACCAGCGGCGGCAAGGACAAAGGCGCCACTGGCCGTCCGGTACCCCTGCTGACCCAGTACCTGCTGGATCGCGCCAAAGCCTAAGCGCCCCCGGCCCTTCTGTAGGAGCGAGCTTGCTCGCGAAGATCGCCAACGATACCGCGCGCCCCCTGGATGAACGCGGTGTCCTCTGGTTTTCGCGAGCAAGCTCGCTCCTACAGAACTGGCGGGCCAGCACCAGGAACCGCAATGACCCAAGTCGACTTCTATATATTGCCCAGCGCCGACCCGTCCGCGCGCCTGGACTTTGCCTGCAAGCTCACCGAAAAAGCCTGGCGCATGGGCCATCGCATCTACCTGCATTGCAGCGATGCCGCCCAGCGCGAGGACCTCGATGCGCGCCTGTGGCGTTTCAAGGGCGAAAGCTTCGTGCCCCACGGCCCCGCCGAATCGGAACCCGACAGCCTGGTAGTGCTGGGCCTCGGGGACAATTGCGGCAATCACCATGACCTGCTGGTCAACCTTGACCTGAAAGTACCCGCCTTTGCCAAAGCCTTCGCCCGCGTGGCGGAAGTGGTGGTGGAAGACCCGGCTATTCGTCAGGCCGCGCGGGAGAGTTTCCGTTTCTACCGCGAACAGGGCTATCCTCTGCAGGATCACCGGCTACAACGACTTTGAGTACATGATGGACACGCCCAACCCGCTGAAAAAAGACGACCACCTGCTGGACGACCTCGAGTCGATCCGCCAGTTGCTGGGTGATGATGGTTTGCAACCGCCGCTGTTGACCGAACCGGTCGAGGGCGAGGTACAGATTCCGCTGTTGTTCGACATGGTCGGCAACAAGCCTGCTGCTGCGCCGGAGCCTATGGTGACACCGCCCGCTCCCGCCGCAGAAAAAGCCCCCGACGCTTTGCTGCTGCACTTGGACAACGAACTGCGCGCCGCCGCGCAACTGATCATGCAAGACGTGATCGACGACTTTGCCCCGCACATCGAAGCCGAGATCAAGCGACGGATGGATGCGCGGATGGAGCGGCTGTTGAGCCAGTACCAATCCTGAACCAGACATAAATCCCCTGTGGGAGGGGGCTTGCCCCCGATAGCAGTGTGTCAGTCAGTGATGTTGTGACTGATCCACCGCTATCGGGGGCAAGCCCCCTCCCACATGTGATCGCATGCACCTCAAGCCTGTCTTCGCCTCGCCCTTCGCCCTATCCCCCGTTATACTTGCCGGCTTTCCTGAATAAATGCCAACTAGGGTCCCGCCGCGCATGGATAAGACCTATCAGCCCCACGCTATCGAAACTTCCTGGTACAACACCTGGGAGTCCGAGAACTATTTCGCCCCACAAGGTGCGGGCGACTCCTACACCATCATGATTCCGCCGCCGAACGTCACTGGCAGCCTGCACATGGGCCATGGCTTCAACAACGCGATCATGGATGCATTGATCCGCTTCCGCCGCATGCAGGGTCGCAACACCCTGTGGCAACCGGGCACCGACCACGCGGGTATCGCCACCCAGATGCTGGTGGAACGCCAACTGGAAGCCACCGGCCAAAGCCGTCACGACCTGGGCCGCGAGAAATTCCTGGAGAAAATCTGGGAGTGGAAAGACCAGTCCGGCGGCAATATCAGCCGTCAGATCCGTCGCCTGGGTTCGTCCGTGGACTGGAGCCGCGAGCGCTTCACCATGGACGACGGCCTGTCGGAAGCGGTGAAGGAAGCTTTCGTACGCCTGCATGAAGACGGCCTGATCTACCGCGGCAAGCGCCTGGTCAACTGGGACACCAAGCTGCACACGGCAATTTCTGACCTCGAAGTGGAAAACCACGACGAGAAAGGTTTCCTGTGGAACCTCAAGTACCCGCTGGCTGACGGCGCCAAGACCGCTGAAGGCAACGACTACCTGATCGTCGCCACCACCCGTCCGGAAACCATGCTCGGCGACGCCGCCGTCGCGGTTAACCCGAACGACGAGCGCTACCAGGCACTGATCGGCAAGTTCGTCGAGCTGCCGCTGGTGGGCCGCCGCATCCCGATCATCGCGGACGACTATTGCGATCCTGAGTTCGGCACCGGCTGCGTGAAAATCACCCCGGCCCACGACTTCAACGACTACGAAGTCGGCAAGCGCCACAACCTGCCGCTGCTCAACATCTTCGACAAGAACGCCGCCGTACTGCCGGCCTGCCAGGTATTCAACCTGGACGGCACGCTGAACGAGAGCATCGACGGCCAGATCCCGGCCGAATACGCAGGCCTGGACCGCTTCGAAGCGCGCAAGCAGATCGTGGCCGCCTTCGACGCCGCCGGCTTGCTGGTGAGCGTGGACGACCACGCGCTGAAAGTGCCGAAGGGCGACCGTTCCGGCACCGTGATCGAGCCGTGGCTGACCGACCAGTGGTACGTGTCCACCAAGCCGCTGGCCGAGCCGGCGATTGCCGCCGTGGAAGACGGTCGCATCCAGTTCGTGCCCAAGCAGTACGAGAACATGTACTTCTCGTGGATGCGCGACATCCAGGATTGGTGCATCAGCCGTCAACTGTGGTGGGGCCACCGGATTCCAGCCTGGTACGACGAGTCGGGCAAGGTCTACGTAGGCCGCGACGAAGCCGAAGTGCGTGCCAAGCACAACCTCGGCGCCGACATCGCGCTGCAGCAGGACAACGACGTACTGGACACCTGGTTCAGCTCCGGCCTGTGGACGTTCTCCACCCTGGGCTGGCCGCAGCAGACCGAATTCCTGAAGAAATTCCACTCCACCGACGTGCTGGTCACCGGCTTCGACATCATTTTCTTCTGGGTTGCCCGGATGATCATGCTGACCATGCACTTGGTGAAGAACGAAGACGGCACGCCGCAGGTACCGTTCAAGACCGTGTACGTGCACGGGCTGGTGCGCGATGGCCAGGGCCAGAAGATGTCCAAGTCCAAGGGCAACGTCCTGGACCCGCTGGACATCATCGACGGCATCGACCTGGAAACCCTGGTGCAGAAACGCACCTCGGGCCTGATGCAGCCCAAACTGGCGAAGAAGATCGAAAAGCAGACCCGCGACGAATTCGCCGACGGCATTGCCAGCTACGGCACCGACGCCCTGCGCTTCACGTTCTGCTCGCTGGCCTCCACCGGCCGCGACATCAAGTTCGACATGGGCCGCGTCGAAGGCTACCGCAACTTCTGCAACAAGATCTGGAACGCCGCACGCTACGTGCTGGATAAAGGCGAAGACTGCGGTCAGAACGGCGAAGCCTTCGAGCTGAGCCTGGCCGACCGCTGGATCATTTCGCAGTTGCAGCGCACCGAAGCCGAAGTGACCCGCCAGCTCGACCAGTTCCGTTTCGACCTGGCCGCACAGGCGCTGTACGAGTTCATCTGGAACCAGTATTGCGACTGGTACCTGGAACTGTCCAAGCCCGTACTGTGGGACGAAAACGCGCCGGTCGAACGCCAACGTGGCACTCGCCGCACCCTGGTGCGGGTGCTGGAAGTGGCGCTGCGCCTGGCGCATCCGTTCATGCCGTTCATCACCGAAGAAATCTGGCAGCGCCTGGCGCCGCTGGCCGGTATCCAAGGCAAAACCATCATGCTGCAGCCTTGGCCGGTGGCCAATGAAGCCCGTATCGATGAAGCCGCCGAAAGCGATATCGAATGGCTCAAGACCTTGATGCTCGGCACGCGCAACATCCGCGCCGAGATGAACATCGGCCCAGGCAAGCCGCTGGCCGTGTTCGTCAAGAACGCCAGCGCCGAAGACCAGCGTCGCCTCAGCGAGAACGATGCGCTGCTCAAGAAACTGGCCAAGCTGGAGTCGATCACCGTATTGGCTGCAGGCGCCGAAGCACCGCTGTCCGCCACCGCGCTGGTTGGCGACATGGAGGTGCTGGTGCCGATGGCCGGCCTGATCGACAAGGGCGCGGAACTGGCTCGCCTCGACAAGGAAATTGCCCGCCTGCAAGGCGAAGTTCAGCGCGTGGGCGGCAAGCTGTCCAACGCGGCGTTCGTCGACAAGGCGCCGGCAGAAGTCATCGAGAAGGAACGCGCCAAGTTGGCCGAAGCTGAACAGGCTTTGGGCAAACTGGCCGAGCAACATGCGCGGATTTCCAGCCTGTAAGGGGGCAACCCGTGTAAAAAAGAGACCTTCGGGTCTCTTTTTTTTGCCTGATCGTTCCCGATCTCCTGCTGGCAATGCAGTCAATGTGGGAGGGGGCTTGCCCCCGATGGCGGTGGGTCAGTTAACAGATAATTGACTGACACACTGCCATCGGGGGCAAGCCCCCTCCCACATTTGACCGAGTTATCCTCGGGAATGTGTGACAATGGCCGCCACTTTGAGCCAACACCAGAATCATCATGACCGCCCCCACTACACCCAAACCTCCACGCAAGAAGCCCAAGACTGCAGCCACGGCCAAACCCGTCGTGCCACGCAAAGAGGCTACCCTGCATCCGCGCAACCGCCACACAGGCCGTTACGACTTCCCGGCGCTGATCAAGACCACGCCCGAGCTGGCGAAATTCGTGATCATCAACCCCTACGGCAAGGAAAGTATCGACTTTGCCAGCCCGGATGCGGTGCGGGTGTTCAACCGGGCGTTGCTCAAGTCGTTCTATGGCATCCAGCACTGGGACATTCCCGCCGATTACCTGTGCCCGCCGGTGCCAGGGCGTGCCGACTACGTGCACTTCCTCGCCGACCTGCTGGCCAGCGTCAACGACGGCAAGATTCCGCGCGGTTCCATCGTCAAGGTGCTGGACATCGGCATGGGCGCCAACTGCGTCTACCCGCTGATTGGCTACATGGAGTACCGCTGGAACTTCCTGGGCTCGGAAGTCGACCCTATCGCCGTTGCCGCCGCCAAGGCCATCGTGCAGTCCAACGACCTGAGCAAGGTCATCGAGCTGCGCCAGCAACCCAACCCCAAGCAGATCCTGTTGGGCCTGCTGGAGCCGGGCGAGCGTTTCGACCTGACCATGTGCAACCCGCCGTTCCACGCGTCCATGGACGAAGCCACCAAGGGCAGCGAGCGCAAGTGGCGCGCCCTGGGCAGAGCCGACCCCAAGCGCAAGTTGCCGGTGCTGAACTTCGGTGGCCAGTCGGCCGAGCTGTGGTGCGAGGGTGGTGAAGCGCGTTTCGTCACGCAACTGATCGCTGAAAGTGCGCACTTTGCCCACAAGGTGCTGTGGTTCAGCACACTGGTGTCAAAAGCGTCAAACTTGCCCGCGATCGAGACTGCACTGAAAAAAGCCGGCGTACTGGAAAGCCAGGTGGTGGAAATGTCCCAGGGCCAGAAGCAAAGCCGCTTTGTGGCCTGGACTTTCCAGACCAAGAACGAACAGCAAATCTGGCGTCAGCGCTGGGTGCGATAGCACCCACCTGTAGGAGCGAGCTTGCTCGCGAAGATCTTGTAGGCACCGCGTACATCCAGGATGACCGCATTATCGTTAACGTTTTTCGCGAGCAAGCTCGCTCCTACAGTTAAATGCCAAATAGCAGGCAACAAAAAACCGTGCCCGGATCACTCCGGAGCACGGTTTTTTTACGGCGTCTTACTTGTTAACAGCGTCGGTCAGGCCTTTGGCCACAACCAGCTTGATAACTTTCTTGGCAGCGATTTCGATGGCAGCGCCAGTCGAAGGGTTACGGCCAGTACGGGCAGGACGCTCGGTCACTTTCAGCTTGCCGATACCTGGCAGAGTGATTTCGCCGCCGTTTTCCAGCTGATCGGCAACGATCTGGCCCAGTTGGTCCAGCGCTGCGCGCGCGGTGGTTTTTGGCGCGTCGATAGCTTCAGCGATATCAGCGATCAGTTGGTCTTTAGTCAAAGCCATTGTGGTGTTCCTTCCCTATCAAATTCATATGGATTGCAGAGTGCAGTGTCAGCCGTCGAGCCCGACCGTCGTGGGTCTGGCGCCCCGGCTATAACCTCGGAGAACGGGGTTATAGATGCTTGAAACGGGGATTGGTTCGACCTGACAAATGCTGAATGCACGCTTAACGCCGAGACTTGGCGTAAGACGGGGCAAAACTAGCACAGAGACGGGGAAATATCCGCCTCAACATACCCATTTGGTCAGCTTTATCGCTCTAAACCGTGAAAAAAAGGCATATGCCCGGTCGGAGAACATCCAAAACGCCCTTCCGGGCGCGTCTTGACCAATGGGTGCGGTACACTGGGCAACTTTTTGGGGGAGGCTCACCGCTCCCCTTCAACCAGCCGAGAAGCCTATGCCGATCCGTCATTGCATCGTCCACCTGATCGACAAAAAACCCGACGGCACTCCCGCAGTTCTGCATGCCCGTGATTCGGAGCTGTCCGAATCCGCCGCCATCGAGAACATGCTTGCCGACCTCAACGAGAGCTACAACGCCAAACAAGGCAAGGCCTGGGGTTTCTTCCATGCCGAGTCCGGCGCGCACCCGTTCAGCGGCTGGTTGAAGGAATACTTTGATGGTGGCCTGGACTTCACCGCATTCAGCCGTACGGCCGTGGAGCATCTGCAGAAGCTGATGGAAGAGTCCAACCTGTCCACCGGCGGCCACGTGCTGTTCGCCCACTACCAGCAGGGCATGACCGACTACCTGGCCATCGCGCTGCTGCACCACAGCGAAGGCGTGGCGGTGACCGATGAACTGGACGTGACCCCCTCACGCCACCTGGACCTGGGCCAACTGCACCTGGCAGCGCGGATCAACATCTCCGAGTGGCAGAACAACAAGCAGTCCAAGCAATACATCTCGTTTATCAAGGGCAAGAACGGCAAGAAGGTCTCGGAGTACTTCCGCGACTTTATCGGCTGCCAGGAAGGCGTCGACGGCCCGGGCGAAACCCGCACCCTGCTCAAGGCGTTCAGCGACTTCGTTGAAAGCGAAGACCTGCCGGACGAGTCGGCCCGCGAGAAAACCAAGACCCTGGTGGACTACGCCAGTAGCCAGGCCAAGCTCGGCGAGCCCATGGGCCTGGAAGAATTGTCCGGCTTGATCGATGAGGATCGGCCCAAAGCGTTTTACGACCACATTCGCAACAAGGACTACGGCCTGTCGCCGGAGATCCCCGCCGACAAACGCACGCTCAACCAGTTCCGCCGCTTCACCGGCCGCGCCGAAGGCTTGTCCATCAGTTTTGAAGCGCACCTGCTGGGCGACAAGATCGAATATGACGAAGCCGCCGGCACCTTGATCATCAAGGGCCTGCCGACCCAACTGACCGACCAGCTCAAGCGCCGTAACTGATGCTGGGCGGCGTGCTCAAGAAAGTCCTGCTGGTGCTGCTGGTCGTGGTGGTGATTCAGAACTGGGGCAAGATCGAGCG